>NZ_JBTNDJ010000006.1:0-214731 GCF_054511055.1 Arthrobacter melezitosi
AAACCAACCCCTCGACCTCCCCCCTCCAAACAAAAAAACGGCCCCTCCCCCCAAGAAACCCCCGCCGGCGTCGTTTAACCCCTCCACTTGGCACTCCACCCGCCCTTTCGAGTGCGGCACCGGCCCCTTTCCGGGTACCGCACCGGTGGCGCGATGCCCGTACAATCGACTAAAGGAAGCGTACTTACGATTACTGGATGCGGGAGCAATGACGGTTCACACACTTGCCGGGGGGCGCTATGCGCTGGGCAGGCGCGTGGGCGCCGGGGGCATGGCCGAGGTCTACCTGGGCCGGGACACCCGCCTGGAGCGCGACGTCGCGATCAAGGTCTTCCGGCCGGGCACCGCCGACGGAATCGAACGCGGATCCGTCGAAGCCCGGCTCCTCGCCGGGCTCGACCACCCGGGGCTGGTCCGGGTGCTCGACATGGACACCGAACACGCCTCCGGCGACGGCGCCTACCTCGTGATGGAGTACATTCCGGGCCCTGACCTGGGGGCCCTGCTGCGGACCGGGCCCCTTCCTCCCGCGGGTGCCCGCCATGTGGGCCTTGACCTGTCCCGGGCGCTCCACCATATCCACCACCGCGGCGTCATCCACCGGGACATCAAGCCCTCCAACATCCTGACCCGCGACGCCGAGCCCGGAAGCGGGGTATTCACCTACCTGCTGACCGACTTCGGCATCGCCCGATTCTTCGACGGCGGCGGAATGACCGCGACCGGCCAGGTCATCGGCAGCGCCGCCTATTTCAGCCCCGAGCAGGCCCGCGGCGAGGTCGTGGGCACCGCCACGGACATCTACTCCCTGGGCCTGGTGCTGATCGAGTGCCTGACCGGCGAACGGGCCTTCCCGGGGACCGGGGTCGAGAGCGCCCTCGCCCGGCTGCACCGCAGCCCCTCCATTCCGTCGTGCGCCGGCGCCGGGATGGGTGACCTCCTCGCCGCGATGACCCTCGACGACCCCGCGGCCCGACCCGACGCCCGCGCGGTGGCGACGGCCCTCGCCGAGTTGGACGGCGCCGGTGCCGGTGCCGCCGTGTCTGCGGTGCCGGTTCCGCCGGAGCCCACCCGGGCCGTACCCCTGCCGGCGGCCCCGGCTACGGGACCGGGATCCGCGCCCGAAACGGCTCCGATGTCGGCGGTCCCCCCGGTGGACCTGCCGACAGCGGCCCTGCCCGCGGCGGGGGCTCCGACGACGTCGCTGCCGGCGGCCGCACCCACGACGGCACTGCCGGCGGCAGCATCACGCACGACGGCACTGCCGGTTCCGACGGCGGCCGTGCCTGCCGCCCCTGCGGCCCCGCCTGCCGCGGCTGGCCGGGGCCCTGCGTCGGCGGAGGTTCCCGCCGGGGCGGGGGCGTGGGCGGCTGGTCCGCACGGCGCGGCGGCACCGGCGGGGAACGCCTCCCGGGCACCTAGCCGGCAACGCCGGGGCGTTCCCGGCTGGGCGATTGCCATGGCGGTGGTGCTCGCAGCGCTGGCGGTGCTGGCCGCGGTGGTGCTGAACCGGCCCGCCGGGCCGGGGGCCGGCCCCGAGCCGCTGCCGTCGGTGCCGGGAACACCCGGCGAAAGACTCGAGGAACTCTACGAAAGCGTGAACCCATGAAGCGGAGAATCCGAAGGGGCGTGCTCAGTCCGGTCCTGGCGGCCGCCGTGGCCGGGACGCTTGCCCTGTCCGGCTGCGGCACAACCGGCGCCCTTGAGGCGGAGGCCGCCCGGGACCTTCAGGCGTCGGTGCGCGAGATCGCCGACCTGACCGCCGCGGGGAACACGCAGGCGGCCGTGGACCGCGCCGAGGCCCTGCGGCAGGAGGTTGAGTCGGCGGCGGCGGCCGGCACGGTGTCCGGGGAGCGCGCGGCGCTGATCGAGGCGAGGATCGACGCCGTTATTGCCGCGATCCGAGAGGAAGGGGAGGAACCGGACCCGTCGGAGTCGGCGACGCCCCCCGCACCGGTTCCGACCTCCGCCGCACCGCCGGCACCGGTGGTGCCGGCGCCGGTCGAGCCCGCGCCGGTTGAACCCACACCGGCCGAGGTTGAACCGGAGACGGAGGCACCCGAGCCCGAGGAACCGGCGCCGCAGGAACCCGAGCCCGAGGAGCCAAAGCCCGAGGATCCGAAGGACGCCGAGGACCAGGGCAAGGGCAACAAGGACGACGACCCGGGCAAGGGCAACGACGACTCCGGCAAGGGGAAACCGGAGGAGCCGAAGGAGGACGACTGACCGCCCGCCGCTCAGGAGCGGATGGCGGCGATCACCGATCCGGCCGACACAGTGTCGCCCGGGGCGGCGGACAGGCCGGTAAGCGTTCCCGCCTTGTGCGCGGTCAGCGGCTGCTCCATCTTCATCGCCTCGAGGACCACGATGAGGTCGCCCTCGGCCACCTTGTCGCCGTCGGACGCGGCGACCTTCACGATGGTGCCCTGCATGGGCGAGGTCAGCTCATCGCCGTTGGCGACCGCCGTCCCGGCCCGGGGACGCGGGGACTTCCGGGGCTTGCCCGCCGAGGGCTGCCTGCCGTTGCCGGCGCCGAGCCCGGCCGGAAGGACGACCTCGAGGCGGCGCCCACCCACCTCGACGGTGACCCGCTGCCGCGATTCCTCGGGAGCCGGGTCGGTTCCGGTGGGTGTCCACGGCTCGATCCGGTTGTCGAACTCCGTTTCGATCCACCGGGTGTGGACCGTGAAGGGGCCCTCGGCAGGAGCGAACGCGGGATCGGCGACCACGGCGGCGTGGAAGGGAAGCACCGTGGGCATCCCGCCGACCTCCATTTCGGCGATGGCGCGCCGGGCCCGCTGCAGGGCCTGTTCGCGGGTGGCGCCGGTGACGATGAGCTTGGCCAGCATCGAGTCGAAGTTCCCTCCGATCACCTCGCCCTGCTCAACGCCGGAATCGACGCGGACGCCGGGGCCGGTGGGCAGCTTCAGCGTTTCGACGGTGCCGGGGGAGGGGAGGAAGCCCCGGCCGGCGTCCTCGCCGTTGATGCGGAACTCGAAGGAGTGGCCGCGCACCTCGGGGTCGCCGTAGCCGAGGGCCTCGCCGCGCGCGATGCGGAACTGTTCGCGCACGAGGTCGATGCCGGTGACCTCCTCGGAGACCGGGTGCTCGACCTGGAGCCGGGTGTTGACCTCCAGGAAGGAGATGGTGCCGTCCTTGCCGACGAGGAATTCGCAGGTGCCGGCGCCCTGGTAGGCGGCCTCGCGCAGGATCGCCTTGGAGGCCTCGTAGAGGCGCTCGTTCTGGGCGGCCGTCAGGAACGGAGCCGGCGCCTCCTCGACGAGCTTTTGGTTGCGGCGCTGCAGCGAGCAGTCGCGGGTTGAGACGACGACGACGTTGCCGTGCGCATCGGCCAGGCACTGGGTCTCCACGTGCCGCGGGGCATCGAGGAAGCGCTCGACGAAGCACTCGCCGCGGCCGAACGCGGCCGTCGCCTCGCGGACCGCCGAATCGTAGAGTTCGGGGATGTCCCCGCGCTCCCGGACCACCTTGATGCCGCGGCCGCCGCCGCCGAAGGCGGCCTTGATGGCGATGGGCAGGCCGAACTCGTCGGCGAAGTCGAGCACTTCCTGCACCGAGGCGACGGGGTCCTTCGTGCCGGGCACCAGCGGTGCGCCGACCCTGTCGGCGATGTGGCGGGCCTGGACCTTGTCGCCGAGCTTGGAGATGGCGTCCGGGGACGGGCCGATCCAGGTCAGGCCGGCCTCCTGGACGAGCCGTGCGAAGTCGGCGTTCTCGGAGAGGAAGCCGTAGCCGGGGTGGATGGCGTCGGCGCCGCTGCGCCGGGCGGCATCGAGGATGCGGTCCATCACCAGGTATGACTCGGCGGCGGTGGTCCCGCCCAGGGCGAAGGCCTCATCGGCGAGCCGCACGTGCAGGGCGTCGCGGTCCGAATCGGCGTACACGGCGACCGAGGCGATGCCCTCGTCCTTCGCGGCCCGGATGACCCGGACGGCGATCTCGCCGCGGTTCGCGACGAGCACCTTCGTCACCGAGGTGGACACGGCATCGGGGGTGGCGGCGGGCGGCAGGGGCGCGGGGACGGTGCCTGGCGGTGGTGTGCTCATGGGGTGGAATGCTCCTTCGGGTCTGATCGGAGCCTAGCGTCTAATTGTTGATTCCGCCCATAAACGGTGCCGCTGTTGCGTGTTGCGGCCCGCTTCTTTGTAGGGGTTCTACAAACCGCTCAGGCCCGCGCCGCGGATTCCCACAGGTCGGTCACCGGGACGCCCGCGGAGGCCAGCAGCGCGCGCAGCGTCGAGATGCTCAGCCCGACCACGGTGTGGGGGTCGCCCTGGATGCGTTCGATGAAGGCGCCTCCCAATCCGTCGATGGTGAAGGAGCCGGCGCAGTGCAGCGGTTCGCCGCTGGCGACGTAGGCGTCCACCTCGGCGTCGGACATCACCCCGAAGTGGACGCTGGCGGAGTTGACGCCGCCGATGGTGGCGCCCGAACCGTCCTCCCGGTTGTCGATGAGCCAGTGCCCCGTGTGGAGTACGCCGGAGGAGCCGCTCATGCGCCGGATCCGGGCGCGGGCGACGTCGGGATCGTACGGCTTGCCGTGCGCCTCGCCCTCGAATTCGAAGATGGAGTCGCAGCCCACCACGAGGGCGCCGTCGGCCTCGGGTAGGGAGGCGACCGCCTCGGCCTTGGCCCGGGCGAGCAGCAGGGAGGTGTCGGAAGCGTCGAGCTCGCCGTACCCGGCGGCCACGGCGGCCTCGTCGACGTCGGAGACGAGCGTTGTGTGCCGGATGCCGGCCTCCCGCAGGAGTTTGGTGCGGGCGGGGGAGGCCGAGGCGAGGATCAGGCGCAGAGTCATTCCCCTACCCTATGCAGGCCGCGGGCGCCCGGGGAACCGGGCCGCACGCCGCTCCGGCGGCGGCTCCCGGCCCCCCTTCCGGCGGGAACGGCCGGATCCCTAGCTCAGCAGGGCCCGGCGCAGCGTATCGAGGCCCACGGACCCGAGGTTCAGGGCCCGGGTGTGGAAGGCCCGCAGGTCGAAGGCCTCGCCCTCGCGTTCCCTCACCTCGTCGCGGATCTGCTCCCACAGCCGCTGACCCACCTTGTAGGACGGGGCCTGCCCGGGCCAGCCGAGGTACCGGTTGAACTCGAAGTTCAGCTGGCCCTCGCTGATGGCGATGTTCTTCCGCAGGAACTCGTACCCCTTCTCCGGGGTCCAGGTTCCCGAGCCCCACCGCCCGGGCACCTCGAGTTCGAGGTGGACGCCGATGTCGAAGACCACGCGGGCCGCGCGCATCCGCTGGGCATCGAGCATTCCGAGGCGGTCGCCCGGGTCGTCCAGGAAGCCGAGCTCCTGCATCAGGCGCTCGGCGTACAGCGCCCAGCCCTCGCCCTGGCCGGAGACCCAGACGGCGTTGCGCCGCCAGGAGTTCAGCAGCCGCCGCTGGTAGACGGCCGTGGCGACCTGGAGGTGGTGCCCCGGAACGCCCTCGTGGTAGACCGTCGTCGTCTCCTTCCAGGTGGTGAAGGAGTCCTCGCCCTCGGGCACCGACCACCACATACGCCCGGGCCGGGAGAAATCGTCGCTCGGGCCCGTGTAGTAGATGCCGCCCTCGTGGGTGGGGGCGATCCGGCATTCGAGGGTGCGCATGATCTCGGGAATGTCGAAGTGGACGCCGGCGAGGGCCTCCACCGCGCCGTCGGAGAGCTTCTGCATCCAGTCCCGGAGCGCGTCGGTGCCCTGGAGCTGGCGCGCCGGGTCCGCGTCGAGGACCGCGATGGCCTCCTCAACTGAGGCACCGGGCCGGATCTCCGAGGCGACCGCCTCCTGCTCGGCGATGATGCGGTCGAGCTCCTCGACGCCCCACTGGTACGTCTCCTCAAGGTCGACGGCGGAACCGAGGAAGAGCCGGGACATCAGTGCGTAGCGTTCGCGGCCGACGGCGTCCCGTGTCGGGGCGCCCGGCAGCAGTTCCTCCTGCAGGAACGCGGCGAGGCCGCGGTACGCCCTGCGGGCGGCCTCGGCTCCGCTGCGCAGGTCCGAGGCGAGCGGGCCGGTCACCGGGCCGTCGTCCGTCGCCGCGCCCGCGGCGAAGCTGTCGAAGAAGCCGCCGTCCTCGGCGTACTTCGTGACCTGGTCGATGACGATGGAGATCTGGCGGCCGGCGGCCACGAGGCCGAGTTCGCGCCCCCGCCGCAGCGAGGTGATGTAGCCGGAGAGGGCCGCCGGGACGTTCGACAGGCGGCCGGCGATGTGCGCCCAGTGCTCCTCGGTGGCCGTCGGCATGAGGTCGAAGATGGCCCGGACGGTCTGGGCGGGGCTTTCCAGGTTGTTGAGCTCGGAGAGGTTCGCCCCGGTCTGATGGATCTCCAGTTCAAGCCCGAGGCGTTCGCGCATCGCGTCGAGGGTGACGGCGTCGACGTCGTCGACCGGCTCCAATCCGGCGAGGTCGGCAAGGGCGGAGCGGGCCGCCTCGGCGAAGGCCTCGATTCCGGCCGGGGAAAAATCACGGAATTCGGTCTCGCGGCCGGGCACGCCGAGGACGGTGGCGAAACCCGGGTCGAGCCGGGTCAGGGTGGCGGTGTAGGTCTCGGCGACGGCGTCGATGGCCGTCGGCTGCCGCGCGGCGGCGCCGGCGTCCGGGTCGGAGGAGGGGTCGTGGACTGAAGGAGTGTCGTTGGTCACAGGCCGAGCCTAGCGTCGTCCGTTGCCCCGGGCTACGGGTGGACCGAGATTACGGGTGGACTGAAATATCGGCTCCGGCCCGCCCGCTTCCGCATGGCGCCATGGGGAAACCCACGGCCGGTCCGGCCGGCGCCTAGGGTGGGGGCATGGACACGACGGCGGGGGACCCGCGGAACTATTCCTTGGACGACGGAGGGCAGTTCGGGAAGGGCCGCCGGCAGGCGCCCGTTCCGCCGGCGGAGGAGGCAATGTGCCGGGCCGCCTACCGGGTGGGCGCGGCGCTGCTGGCCGCGGCGCCCGGCAGCAACCCCGTGACGAGCCCGGTCAGTGCCCTGTACGCCCTGCTGCTGCTGCGGACCGGGGCCGGCTCGACCACCGCCGCCGAACTGGACGGGGTCCTGGGCCTGCCGGCGGAGGGCCGCGACGCGGCGCTCGGGTCCCTGATGGCCGAGCTCGCACGGTACGACGGCGATCCCGGTGCGGTCGATGAGGAGGATCCCCCGGCTCCACCGGTGCTGCACCTGGCCAACGCCGTGTTCGTCGACCGGAGGACTCCCGCCGGGAAGGACTTCCTGGCGGCCGTGGCACTTCACCACGGAGCCGGCGTGCACTCCGTGGACTACGCGGATCCCGCCACCAAGGCGGTGATCGACGACTGGGTGGCGGCCTCCACCGGTGGGCGGATCCCGGAGGCACCGCTGAAGTACGACCCGGACACCACCCTGTCGCTGCTCAGCACCGCCTACTTCGCGGCCGCCTGGGCGGAGCCCTTCGACCCATCCGGGACCTGCCCGGAGGAGTTCCGGCTGCTGGACGGCTCGGTGGTGGCGGCCGACAGGATGTACGGCCGGGTCCGGGCCCGGTATGGCGCCGGACCCGGCTGGCTGGCGGTGGACCTGCCCTACACCGAGGGCTTCGTGCTGCGGCTGGTGCTCGATGACGGCGCCGCCGCATCCGGCAACAGGCCCGACCTGCCGGCGCGAACGGAGGAGGCGCTGCTCGAGGTCGCCGCCGAAATGGAGAATGCGGGGGAGGTCTTCCTCGGGCTGGGCCTGCCGCGGTGGGACTCCGCGGCCCGCCTCGACCTCGTGCCGCTGCTGCGGGACCTCGGACTCAGGGAGACCCTGGGTGCTGCGCCGGACCTGCACGCCATCCAGCGGGACGCGGCCGTCTCGGCGGCGGCGCAGGGTGCCTCGATCACCGTGGGGGAGAAGGGGACGGTGGCTGCGGCGGTGACCCAGATCGAGGTGATGGTCACCTCGGCGCCGGTCGATCCGGAGCTGGTGCTGGAGGTCGACCGGCCGTTCCTCTACGCGGTGGTCCATGAAGGCACGGGCCTGCCGCTGTTCCTCGGTACGGTCACCGACCCGCGCTGACCGTACCGCCGGCCGACCGCGTGGCCGGCCCGGGCGCCCGGGACCGCACCGGCCGGGCGCACGGGACGGCGGGACCCGCAGGGCGGCCGGACACGCAGGGCGGCCGGTCCCGGCGGCGGCGGGGTTGGGCGGAGGCGGGGCTACCTGCCGCTGCGCCGCCATGAGCCGGGCCCGGGCAGCGGGTGCAGCCGCAGCAGCGTCCGGCGGAGCCAGGACCGGCCGGGGCCGCGCCGGTCGGAGGACTCCCCGGTGTCCGCCAGCGCCAGCACGACGGCGGTCAGCGCCGCCACCTCCTCGTCGGTGGGGTTGCCCGCCACCACACGGAGCAGCGGTTCCTCCTCCGGTGTCCCGGCGCTCACAGCGGGATGTTCCCGTGCTTCTTGGCCGGCAGGGTCGAGCGCTTGTCCCGCAGGGCCCGCAGCGCCCGGACCACCTGGACCCGCGTGTCCGAGGGGGCGATGACGGCATCGACGTAGCCGAGCTGCGCCGCCTGGTACGGGTTGAGCAGCTCCTCCTCGTACTGTGCGACGACCTCGGCGCGTGCCGCCTCGACGTCGCCGCCGGCGTCCGCGACGGCCTTCAGGTGGCCGCGGTAGAGGATGTTCACCGCGCCCTGGGCGCCCATGACGCCGATCTGCGCCGTGGGCCAGGCCAGGTTGAGGTCGGCGCCGAGCTTCTTCGAGCCCATCACGATGTACGCCCCGCCGTAGGCCTTGCGCGTGATGACGGTCACCTTCGGGACGGTGGCCTCGGCGTAGGCGTAGAGGAGCTTGGCGCCGCGGCGGATGATCCCGTTGAACTCCTGGTCCTTGCCGGGCAGGAAGCCGGGAACGTCGACGAGGGTCAGGATGGGGATGTTGAAGGCGTCGCAGTGGCGGACGAAGCGGGCCGCCTTCTCGGAGGCGTTGATGTCCAGCGTCCCGGCGAACTGCATCGGCTGGTTGGCGACGATGCCGATCGTGTGGCCCTCCACGCGGGCGTAGCCGATGAGCACGTTCGGCGCGTAGAGCGCCTGCATCTCCAGGAAGTGGCCGTCGTCGACGATCGCGGCGATGACGGCGTGCATGTCGTAGGGCTGGTTCGCGGAGTCCGGGATCAGCGAATCGAGGGCCTCGTCCTCGACCGTTGTCTCGAGCATTTCGGTGAACTCCCCGAGCGGGGCCTCGGCGAGGTTGTTCGAGGGCAGGTACTCGAGCAGTTCGCGCACGAAGCCGACGGCGTCCTGTTCGTCGGTCGCGAGGTAGGTCGAGGTGCCGGTCGTGGTGTTGTGCTGCCGCGCACCGCCGAGGGTCTCCATGTCGACGTCCTCGCCGGTGACGGCCTTGATGACGTCCGGGCCGGTGATGAACATGTGGGAGGTCTTGTCGACCATCACCACGTAGTCGGTCAGCGCGGGGGAATACGCGGCGCCGCCGGCGCACGGCCCGAGGATCAGGGAGATCTGGGGGACCACGCCGGAGGCGTGGACGTTGTTGCGGAAGATGTCGGCGAACATCGCCAGGGAGGCGACGCCCTCCTGGATGCGGGCGCCCCCGCCGTCGTTGATGCCCACCACCGGGCAGCCGTTGCGCAGGGCGAATTCCTGGACCTTGACGATCTTCTCGCCGTTGACCTGGCTGAGGGAGCCGCCGAAGACCGTGAAGTCCTGGCTGTAGATTCCGATCAGCCGACCGTCGACCGTGGCGTAGCCGGACACCACGCCGTCCCCGAGGGGCCGCTTGCTGTCCATGCCGAAGGCGTTCGAGCGGTGGACGGCCAGGGCATCGAACTCGACGAAGGACCCGGGATCGACGAGGAGGTCGATGCGCTCGCGGGCCGTGTTCTTGCCGCGGGCGTGCTGGCGTTCGACGGCTTCCGGGCCGGACGGCAGCAGCGACTGGCTCTGGCGGCGCCGGAAGTCGGCGAGCTTGCCGGCGGTCGTCTTGAGGTCGGGTTCCACGTCTTGCTTCATTGAATCTCCGGGGGTGCTGGGTGGGGCGGGCGTTGGGCGGGTCCGCCTTCGAAGGATTCCTTGTGAGGAATCCTCCAAAAAAACGAGCGACCGTCCCAGTCTAGTGAGGGCTGGTTACCTCCCGACTGTAGGACTCCTACAGGTTCCGGGGCGAACACTTAGACCCAAGCGGTGGGTTACCCGTCGGTAACATTCGGTGCGTCGCACCCGGTTCCGCCGTCCGGACTGCGTATTCTTGCCCCATGACCGCGAGCAACGCACACGAAAACGCAGCCCCGGCCCCGGTGTCAGCGGAGGCGCCCCTGCGCGGGCGGACCCTCCTGATGTCCGGCGGAAGCAGGGGCATCGGGCTGGCCATCGCCCTGCGGGCCGCCCGCGACGGGGCGAACATCGTGCTCCTGGCCAAGACCGGCGCGCCGCACCCCCGGCTGGAGGGGACCGTCTCAAGTGCCGCACGGCGGATCGAGGAGGCCGGAGGGGTTGCGCTGCCCATCGTCGGCGACGTCCGCCGGGACGAGGACGTGCGGGGCGCGGTCGATGCCGCGCTCGCACGCTTCGGAAGGATCGACGCCGTCGTCAACAACGCCTCAGCGATCGACCTGTCGCGGACCCCCGACGTCGACATGAAGCGCTACGACCTGATGGCCGACGTCAACGTCCGCGGCACCTTTCTGCTCAGCAAGTTCTCCCTCGACGCGCTGCGCCGCTCGGACAACCCGCACATCCTGACCCTGTCCCCGCCGCTGAACCTCGAGCCGAAGTGGGCGGGCGCGCACCTGGCCTACACGATGGCCAAGTACGGAATGAGCATGACGACCCTCGGCCTGGCCGAGGAACTGCGCCCGGAGGGCATCGCCGTCAACTCCCTGTGGCCGCGCACGCTGATCGACACCGCGGCCATCCGCAACATGCCCGGCGGCGAAACCCTCGTCCAGGCCGCCCGCAGCCCGGAGATCGTCGCCGATGCGGCGCACGCCGTGCTCTCCCGCGACTCGCGCGGGTGCACCGGCAACTTCTTCACCGACGAGCAGGTGCTCCGGGAGGAGGGCGTAAGCGACTTCACCCCGTACAGCCTGGGCGCGCCCGAGGACCGGCTGGTGCAGGACATTTTCCTGTAAGCCGGTGGGCGCTGCCCGGCTGGGTAGAATCGAAGGCATGACCAACCGCTACTCAAACCTGGAGCGACCCGGTTTGGACGCGGCGGCGCTGACGGTGGCCCTGTGCGCCCCGGGCGGACCGTATGCACGCGTTGAGCTGGTTCAGGAGACCGGCTCGACGAACGATGACCTGGCCGAGCTGGCCGAGCGGGAACCGGAGCGGTGGCCCGACCTCTCGGTGCTCACCGCCGAGGTGCAGCGCGCCGGGCGCGGACGCCTCGGCCGCAGCTGGGTGGCCCCCGAGCGCTCCTCGCTGATCGTGAGCCTGCTGCTGCGGCCCGTCAACGCCGGTGGCCGGCCCCTCCCCACCGGGAGCTACTCGTGGCTTTCACTGCTCGCCGCGCTGGCCCTCGCCGAGAGTGTCGAGGACCGCACCGAGGTGAGCCCGCAGCTGAAGTGGCCCAACGATGTCATCGTGGATTCGCGGAAGCTGGCCGGGGTGCTGGCCCGGTTCGTGCCCGGCGCCAACGGGGCACCCCCGGCCCTCGTCATCGGAGTCGGGCTCAATGTCAGCCTCACCGACTCGGAACTGCCGGTGCCCACCGCCACGTCCCTGCTGCTCGAGTACGCGGGCACCACGGACCGCAATATCCTCCTCAAGTCCTTCCTGCGCACCTTCGCCGCACGCTATGCGGCCTTCTGCGCCGTCGACGGCGACGCCTCCGCCGCCCTCCCGGATGGCAGCACCCTCACCGCGGCCGTCTCCGCCCGGATGCACACCCTAGGGCGGGCCGTCCGGGCGGAGCTGCCCGGCGGCCGCGCGCTGACCGGCTCCGCCCTGGCCCTCGACGAGCACGGCGGGCTCGTCGTGCGCGACGACGACGGCGCGCGGCACACGGTCTCGGTCGGCGACATCGTGCACCTGCGGCCCGCCGGCCCGGACGCCTGATGGCGCCGGCAGCAACGCCCGCCGCAGCCGGCACCGGGAGGGCGGCATGAAGGTGAAGCTCGCCCCCGGGGAGCAGGTCCTCACCCGGACGCGGCCGGCGCCGCGGGTCCTGTTCTGGCCGTCGGCCGGCGCCCTGGTCGTGCTCGCCGCCGGTGGCTACGCCCTGGGCTGGCTCAGCCGCGCCGCGGTCGCGCTCGAATTCCAGCGGTGGCAGAGCCTCCTCGTCACCGTCGCGGCGGTCGGCGGCGGCCTGCTTCTGGCCCGGATCTTCCTCCGTCCGCTGCTGCGGTGGCTGGCGGGCCGCTACATCCTGACGAACCTGCGCCTCATCCACCGCCGCGGCATGACCCGGCGCAGCGAGTACGAGGTTCCCCTGGCCGCCGTCCAGCAGGTCGGGGTGACCCAGTCCCTTCTCCAGCGGATTTTCGGCAGCGGGACGCTCACCCTCGACCTCGGGTTCGGCCGCTCCGTGGGCTACCGGGACGTGCCGCGCGTCGCCGTGTTCCGCGACCATGTCGCCGAAGCGGTGGGGGAGCTCCCGCCGGCGGCGCAGTTCAACGGCCAGGCCATGATGGGCTCGGCGGGGCCCGGCGGGCCGCAGCACCCCGGATTCCCCCAGGGCGACTCAGGGCCGGCCTGGAGGGGTGAGGCAGTATGACAACGGCAAGCCGTCCCGATGCGGACGCCGCCGCCCCCGCGTCCCCCAAGGCGGTGTGGCAGCCCGAGGACCTCCCGGCCCCGGACGGTCCGTCCCCCGAGCCCCCCTCCCTTCCGCCCAACCCCGCACCGGTGGAGCCGAACCGCGAAGCGATCCGCCAGCTCGAGATCGAACTGCTCGGCGCCGAGCGCACCCTGCGCCGGCGCGAGGTGGCGGCCCGCGCCGGGGTCTCCCTGCTGTCGGCCCGCAAGCTCTGGCGGGCCATGGGCTTCCCGAACATCGGCGACGAGGACGTGGCCTTCACCGAGAAGGACAAGGACGCGCTGATGACGATCATCGAGCTCGTCCGCCGGGAGCAGCTCACCGAGGACGCCGCCATCTCCATCACGCGGGCGGTCGGCCAGATGACCGACCGCATGGTCGTGTGGCAGATCGAGGCCCTCGTCGAGGAGATGGTCGTCCAGCGCGGCATCCCCGACGCCGTCGCCCGGAAGGCGCTGGTCGCGGAACTCCCGGACCTCATCGAGCCGCTCGAGAAGACACTCGTGTACGCGTGGCGGCGCCAGATGAACGCCGCCGTCCAGCGCCTTGCCCTGCGGGCCGAGTCGGGCCTGCGGGCCAGCGAGGAGGGCCGGGACGGCGACGAGGACGACGCCCCGCTGCCGCTGGCGCGTGCCGTCGGGTTCGCCGACCTCGTGTCCTACACGAGCCTTTCCCGGCAGATGAACGAGCGCACCCTCGCCCAGCTGGTGCAGCGCTTCGAGAACAAGTGCGCCGAGATCATCTCGGTCGGCGGCGGCCGCCTCGTGAAGACCATCGGCGACGAAGTGCTCTACATCGCCGAGTCACCGGAGGCCGGCGCCGAGATCTCACTGGCGCTGGCCAAGGCCTTCACCGAGGACGACCTGCTGCCCTCCGCCCGGGTCTCGATGGTGTGGGGCAGGATCCTCTCCCGGCTCGGGGACATCTACGGTCCGACAGTGAACCTCGCCGCACGCCTGACGGCCCTCGCCGAGCCCGGCACCGTGCTGATCGACGCCACCACCGCCGCCACGCTCAGCGGCAATGAGAAGTTCATCCTGATCCCGCAGCAGGCCCGCACCGTGCGGGGCTTCGGCGAGGTCCACCCGGTCACCCTGGCGCGGGGGAGCGGGACCGGGCTGGTGCTCGACTGACCCACCCGCGGCGCCCGGGACAGCCACCGCTGGTGGCGTTCTGGACTCCGGTGCAGAATGGACAGATGACCTACCAGCTGACCACCCCCGCGGGAAACCATCCGTTCTCCATTCCCTGCACCGGTCGGCCCCCGGCCGGAGCCCGCCGATGACCGGACCGGTGGAGGTCCCCGCGGACGCAGGACAGGGCCTGCGCGTCGTGTGCGGCTACGCGACGCACACGGGGCTGCGCCGCGACAACAACGAGGACTCACTCATCGCGGCGGACCCGTTCTACGCCGTCGCCGACGGCATGGGCGGCCACGAGGCGGGGGAGGTGGCCAGCGGGCTCTGCGTGGAGACACTCGGCATGAGCCCTCTGGCCGGCACCCGCCTGCCCCGGCTCGCCGCGGAGGACCTCGACGAACTCGTGCAGCAGGCCGACGCGCGCATCCGGCAGCAGACCAACGGGCGGGCCGGAACCACCCTCAGCGGCGTTGTGCTCGTCGAGGCCGCCGGCACCCCCCACTGGCTGTTCTTCAATGTCGGAGACTCCCGCACCTACCGCCTCAGCGGCGGCCGGTTCGGCCAGATCACCATCGACCACTCCGAGGTGCAGGAGCTCGTGGACACCGGGCAGATCACCGAGGAGCAGGCCCGGACCCACCCGCGCCGGCATGTCGTCACCCGCGCCCTGGGCACCGGGGACGACGCCGAGCCGGACTTCTGGCTGATGCCGGTGGAGGAGGGGGACCGCATCCTCGTCTGCTCCGACGGGCTCAGCGGCGAACTGACCGACGGGGAGATCTGCGACGTGCTGGCCACCATCGAAGACCCCCAGGCCGCGGCCGACACCCTGATCGAGGCCACCCTCCGCTCGGGGGCGCGGGACAACGTCACGGTCATCGTCATCGACGCCACGGGAGTGCCGGCGGCCCCCTGAGCCGCGCTAGAACGCCCGGCGGCCTTAGGGCAAGATGGGACGGTGACCTCAGGAACAGAAGACGCACTCAGCACTCCAAGCCCGGGAGCAGGGACTCCTAGCGGGGACCTCCGCGAGGAATACCAGAACCTCGCCGACGCCATCCGCGCCCACCGGTATGCGTACTACCAGGAGAACGCACCGACGGTGTCCGACGCCGAGTTCGACGCGCTGTTCCGCCGCCTCGAAACCATCGAGGCCCTGCACCCCGAACTTGTCTCGAACGATTCCCCGACGCAGGAGGTCGGCGGGGACGTCTCCTCGGCCTTCGCCCCGGTGGAGCACCTCCAGCGCATGTACAGCATCGAGGACGTTTTCTCGCTGGAGGAACTCACCGTCTGGCTGCGGCGCGCCCTGGCCGGCATCGAGCAGCGCAGCCCCGGCAGCAGCGTCCGCTGGCTCACCGAGCTGAAGATCGACGGCCTGGCGGTGAACCTGCTCTACCGCAACGGGGAACTGGTGCGTGCCGCAACCCGCGGGGACGGCGTCACCGGGGAGGACATCACCCACAACGTCCTCACCATCGCCTCCATCCCGCGGCGCCTCACTGGGGACGACGTGCCCGAAGAGGTCGAGGTGCGCGGTGAGGTGTTCATTCCCTCCAAGGACTTCGCGGCGCTCAACGAGCGCATGGTCGCCGCCGGCAAGGCGCCCTTCGCCAACCCGCGCAACGCCGCCGCCGGTTCGCTGCGGCAGAAGGACCCGGCCCTGACGGCCGAGCGCCCCCTCGATGCCTACATGCACGGCATCGGTGCGCGCACCGGCCTCGCCGCCGAGGCGCAGTCCGAGACCTACGGGCTGCTGCGGGGCTGGGGCCTGCCGGTCTCGCCCTATTCCGAGGTGCTCGAGGACGAGGAAGCGATCGTCGGATTCATCGAACGCTACGGCGACAAGCGGCATTCGCTGCGCCACGAGATCGACGGCATCGTGGTGAAGGTCGACGACTTCGCGCTGCAGCGCGCCCTCGGGCATACCTCGCGGGTCCCGCGGTGGTGCGTGGCCTACAAGTACCCGCCCGAGGAGGTCAACACCAAGCTCCTCGACATCCTCGTCAACGTCGGCCGCACCGGCCGGGTGACGCCCTTCGGCCTGATGGAGCCGGTCAAGGTGGCCGGCTCGACGGTCAGCATGGCCACCCTCCACAACCAGGAGGTGGTCAAGGCCAAGGGCGTGAAGATCGGTGACATCGTGGTCCTGCGCAAGGCCGGCGACGTCATCCCCGAGATCGTCGGGCCCGTCGTCGCGCTGCGCGACAGCCAAGACCCCCCGGTGCGCGACTTCGTCATGCCCACCGAATGCCCCTCCTGCGGAACGCCCCTGCAGCCGGCCAAGGAGGGCGACGTCGACATCCGCTGCCCCAACGCCCGCTCCTGCCCCTCCCAGCTGCGCGAGCGCGTCTTCCACCTCGCCGGCCGGGGGGCGTTCGACATCGAGGCCCTCGGCTGGGAGGCGGCCATCGCGCTGACCCGGCCCGCCGAGCCTGCCGTGCCCCCCATCACCACCGAGGCGCAGATCTTCAACCTCACCCCGGAGATGCTCGCCGATGTGAAGATCGAACGGGACAAGAAGGTCAAGGGCGAGGTGGTGGGGCGCGAACTGGTTCCCTACTTCTATTCCAAGGGCACGGCGAAGAAGCCCTCCGAACCCAGCGCCACTACCCGCAAGCTGTTCGTGGAGCTCGAAAAGGCGAAGAAGCAGGCGCTGTGGCGGGTCCTCGTGGCCCTGTCGATCCGGCACGTCGGGCCCACTGCCTCACGGGCGCTCGCCACGGCCTTCGGGTCGATGGACCGCATCCGCGCCGCCAGCGAGGAGGAGCTGGCCCACGTCGACGGCGTCGGACCGACCATCGCCGCCGCCCTGAAGGAGTGGTTCGAGGAGGACTGGCACCGCGAGATCGTCGATACCTGGGCCGCGGCCGGGGTGCGGATGGAGGACGAGCAGGACGAGTCGGTGCCGCGCACCCTCGAGGGGCTCACCGTGGTCGTCACCGGGTCGCTGGAGCGGTACAACCGGGACGAGGCGAAGGAGGCGATCATCACCCGCGGCGGAAAGGCCTCCGGGTCGGTGTCGAAGAACACCAGCTACGTCGTCGCCGGGGAGAACGCCGGAACGAAGCTCGACAAGGCGGAGCAGCTCGGGGTGCCGGTGCTCGATGAGGAGGGCTTCGTCCGCCTTCTCGCCGGGGGCCCGGACGGTGTTGCCGGTTCCGGCCCGGCTGATGCCGAAACTGCCGGTTCCGAAACGGCCGATCCCGAAACACCCGGTGCCCTTAATCTACCCGACGACGCCGCCGGCGGGTGAGAGGGTGCCCGCGGGGCAGTGTGGACGCCGGCTCCCTTCGGCGGGACCGGGGACACCTAGCGCGGCGGAGCCGCCGGTGCCTCCGCACGCCTCCGCGCACGCCACGCCGCCCGGGCCAGCAGTGCCCGCTTGGCGAGGCGCCGAGCGGCAAGTAGGCCGTCGGCGCCGGCCAGGGCCGCACGGCCCCGCACCGTTCGGGGTACCCGCACCTGGTGGAGCGGCAGGGACCGTGCAGCGAAGTCGGACTTGTACGGCTCGTCTCCCACCGTGAGGTCGAAGTAGGACAGGCCCCGTCCGATCGCGTCATGGGCGAGGACGTCGACGAGCAGGAGGCCAAGGGAGTAGTTCCGGAAGCGTCCGCCGTCGTAGCCCACGAGCAGGACCAGCTCGCGGTCGGGCTCCACCAGGTCGAGGGCGACCGCGACCGGCTCCCCAGCGAGTTCCAGGGCAACGAGCCGCGCCGGACCTTTCGAACCTATGCTGTCAGCGGCGACGGCCCGGTAGAAGGCGAACTCGGCATCGTGCTGCATGAGGTCGATCCCACGCCGTTTTGCGAAACGGGCCGCCCTGAAGGCGCGCAAACGGTGCATCAGGGGATCCACCTCGGCGACGGCCGTCACTTCCCGCAGGGTCCGCTTCCCCTTGGGGCGTACGCGCTTGTACGCCCGCTCAAGGTGGCGCACGAAGGCTGCGTCAAGGGTCTTGCGCCACTCTTCGGGGGTGCCGGCCAGCGTTATCAGGTGGGTGTCGTAGTGGTGGCGCCGCACCCGCGCACCGGCCAGCAGCGCGGCCAGGGCGTCCGGAGGACCCGCGACCCGATCCACCCGGAGCACATCGAAGCGCCCGAGGGCGCGGCGGATCCCGGCCACGACCTCGGGCCGGCGGCCGAGCTCCTCCAGCGCCGGCCCTGAGGCGACCGCGGCGTTGTAGTCCGCCACCCCGAGATCGGCGAAGGTCAATGTCCGGACGACCCTTCCTCTACTGACCAGCGGCAGCACCAGCACCAGCTCCCGGTCGGCCTCCCGGCGCACCGTCACCACGACCGGCCGGGCGCCTCGCGCCGGAGCCAGCGTCGAGTAGAGGCGGTGCAGCCAAACGCCATGCTGGAAAGCGGTCGACGCCGCAGCGGCGTGAAGGGCGGCGTACTCGGCGGACAGGAAATCGAAGCCATCCTCACGCTCAACGATGTAGTTCACTTCGGATCTGGCCTCCCGGGTCGTCGCGGACGTGGTGACCTAGCCGAGCCGCCGATAAACCCGGGCTCACTGCGCTTCCTGCTCAAGTGGCATCAGAGTAACAGCCGCCAGTTCCCGCCGCACCAGTCCATCCGTGCGGTCCGGTGCGGATTGTCAGCGGCCTTCCGGGTCGGCGCGGTGCCCGGTTAGCCGCAGCGCGAGGGCCTCGGCCGTGGCCCGGGAGGTGCCGTGGGTGTACAGGACCGGGAGATCCGCTCCGCCGGCGGGCACAATTCCGGTATGGACCCAGGCCGCCCCGGGCAGCAGCCGGTGAACCGCCTGCGCGGCGGGGAGCTGGGCGCTGCCGGGGGAAAGGTCGTCGGTGAGCACCAGGACCCTGCCCTGCGGCGTCGGGCCGAGCGAGCGGACGAGGTCCGCGGCGTCGGCCGGATCGGTAAGGGCCTGCCGCTGGACGGCGGTGCGCCGGGCGAGGGCGGCCGGGAACACGTCGCTGAGCGGGCCGGCGGCAATATTGGCACGGCCGCGGGCATCGAGGATCGCGACCGGGCGGGCCTCCTCACCCTCTCCCGCCCAGGACGGTGCCCTGCCGGTGAACGCGCGGCCGGCGGCATCCACCCAGTCCCGGCCCGATGGGCGCCCCGCAGTCTCCGCGCGCGCCTGCCGGGACCAGCCGGCGAAACGGCGGATGCGGGACGCCGCGGCCTCGAAGTGGGCCGGCGCCAAGGTGCCGTCGTCGAGGGCGGCAAGGAGCGCATCGCGCACCTCGAGGAAGTCGTCCTCGTCGGAGGTGGCACCGGCCTTCGGTCCGAGGTTGGACGGATTGCCGACGCAGAGCAGGTCGGCCCCGGCCTTCAACGCCAGGACCGCGCCCGGGCCGGACCCGACCCCGGCGCGGACCGCTGCCATGTCGAGGGCGTCGGTGACGAGGAGCCCGTCATGGCCGAGTTCCCGGAGCAGGGCGATGGCCGCGGGGTTGAGGGTCGCCGGCAGCTCCCCGAGCTCCGGGATCACGATGTGGGCGCTCATCACCGCGGCCACCCCGGACCCGACGGCGGCGGCGAACGGCGGCAGGTGGCTCCGGCGCACCTCCTCGAGGCCCAGCTCCACCCGCGGAAGTTCGAGGTGGGAATCGGTGCTCGTATCGCCGTGGCCCGGGAAGTGCTTGGCGCAGGCGCCCACGCCCGAGGACTGCAGGCCCCGGACCAGCGCCGCGACGTGCGCGGAGACCCGCCCGGTGCCGGCGCCGAAGGAACGCACCCCGATGATGGGGTTGAGTGGATTGGTGTTCACATCGGCGACCGGGGCGAGCACGAGGTTCACCCCGGCGGAGCGGGCGAGGGCGCCGATGTCGCGGCCGGCGTCCTCGGTGAGCCCGAGATCGTCGAGCGCGCCCAGCACCGCGGCGCCGGGGATATCGGAGCCGGTGGCGGCCTGCAGGCGGGTCACCGTGCCGCCCTCCTCGTCGATGCCGATAACCGCGTCGGGGTTGGCCGCCAGGACCGCCTCCGACAGCCGGCGCACCGCGCAGGGAGAGTCCGGATCGATGTTCTGGCTGAAGTACACGACGCCGCCGAGCCCGGCGCGCAGCGCCTCCTCCAGCCAGCCGGGCAGGGCGGTGCCCAGGAAGCCGGGCAGGATCACGCCGTGAACGAGCCGGAGGCGCTCTGCGGCGTTCACCCCTTCACCGCCCCGGACACCAGTCCGCCGCTGAGCCTGCGCTGGACGAGGATGAAGAAGATCATCACGGGCAGGGTGATCAGCGTGGAGCCGGCCATCACGTAGCCCCACTCGTTGGAGTTCTCCCCGAAGAACTGCTGGAGGCCCACGGCCACGGTGTAGGTGGCGGGGCTGTCCATGAAGGTCAGGGCGAAGATGAACTCGTTCCAGGCGATGATGAACGCGAACACGCTGGTGGCCACGAGCCCCGGCGCCACCAGCGGCAGCAGCACCGACCAGAACATCCGGCCCCAGCTGGCGCCGTCGATGTACGCTGCCTCCTCGAGCTCCACTGGCACCGCCGCCACGAAGCCGCGGAGCATCCAGATGGCGAAGGGGAGGGAGAACGCCACGTAGACGATGATCAGGCCGAGGAAGGAGTTGAGCAGCTGCAGGTCGCGCACCTGGATGAACAGCGGGATCACCAGGGCCTCCAGCGGCACCATCTGGATGATCAGGATCAGCATGAGGATGCCGGTCCGGAACCGGAAGCGGAAGCGGGCGACGGCGACGGCGGCGAACAGGGCCAGGAGCCCGGACAGCAGCACGGTGGAGACCGCCACGAGGGCGGAGTTGCGCAGGAAGGTGCCAAAGCCGGCCTCGGTGAGGACGTAGCGGAAATTCTCGAACGTCGGCTCGGCGGGGAAGAGCGACTGGGCCCCGCCCGAGGCGCGGCCGTCGAAGGCGCTGCTGATCATCCAGTAGGTCGGAAACAGGGTGAACAGCAGCAGCGCCGCGACGGCGGCCGCCTTCCAGGCGAGCGTCCACCGCGCCCGGCGGCTGCGCGGCCGGCGGGCCGGGATGCGGGCGATGTCCGTCGCCGGGGGCGCTGCGGGTGCCTTCACTTTTCCTCCTTGAACAGCGTCCGGACGTAGACGACGCTGATGACCAGCAGCAGCACGGTGAGCAGCACGGCGATGGCCGAGCCGAACCCGTACCGGTTCTGGGCGAACGACTCGACGTAGGACCACACGCCGAGGTTGAACACCGAACGGTTCGACCCCGACCCGCCGGGCATGAGGTAGATCTGCGCAAACACCTTGAAGTCCCAGATCGTCGAGAGGATCACGACGACGGCGAACACGGGCCGGAGCGTGGGGAAGGTGATCGAGAAGAAGCGCCGGATGCTGCCGGCGCCGTCGACGGTTGCCGCCTCGAGCATCTCCTTGGAGACCCCGAGCAGGCCCGCCAGCACCGTGATCGCGACGAACGGGAAGCCGTGGTGGATGATGTTCACGAGCACCACGGCGTAGAAGGACCAGCGGTCGGTGAACCAGTTGGTGGGCTCGTCGAGCAGTCCGGCACCCTGCAGGGCCTGGCTGACGATGCCGCGGTCGGCGTCGAAGATCCAGATCCACACGTAGATGCCGGTGACCGCCGGCATCGCCCAGGCCACCATGATGGCGCTGCTGACGACGGTGCGCCAGAGCCGGCTCAGGCTGGCCAGCAGCAGGGCCACCAGGGTGCCAAGGATCACGGTGCCCCCGACGGCGGCGACGGCGAAGCCCACCGTGTTGGGCAGGACGACCGTCCAGAGCTGAGGATCCGAGAAGATTTCGGCGTAGTTGGCGAAGCCGACGTAGTTCGAGCGTCCGCTGACTATCTCGCGCAGCCCGTAGTCCTGGAAGGAAATGAGCAGGACGCGGGCCAGCGGCCAGAGCAGCAGCACGGCGAGCACGGCCAGCGCCGGGGCCAGGAGCAGCCAGGGGCGGATCGTCGCGACGCGCAGCCTGCCGGGGCGGCGGCGGGATGGGGGAGGGCCGGCGGCCGCACGCGGTGCGGGGCGTGCGGCCGCTGTCGTGGTGGGGGTGGTCAAAGAACTATTTTCCGTTCAGCAGTTCTTCGATTTCGGCGGCGGCGTCTTCGGTCGCCTGGTCGACGCTCTTGTCGCCCGAGAGGATGGACTGGATCATTGCCGGGACAGTCTTCTTGGCCTCGACGGCGCCCCAGCCCGGAGCGACGGGAACCGAGGTTCCGGCCTCGACCATCTGGGTGGCGAACGGCTTGACCAACGGGTCATCGGACGCGGCGGCTTCCTCGAGCAGCGAGGCCTGGCCCGGGAAGTAGTTGGTCTGTTCGGCCCACTCGGCCGCCGTCTCGCCGGTGGTCATCATCTCGACGAACTTCCAGGCCAGCTCCTGCTTCTTGGATCCCTCGAAAACGCTCAGGTGGGAGCCGCCCAGGAAGGAGGGGCTGTAGCCGGATTCCGGGGCGGGGATCGGGAAGGCGCCGATCTTGCCCTCGAGGTCGGGGTTCTTCTCGAGGATCGCCGGCATCGCCCAGGATCCCATGGTGGCCATCGACAGGTTGCCCTTGACGAAGTTGTCAAGGACGTCCTTCTCGTTCCAGGTGGTGGCCCCGGCGGAGGACAGCCCGTCCTTTACTGCGAGATCGGTGTAGAACTTCACGCCCTCGCGGGCTTCGGGGGAGTCGAGCCCGGAGGTCCAGGCGTCGCCGTCCTGCTCGGCGAGTTCGGCGCCCGCACCCCAGATGAAAGGGTAGGCCAGGTAGGCGGAGTCGCCGGGGACGGCGAACGGGGTCATCCCGGGCTCCGCCTCCTTCAGGGCAAGGCCCGCCTCCCGCAGCTCCGCCCAGGAGGTGGGCGGAGTCAGGCCGTGCTTTTCGAAGATGTCGGTGCGGTACACGACGGAGCGGACCCCCGCGTACCAGGGCATGCCGTAGAGGCTGTCCTCGAGCGTGCCGGCCTCCTTGAGGCCCTCGACGAGGTCGTCCTTCAACCCGGCGTCCTCGACCTGCCGATCGAGCGGGGCCAGGGCGCCCGCCTCGGCGAACTCGGCGGTCCAGGTGCTTCCGGTTTCGGCGACGTCGGGCGTGGTGTTGCCGGCGATCGAGGTGACAAACTTGTCGTGGGCCTCGGCCCACTGGACGAACTGGACGTCGAGGGTCGCGCCGGTCTCTTCCTTGAACTCGGACTTCACGTCCTCGAAGAAGCTTTCGGCGTCGGGGTTGGTCCCCTCCATAATCCAGACGCTGAGCGTCTCGCCTTCGGCGTCGGAGCCGCCATTTCCACACGCCGTGAGCGCCAGTGCTGCCACTGCGGTTACGGCCATCGAACGCTTGAGTCTTCTCACTTGGTACTGTCCCCTCCATCGCGGCTGGGGCGGTGGCATACGCCACGGCCTCTAGGCTGAAAGTAATCTTCATCACGCGCTAAGTCAACGTAACTGGTTTCCAACCGCGCCGCGTGGCGGGTCCGGCGCCCGCCCGCGAAGTGCGGGATGACACACCCCCGTCCGGCGTGGTGCACTGGCGCCGGGCGTAAAATTATCCTTTTATCCCCACCAAAGGACACAGTGGAAACCGCACGCAATTCCGACCGCCTCCCCGCCGACGCCCTCACGATCCGCCCGGTCCGGCCGCAGGACTACGACGACGTCGCACGCATCACACGCACGGCCTACCTCGAGGCCGGCTACTTCGCCGACGAGGACCACCCCTACATGGCGGTACTCTCGGACGTCGCGCACCGTGCCGAGCACGCCGAGATCTGGGTCGCCGAGCGCGGCGGCACGGTGGTCGGGTCGGTGGCGCTGACGTTCGAGGGCCAGCGGTACACCGACATCGCCATCGCCGGGGAGCTCGAGTTCCGCATGCTCGCCGTCGACCCCGCCGTGCAGCGCGGCGGCATCGGCCGCGCCATGGTCGAGGCGATTCTCGCCCACGCGCGGACCCTGCCCGGCATCAACGCCGTCAGCCTCACCAGCGGATCCAACATGGTGCGCGCGCACCGGCTCTACGAGTCCATGGGCTTCCACCGAGTCCCCGAGCGCGACTGGCTCGTGCCCAACGAGGACATCCTGCTCTGGGTCTTCCGCCTGGAGCTCTAGGGCCGGTGTTCCGAGGGGCTGCCGGGAGGGTTCCGCGGTGCCCGCCCGGGCCCTGTCCGCCCGTAGACTAGAGGCAGACACCCATCCACTTCCAGGGGAGATCCATGGCTGAGATTAACCGTGAGGACGTCGCGCATCTGGCGCGGCTGGCGCACATCGACATGAGTTCCGAGGAACTCGACCGCATGGCCGGCGAGCTGGCCGTCATCGTGGATTCGATCAAGAGCGTCAGCGAGGTGGCCGGCGACGACGTCCCCGCCACCAGCCACCCGATTCCGCTGAGCAACGTCTACCGCGACGACGTCGTGGGGGAGACGCTCAGCAACGAGGAGGCCCTCGCCGGCGCCCCCGACAACGCCGACGGCCGCTTTAGGGTCCCTGCGATCCTGGACGGGGAGTAACCCAATGAGTGAAATCTTCCGCCTGAGCGCCGCCGCGCTCGCCCAGAAGCTGCAGTCGCGCGAGGTCTCCGCCGTCGACGCCACGCAGGCCCACCTCGACCGGATCGCCGCCGTGGACGGCTCGATCAACGCGTTCCTCCATGTCAACACCGAGGAGGCGCTGCTCGTGGCCGCCGAGGTCGACAAGGCGCGCGCCGACGGCGACACCCTGCACCCGCTGGCCGGCGTGCCGATCGCGGTGAAGGACCTCATCGTCACCAAGGGCCAGCCCACCACCGCCGGTTCGAAGATCCTCGAGGGCTGGCACAGCCCCTACGACGCCACGGTGATCCGCCGGCTGCGCGAGGCGCGGATGCCGATCCTGGGCAAGACCAACCTCGACGAGTTCGCCATGGGATCCTCCACCGAGCACTCCGCGTACGGGCCCACCCGCAACCCCTGGGACCTCGACCGCATCCCGGGCGGCTCCGGTGGAGGCTCCGCCGCCGCCGTCGCCGCCTTCGAGGCGCCGCTGGCCCTGGGTACCGACACCGGCGGCTCGATCCGCCAGCCCGGCGCCGTCACCGGCACCGTCGGGGTCAAGCCGACCTACGGCGGCGTCTCGCGCTACGGCGCGATTGCCATGGCGTCCTCGCTGGACCAGATCGGCCCTGTCTCGCGCACCGTGCTCGACTCCGCGCTGCTCCACGAGGTCATCGGCGGCCACGATCCGCACGACTCCACCTCCCTCACCGACCCCGTCGGCGCCCTCGTCGAGGCCGCCCGCCGCGGCGAGGTGAAGGGCCTGCGCGTCGGCGTCATCAAGGAACTCCAGGGCGAGGGCTACCAGACCGGCGTCCTGAACCGCTTCGCGGAATCCCTTGAGCTGCTCCGCGGCGCCGGCGCCGAGATCGTCGAGGTCTCCTGCCCGAACTTCAAGTACGCCCTGGGCGCCTACTACCTGATCATGCCCTCGGAGGCTTCGAGCAACCTCGCCAAGTACGACGGCGTGCGCTTCGGCCTTCGCGTGGTGCCCGAGGGCGCCCCGACGATCGAGCGCGTCATGGGAGCCACCCGCGCCGCCGGCTTCGGCGACGAGGTCAAGCGCCGCATCATCCTGGGCACCTACGCCCTGAGTGCCGGCTACTACGACGCCTACTACGGCTCGGCCCAGAAGGTGCGCACCCTGATCCAGCGCGACTTCGACGCCGCTTTCACCCAGGCCGACGTCCTGATCTCCCCGACGGCGCCCACCACAGCGTTCCGCCTGGGCGAGAAGCTCGACGACCCGCTGGCGATGTACCTCAACGACGTCGCCACCATCCCCGCGAACATGGCGGGCATCCCGGGGCTGTCCCTGCCCAACGGGCTCGCCGACGAGGACAACCTGCCGGTCGGCATCCAGCTGCTGGCCCCTGCGCGCCAGGACGCCCGGCTCTACCGGGTCGGCGCCGTGCTCGAATCACTGCTTGAAGACAAGTGGGGCGGACCGCTGCTGGCCCAGGCCCCCGAGATTGCGGGAGTGAAGTAATGACTGCTGTACACGACGAGGTCCTGTCCTTCGACGAGGCCATGGAAAAGTACGACCCGGCGCTCGGCTTCGAGGTGCACGTCGAGCTGAACACCCGGACCAAGATGTTCTCCTCGGCCCCCAACGGCTTCGGGGACACCCCGAACACCAACATCACCCCGGTGGACCTCGGCCTGCCCGGGGTGCTTCCGGTGGTCAACCGGGTCGCCGTTGAGTCCTCGATCAAGATCGGGCTGGCCCTGGGCTGCAAGATCGCCGAGCGCAGCCACTTCGCCCGGAAGAACTACTTCTACCCCGACACCCCGAAGAACTTCCAGACCTCCCAGTACGACGAGCCGATCGCCTACGACGGCGCCATCGACATCGAACTGGCCGACGGCACCGTGTTCACCGTGGAGATCGAGCGGGCCCACATGGAGGAGGACGCCGGGAAGCTGACCCACATGGGCGGGGCCACCGGCCGCATCCAGGGCGCCGAGTTCTCCCTCGTCGACTACAACCGGGCGGGCGTGCCGCTGGTGGAGATCGTCACCAAGCCCATCCTGGGCGCGGGCCGGCGCGCACCGGAGCTGGCAAAGGCCTACGTGGCGGCCATCCGGGAGATCGTCAAGAACCTCGGGGTCTCCGACGCCCGGATGGAGCGCGGCAATGTCCGCTGCGACGCGAACGTCTCCCTGATGCCCAAGGGCAGCACCACCCTCGGGACCCGCACGGAGACCAAGAACGTGAACTCCCTGCGTTCGGTCGAGCACGCCGTGACCTACGAGATCCAGCGCCACGCCGCCGTCCTGGACTCCGGGGCCGCCATCGTGCAGGAGACCCGCCACTGGCACGAGGACACCCGCTCCACGACCGCCGGCCGGCCCAAGTCCGACGCCGACGACTACCGCTACTTCCCGGAGCCCGACCTCGTCCCGGTCGTCACGAACGACGCCTGGATCGAGAAGCTGCGCTCCGAGCTGCCCGAACCACCCGCCGAGCGCCGCAAGCGCCTCCAGGCCGACTGGGGCTACTCCGACGCCGAGTTCCGCGACGTCGTCAACGCCGGCGTGATGTCCTCGATCGAGGACACGGTCGCCGCCGGCGTCACCCCCGCCGTCGCGCGCAAGTGGTGGATGGGCGAGATCTCCCGCCGCGCCAAGCTCGCCGACGTCGAACCCGCCGAACTGGGCGTCACGCCCGAGCTGATCGTCGAGCTGAACGCCCTGATCGAGTCGGGCAGGATCAACGACAAGCTCTCCCGCGAGGTGCTCGACGGCGTCCTCGCCGGCGAGGGCACCCCCGCCGAGGTCGTCGAGGCACGCGGACTTGAGGTCGTCTCCGACGACGGGCCGCTGCTTGAGGCGATCGACGGGGCCCTGGCGGCCCAGCCGGACGTCGCCGACAAGATCCGCGGCGGCAAGGTCCAGGCCGTTGGAGCGATCGTGGGCGGCGTCATGAAGGCGACCCGCGGACAGGCCGACGCCGGCCGCGTGCGCGAGCTGATCCTGCAGCGCCTCGGCGTCGAGGGCTGACGCTCCGCCCTTCAGCCGTTCCGAACTGCCCACCGACAGCACCCTGTCGGTGGGCAGTTTTGTCTCCCGGTGCTGGTCAGTGGGTAGGAGAGTCGGTGCCTCGAGCAGCGGCAGCCGGAGGTAGCGGGCACCCGCTGGCCCGCCCCGGGGAGCGGACGGCCGTTGACAAGGACCACTGATAATCTTGCGGTGGCTGTCACAACAGCCACCCGAGTTGCACCACCTCCCCGCCGGCAGATCCAGCCGGGCCGGCATGGCGGGTGCGGAAGGAACATGGAGTGAAGGCGCTTTATAAGTCCGGGGCACATCCCGGTTTCGAACTGGTCGACCGCCCGGAGCCGACGGCGGGCCTCGGAGAAGTGAAGATCCGGGTCCTGACCACCGGGATCTGCGGAACCGACCTCCACATCGAGTCCTGGGACCCCTGGGCGCAGGGGATGATCAACGCCCCCCTCATCCCCGGGCACGAGTTCTACGGTGAGGTGGTCGAACTCGGCGGCGGCGTGCGCGACGTGAAGATCGGCGACCGGGTCTCGGGCGAGGGCCACATCGTGTGCGGCATCTGCCGCAACTGCCGGGCCGGACGGCGCCAGATGTGCATCCGCACCTCAAGCGTCGGCGTCCAGCGCGACGGCGCATTCGCCGAATACGTGGTCCTTCCCGAAACCAACGTCTGGGTGCACCACGACGAAATCACCCCCGAGCTCGGCGCCGTCTTCGACCCCTTCGGCAATGCCGTCCACACCGCCCTGAGCTTTCCGCTGGTCGGGGAGGACGTCCTCATCACCGGTGCCGGGCCGATCGGACTGATGGCCGTCGCCGTGGCCCGCCACGCCGGCGCGCGGAAGATCGCCATCACCGACATCGCCGAACCCCGGCTGGAGCTTGCCCGCTCGGTCGGAGCGGACATCGCCATCGACGTCGGCCGTATGCGCATCGCTGAGGCACAGGGCGAACTCGGGATGAAGGAAGGCTTCGATGTCGGCATGGAGATGTCGGGCCACCCCTCGGCCCTGCCCGAAATGATCGACAACATGACCCACGGCGGGCGCATCGCCATGCTCGGGCTTCCGTCGTCGCCGATCTCCATCGACTGGGGCAAGGTCGTCACCCACATGCTCACCCTCAAGGGAATCTACGGGCGCGAGATGTTCGAGACCTGGTACGCGATGAGCGCCATGCTGCAGTCCAACCCGGCCCTGCGCGACGCCGTCGCCAGCGTCGTCACGGACACCCTGCCTGCCTCGGAGTGGCAGGCAGGGTTCGACACCGCCCGCCGCGGCGCAAGCGGCAAGGTGGTCCTCGACTGGACCGCCGTCTAGAACCCGGCCGGCGCCCAGGACCCGGCGGGCGCAGCGGCGCTCCCACGGGCCCGGACCCCGGCCAGCCGTCCAAACCCAGCCATCCCAACCTAGACATTCCAACCAGTCCCCGGCCGTCCCATCCTCCAAGGAGCAGCGACATGTACACCTCCATCCGCGACCAGCTCACCGGCGAGCTTGAGGAGATCCGCAGCGCGGGGCTGTTCAAGCAGGAGCGCACCATCTCCTCGCCCCAGTCCAGCCACATCCGGGCCGGGCTGCGCACCGGTGGATCCGCCGATGTCCTCAACTTCTGCGCCAACAACTACCTGGGCCTTGCGGACCACCCCCGGATCATCGAGGCCGCCAAGACCGCGCTGGACGAGCGCGGGTTCGGCATGGCCTCGGTGCGCTTCATCTGCGGCACCCAGGACCTCCACCTCGAGCTCGAACGGCGGGTGTCGCAGTTCCTGGGCACCGACGACACCATCCTCTTCTCCTCCTGCTTCGACGCCAACGGGGGAGTGTTCGAATCCCTGCTCTCGGCCGAGGACGCCGTCATCTCCGACGCGCTGAACCACGCCTCGATCATCGACGGCATCCGGCTGAGCAAGGCCCAGCGGTTCCGGTACGCCAACCGGGACATGGCCGACCTCGAGGCGAAGCTCCAGGAAACCTCCTCGGCGCGGCGCCGCCTCATCGTCACCGACGGCATCTTCTCCATGGACGGCTACCTCGCACCGCTGGAGGCCATCTGCGACCTCGCCGAGAAGTACGACGCGATGGTCATGGTCGATGACTCCCACGCCGTCGGCTTCATGGGCCCCACCGGTGCCGGCACCCCGGAACACGCAGGCGTCGGGCACCGGGTCGACATCTACACCGGGACCTTCGGCAAGGCCCTGGGCGGGGCGTCGGGCGGTTATGTCGCGGCCCGCCGGGAGATCGTCGAGGTGCTCCGCCAGCGCGCCCGGCCCTACCTGTTCTCCAACTCGCTGGCGCCCTCCATCGTCGCCGCGACCCTGACCGCCCTCGACCTGGTCCAGAACAGCGCCGAACTGCGCGCCACCCTCGCCGGCAACGCCGCCCACTTCCGCCGCCGCATGACGGAGGAGGGCTTCGAACTGCTCGAGGGCGAGCACGCCATCGTTCCGGTCATGTTCGGCGACGCCGTGCTGGCGGCGAAGACCGCCGACGCCATGCTGGCCCACGGGGTCTTCGTCACGGCCTTCAGCTACCCGGTGGTGCCCAAGGGTGCGGCACGGATCCGCGTGCAGCTTTCCGCGGCGCACAGCAGCGAGGACATCGAGGCCTGCGTCCGGGCGTTCGTCGCCGCCCGCTCCGAGGCCGCGGCCGGCTAGCGGCCGCCGCCGGGCGGTCCCCACCGTCGGGGCCCGCCCGGGCCGGCGAAGAATGCCCCCGGACGCCGGCGGGATGTGCCTAGGATGGCGCCATGAGCCTTACCTGCGATGTCCTCATTGTCGGCGGCGGCATCGCGGGCCTGTCGCTGGCGTCGGAACTGGCCACCACGGGCGGCCCCACGGTGGTGCTGGCGGAGGCGGAACCGACGCTCGGCTACCACACCTCGTCGAGGTCGGCCCGGCAGTTGAACCCCAGCTATGGTCCACCGGTGGTGCGCCGGCTCACCGCCCGCACGCTGGGGCTCCTCGACGGTGTCCAGGCGCGGACCGGCCTCGCGCTCACCGCGCCGCGGAGCTACCTGCTGATCGGCAGCGAGACCGACGTCGCCGCCCGGGCCGGGGGATCGATGCACCGGATACCGTCCGCCGAGGCCCTGCGGCTGTGTCCGCAGCTGCTGCCGGAAACCTTCGAGGCTGCGGCGGTCGACACCAGCTGCGTGGGGACGGACACCGACGCCCTGCTTGAATACCACCGGTCTGCCGCCGTCTCGGCCGGGGCGGGCATCCTCACCGGAGCCCGGGTCACGGCGGCCGGCCGGACCGGAGGGGGGTGGCGGGTCCGGGTGGGGGAGCAGGACATCAGCGCCGGCGTCGTGGTCAACGCCGCGGGCGCCTGGGCCGACGGGCTCGCGGAGCTGTGCGGGGCGCAGCCCCGCGGCCTGGTGCCCTACCGGCGCACCGCGGCGATCGTCCGGGTGGCCTCGCAGCCGCTGCCGGGCACGCCGATGGTCGCCTCGGCCGATGACTCCTTCTACTTCCGCCGGGACGACGCCGGCGTGCTGATCTCACCGTGTGAGAGCGTCCCCAGCGCCGCCGAGGATGCCCGCCCCGACCCGGAGGAGGTCGAGGCGCTGATCCGGCGGCTCAACCGGTTCACGGCCCTCGGCATCGCCGGCGTCCTCCGCTCGTGGACCGGGCTGCGGACCTCCCCGGCCGATGGCGTTCCCGTGGTCGGGTTCGACCCGGACGCCGACGGCTTCTTCTGGCTGGCGGGCCAGGGCGGCTACGGCTTCCAGACATCCTCGGCCATCGCCGAGCTCGCCGCGGCGCAGCTGACAGGGCGGGAGCCGGAGGACGCGCCGGCCGGGCTCGAACTCGCGCCCGCCCGCCTCAGCCCCGATGGGCCCCCCGACCGGCGGAAAGTTCCGTAAAGTAATGCCCCAAGACGTACCGGCGGTCCGGCCGTTGGTACCGTGGGCCGGCACGGGCCTCAGCATTCGAGGGAACGGGATCGAATCATGTCTTCAAGCGGCGGGACCACAGCCATCGTTGCGGCGCTGGCTGCCGACCTCGCCATCGGGGTTCCGGGCCGGGCGGCGGCACCGCGGCACAGGCATAGGATTGTCGAATGAACGTTGATGAAGTCCCACTGCCCGGGATCGGGGTCCGCAGGGATATCGAAACCTCGTCAGGCCGCCGGATCGGCATTGTCGCGCACCGCGAGGGGAGCCTTGACCTCATTATCTCGGCGGCCAACGACCCCGACGCCTGCGTCGCCTCGATCCCCCTGACCCCCGATGAGGCCGCGACAATCGGGAACCTGCTGGGCGCACGGCAGCTCGTGGCCCGGCTGACCGAGGAACACCGCGACCTGCCCGGGGTCACCACCCGCCAGTTCCTGGTGGAGCGCGGCTCGCCCTTCGACGGGCGATCCCTCGGCGAGACGCGCATGCGCTCGCGGTCCGGCGCGTCGGTGGTGGCGGTGCTCAGTTCCGGTGAGGTCCAGGCCTCGCCGACTCCGGATTTCGTCCTCGCCGCCGGCGACCTCCTGGTCGTTGTCGGCACCTCCGAAGGCTTGGACACCGCCGCGAAAATTCTCCGGCACGGCTGATCGGTGCACACAACCGCAATAACGCTGATTGAACTCGGCGCTGTCCTGCTGTGCCTTGGCGCCCTCGGCCGCCTGGCCGCACGCTTCGGACTGTCGCCGATCCCGCTGTACCTGGTCGGGGGACTCTTCTTCGGCCAGGGCGGGTTCCTTGCCCTCGAGGGCCTCGAACGCTTCAGTGAGGTGGCCAGCGAAATCGGGGTGGTGCTTCTGCTGCTGATGCTGGGCCTTGAGTACTCGGCGAAGGAACTCGTCACCGGGATGCGGCAGTCCTGGATGGCCGGCGTCCTCGATATTGTCCTGAACGCCGTCCCCGGGGCCGCAGTCGCGCTCCTGCTTGGCTGGGGCCCGGTCGGCGCCCTGGTGATGGGCGGGGTGACCTATATTTCCTCCTCGGGCATCGCGGCGAAGGTGATCTCCGACCTCGGCCGCCTCGGCAACAGGGAAACCCCGACGGTCCTGGCGATCCTCGTGTTCGAGGACCTCGCCATGGCGATCTACCTGCCGGTGCTCACCGCGGTGCTCGCCGGACTCAGCTTTGCCGGCGGGCTCCAGGCCGTGGGGATCTCCCTGGTGGTGGTGACCCTCGTCCTGGTCGTCGCCCTGCGCTGGGGCAACGTGGTTTCGGCGATCGTCGACAGCAAAGACCGCGAGGTCTTCCTGCTGACCCTCATCGGGGCCGCACTGCTCGTAGCCGGCCTCGCCTCGACCCTGCAGGTGTCGGCCGCCGTGGGCGCCTTCCTGCTGGGCATCGCCATTTCGGGGGCGACGGCCGAAAACGCCTCACGCGTGCTTGAGCCCCTGCGCGACCTCTTCGCCGCGATCTTCTTCGTGGTCTTCGGCCTGAACACCGATCCGTCATCGATCCCGCCCGTCCTGGGGTGGGCCGTCGTGCTGGCGGTTGTCACGGCCGCGACGAAGATCGCCACCGGCTGGTGGGCCGCGGCCCGCCGCGGCATCAAGCCCCGGGGCCGGGCACGGGCGGGGACGGCGCTGGTGGCCCGCGGCGAGTTCTCCATCGTGATCGCCGGGCTGGCCGTGGCCTCCGGCGCGGTGGTTCCGGAGATCGCCGCGCTGGCAACGACCTACGTGCTGATCATGGCGATCCTCGGGCCGGTCCTGGCCCGGCTGGCCGAGCCGGTGATGGACCGGCTGATGCGCCGCACGGATCCGAAAACCGGCCGTGCCGATGGGATCCCGGCCGGCCGCTGACCCCTCGCGCCCGGCGGGCCCGCCCTCAGTCGAAGATTCTGCCGATCGGTTCCCGCTTCTCGGCCTGGAACCGGTCCTCGGCCCGGCCGTAGGCCCAGTAGCCCGAGAGGGAGACCTGGGCGCGCTCGAGGCCGCGCTGGGTGAACAGGACATCGCGCAGCGCCTTCATGGCCCCGCGCTCACCGTGGACGAACGCCTCGACCCGGCCCTCGGGCCACCGGGCGTCGGCGACCGCGTCGGCGAGCAGCGACGTCGTCCCGGCCGGCCGGCCGCGCCGGAACAGCCAGCGCAGGTCGACGCCGGCCGGGGCCTGGAGCGGGAGGATGTCCGCCTCGTCGTCCACCTCGAGCCACGCGATGCCGGTGGCGGTCTCCGGGAGCGCCTCGAGGCCCGCGGCGATGGCGGGAAGGGCCGCCTCGTCGCCGGCGAAGAGGTACCAGTCGGCGTCTGGCTTCGGCGTCCACGCCCCCGAGGGGCCCATCAGCACCAGCGGGTCCCCGGGCCGGGCGCGGGCCGCCCACGGTCCGGCGATTCCCTCGTCGCCGTGGACGACGAAGTCGATGGCGAGCAGTTGCCGCTCCCGGTCCATCCACCGCACGGTGTAGGTCCGCTTGACGGGCAGGTCCCCGGGCGGAAGCTGCCCAGCGAGCGCCTCGAGGTCGTAGGGGGGAACGAGCCCAAGCTCCGGGCGTGCGAAGAGCAGCTTGACGTACCGGTCGGTGTGATCGTTCTCGAGGAGCTTGGGAAAGGCCTCGCCGCCGGCGATGACGCGGACCAGATGCGGGCCGAGCCGGATCGTCTCAAGGACGCTGAGCACCACCTGGGGGCGGGGCTTTCGAATGGCGGGTGCGCTCATGGGGTACGGCTCGCTTCCGGGAGGGATTGGTAAGCCAACCCTAACAAACCCGCCGCCCGCAGCCCGCCGCCGTTCCCGGGTCTACGCCAGTGCGGCCCCGATCGTTTCCTCGACGGCGGCGATCAGCGATCCGTTGTCGACGAGCACGCGTGCCGCCTCGATCTCCGGCGCAAGGTAGCGGTCGGTGCCCGGGCCTTCGATGTCCCGGCGCAGCACCTGGCGCGCGGCGGTGATGGCCGCGGAGCTGCGTGCCGTGGCGAGGCCGCCGTCGCGCAGGTCGAGGGCGCGGGCCGCGGTGAGGATTTCGATGGCCAGGACCCGGGTGAGCCCGTCGAGGGAGCGGCGCAGCTTCAGTCCGGCGGACCAGCCCATGGAAACATGGTCCTCCTGCATGGCCGAGGAGGGGATGGAGTCGACCGACGCCGGGTTGGCGAGCCGCTTGAGTTCCGAGACGATGCCGGCCTGGGTGTACTGGGCGATCATGTGGCCCGAGTCGACGCCGGGGTCGTCGGCGAGGAACGCATTCAGGCCGTGGTTGCGGGCCTTGTCGAGGAACCGGTCGGTGCGGCGTTCGCTCATCGAGGCGACGTCGGCGACGGCGATGGCGAGGAAGTCGAGGACGTAGCCGACCGGTGCGCCATGGAAGTTGCCGTTGGACTCGATCCTGCCGTCCGGCGTGATCACGGGGTTGTCGATGGCCGACCCGAGCTCGATGCCGGCCACGTACTCGCCGTGGGCGAGGGTGGCCCGTGCGGCGCCGTGGACCTGCGGGGCGCACCGCAGCGAGTAGGCGTCCTGGACCCGGGTGAAGCGGTGGCGTCCGGTTTCGGCGGTCAGTTCCCCGGCGATCAGTGCCGAGTCCGCAAGGAGGGCTCGGATGTTCGCGGCGGAGTCGCGCTGGCCGGGGTGCGGGCGCAGGTCGTGCAGGTCGGCGGCGAAGACGGCGTCGGTGCACAGCAGGCCCTCAACGCTCATGGCGGCGGCGAGGTCGGCCGTCTTCAGCAGCCGGTGCAGGTCGGCCGAGGCGAGCACCAGCATGCCCAGCATGCCGTCGGTGCCGTTGATCAGGGCCAGGCCCTCCTTCTCCCGCAGTTCGACCGGCGCGATGCCGGCAGCGGCGAGGGCCTCGGCGGCGGTGGTGAGGACCCCCCCGCGGGTGCGCACCGATCCCTCGCCCATCAGGGCCAGCGCCACGTGGGAAAGCGGGGCGAGGTCCCCCGAGCAGCCGAGGGAGCCGTACTCGCCGATCACCGGGGTGATGCCCGCGTTGAGCATCGCCGCATAGGTCTCGGCGACGACGGGCCGGACGCCGGTGCGCCCGGTGGCCATCGTGGAGAGGCGCCCGAGCATCAGCCCGCGCACCACCTCCCGGTCGACCTCCGCGCCGGAGGAGGCGGCGTGGCTGCGGATGAGGCTGCGCTGCAGCTGCGTGCGCTGGGCCGGGGGGATGTGCTTCGTGGCAAGGGCACCGAACCCCGTTGAGACCCCGTAGTGCGGGGTGGTGTCCCCGGCGAGCTGCTCCACGACCTGCCGGGAGGCGGCCATGGCCTCCAGCGCCCCGGAGGTGAGGGCCACCGGTGCGCCGTGCCGGGCGATGGAGACGACCTCCGACGGCGCCAGCGGGCCGGTGCCGAGGAGGACGGTGCCCGTCGGAGCAGCGCCGGTGGAGGCGGTGCCTGCGGGAAGGGTGCCGGTGGCGGAGTGCTCTGCAGTCATTCGGTGGCCTCGCTTTGCGTGGCACTCAAGGGATTGCTCCTGAGTATTGCCATTGAGTGAAAATGGAGTTTCAATAAGTGAAATACACATCCGACCTGGACGCAAGGGGATACCGGTGGCCGATACTTCGACCCGGACCGTCGAGCGGGCGCTGCAGCTCCTGGGCGCCGTCTGCGAACGGGGCACTCTCACCCTGGCGGAGGCCGCCCGGGACGCGGGACTCTCCGCCTCCACCGCCCTGCGCCTGCTGCGGACCCTCGAGTCGACGGGATTCGTCCGCCGGGACGACGCCGGAGGCTACCGACCGGGCCTGCGGGTCGTACAGCTCGGCGCCCAGGCCCTGAGCTCCGAGTCGCTGGTCTCCCTCGCCGAGGGTTCCCTCGACCGGCTGGTCCGCCTCACCGGTGAGTCGGCCTACCTCAGCGTGCCCTCCCACGACGCACACGGCATCTACCTCGCCGTCCGGGAGGGCACCCACTCGGTCCGGCACGCGAGCTGGGTCGGCCGCAGCATTCCCCTCAAGGGGACCGCCGTTGGCGCAGTGCTCTCCGGAGCGACGCCGCCGGCCGGGTTCGTCGTGGTGCGTGACGGCGTCGAGGCCGACGTCACCGCCATCGCCGCCCCGGTGCACGCCGGCGGCCGGATCGCCGCCGCGCTCAGCGTCGTCGTCCCCAGCTACCGCATCAGCGAAGACGAAGCCGCCGGAATCGGGAAGCAGGTGGCCCGCGAGGCCGCGGCCATCCTCCCCGGCACCGCCCGAACAACCGAAGGAGAAACAGCATGAGCACACCCGAGGCCACTGCCCCGACTCCCCGCGCCACCACCTCCGACCCCTCCCGCGAGATCCGCGCCGCCCGCGGCACGGCACGCACGGCCAAGAGCTGGCAGACCGAGGCGCCGCTGCGCATGCTCATGAACAACCTGGACCCGGAGGTGGCCGAACGCCCCGAGGACCTCGTCGTCTACGGCGGCACGGGGCGCGCGGCCCGCAGCTGGGAGGCCTACGACGCCATCGTGGCCTCCCTGGAGGACCTCGAGGACGACGAAACCCTGCTGGTGCAGTCGGGCAAGCCCGTGGGCATCTTCCACACCAACCCCTGGGCCCCGCGGGTGCTGCTGGCGAACTCCAACCTCGTCGGCGACTGGGCCACCTGGCCGGAGTTCCGCCGGCTCGAGGCCGAAGGGCTCATGATGTACGGGCAGATGACCGCCGGCTCCTGGATCTACATCGGCACCCAGGGCATCCTGCAGGGCACCTTCGAGACCTTCGCCGCCATCGCCGCCAAGCGCTTCGGCGGAACCCTCGCCGGGACCCTCACCCTCACCGCCGGGTGCGGCGGCATGGGCGGGGCCCAGCCGCTGGCCGTCACCCTCAACGGGGGAGCGGTGCTGATCGTCGACGTCGATGAATCGCGCCTGCGCCGCCGCGTCGCCAAGCGCTACCTCGACACCGTCGCGGACTCGCTGGACGACGCCGTCGCACAGGTCCTCGCCGCCAAGGAAGAGAAGCGCGCGCTGTCCGTCGGGGTGGTAGGCAACGCCGCCGAGGTCTTCCCGGAGCTGCTCCGGCGCGGCACAGCCATCGACATCGTCACCGACCAGACCTCCGCCCACGACCCGCTGAGCTACCTACCCGAAGGGGTAGCCCTCGCGGACTGGGCCCGGGAGGCCGACGCCGATCCGGTGGGCTTCACCAAGAAGGCGCAGGCCTCGATGGCCCGCCACGTCGAGGCGATGGTCGGGTTCCTGGACGCCGGCGCCGAGGTCTTCGACTACGGCAACTCGATCCGCGACGAGGCCCGCACCGGCGGCTACGCCCGCGCGTTCGATTTCCCCGGCTTCGTCCCCGCCTACATCCGCCCCCTGTTCTGCGAGGGCCTCGGGCCGTTCCGCTGGGTCGCCCTCTCCGGCGACCCGGCCGACATCGCGGTCACCGACGCGGCCCTGAAGGAGCTCTTCCCGGACAACACGCACCTTCACCGCTGGCTCGACGCCGCCGCCAAGCACGTCGAGTTCGAGGGCCTGCCGGCGCGCATCTGCTGGCTCGGCTACGGCGACCGCGCCAAGGCCGGGCTGCTCTTCAACCGCCTCGTCGCAGAGGGGAAGGTGTCGGCGCCGATCGTCATCGGCCGGGACCACCTCGACTCGGGCTCGGTCGCCTCGCCCTACCGGGAGACCGAAGCCATGGCCGACGGCTCGGACGCCGTCGCCGACTGGCCGCTGCTCAACGCCCTGCTCAACACCTCCTCCGGCGCCACCTGGGTTTCGATCCACCACGGCGGCGGGGTCGGCATCGGCCGCTCCATCCACGCCGGGCAGGTCTCGGTGGCCGACGGCACCGACCTCGCGGCCCAGAAGCTCGAGCGGCTGCTGACCAACGACCCGGGCATGGGCGTGATCCGCCACGTCGACGCCGGCTACCCCCGGGCGGTCGAGGTCGCCGCCGAGCGCGGCGTGCGGATCCCGATGCAGGACTAACGCGGCGGGCAGCCCGCCAGTCAGGCTCCCCGCTGCCGACCTTCCGGCGGGGTCCGCCGCGCCCTGCCGCCCTCGACCCCGGCCCCTCCACACCCCCTCCACCCCGCCCCCTCGACCCCGCCCCGCCCCGGAGGCTCCATGGAATCCGTCTCAACCCTGCTCGACTCGATCGACGGCGTCGGCCGCGACGCCCGCCGCGGCGGGTACTCCCGTCCCGTGTACTCAAGCGCGGAGAGCGAACTGCGCGAGTGGTTCACCGCCGAGGCCCGGCGCCGGGACCTGGCGGTGGAGACCGACGGAAACGGCATCCTCTGGGCCTGGTGGGACGTTCCCGGTGCGGTCCGGAAGGGATCACTGGTCACCGGCAGCCACCTCGACTCGGTGCCCGGCGGCGGCGCCTTCGACGGGCCCCTCGGGGTCGCCTCGGCGCTGGCCGCCGTGGATCTCCTGCGCGGTCGCGGCGTCAAGCCCAACCGCGCCCTCGCCGTCGCCGTCTTCCCGGAGGAGGAGGGCTCGCGGTTCGGGGTGGCCTGCCTTGGTTCGCGCCTGCTCACCGGCACCCTCGACGCGGACCGGGCCCGCAGCCTCACCGACGCCGACGGCACCACCTTCGCCGAGGCCTCCCGGGCCGCCGGCCTCGACCCGGCCCGGATGGGCCGCGACGAGGAGGCGCTGGCGAACATCGGGGACTTCATCGAACTCCACGTCGAGCAGGGCCGCGGCCTGGTCGACCAGGACGCCGCCGTCGCCGTCGGCTCCTTCGTCCTCGGCCACGGCCGGTGGCGGATCTCGGTGCGCGGCCAGGGCAACCACGCCGGCACCACCCTGATGGCCGACCGGGCCGACCCGATGGTCGCTGCCGCCCAGATCGTGCTGGCGGTGCGGGAGGCGGCACGCCGCACGGACGGCGCCCGCGCCACCGTGGGCCGCCTCACGCCGGTGCCCGGAGGCACCAATGTGATTGCCTCCCGCGTCGACCTCTGGCTCGACGTGCGCCACCCCGACGACGCCGTCACCGCCGCCCTGGTGGAGGCCATCCACGGCAAGGCGCAGAAGGCGGCGGCCTTCGAGGGCTGCACGGTCACCCTCACCGAGGAATCCTTCAGCGGCACCGTCGCCTTCGACGGCGCCCTGCAGCGGGGCCTCGCGAACTCCCTCGGCGGGGTGCCGTCCCTGCCCACCGGCGCCGGCCACGATGCCGCGGTGCTCGCCGGCGTCGTGCCCTCGGCCATGCTCTACGTCCGCAATCCCACCGGGATCAGCCACTCCCCGGAGGAACACGTCGAGCGCGACGACGCCGAGGCCGGCGCCGCCGCGCTCGCCGACGTGCTCGAGGACCTGCTGTGACCGGCCTTCGGGCCCCCGCGTCCGCGGACCAGCCCGCCCCCGGACCGCTCTGGTGCGCGGCGGCCTGGCTCGGGGGCCGCGGCGTCGTGGAACGGGTCCGGGTGGTGCCCGCCGCCGACGGGACGGTGGCCTCCCTCGAGACCGGGGTGCCGGCACGGGACGGTGACACGGTGCTTGCCGGGGTGGTCTTCCCGGCCGCCGCGAACGCCCACTCCCATGCCTTCCACCGGGTGCTGCGCGGGCGCACCCACGGGGGCGCTCCCGGAAGTTTCTGGACCTGGCGCGAATCGATGTACGCCGCGGCGCGGCAGCTGACGCCGGAGCTGTACGAGGAGCTGGCCACCGCCGTCTTCGCGGAGATGGTCACGGCGGGCTGGAGCAGCGTCGCCGAGTTCCACTACGTCCACCACCGCCCCGACGGAACCCCCTACGGCACTGGCAACGGTCCTGGCACGGGCACCGGGACGGGCAGCCCCGCCGTCGGAGCCGACGGCCCGCACGCCATGGAGCTGGCCCTGGCCCGCGCGGCCGTCCGCGCGGGCATCCGGCTGACCCTTCTCGACACCTGTTACCTCAGCGGTGGCTTCGGGCTTCCCCCCGGACCGGACCAGGCCCGGTTCGCCGACTCATCCGCCGGGGACTGGCTGCGGCGTTTCGCCTCGCTGCGGGAGGCGGTGGCCGAACGCTTCCCGGCCTCCGCGGTGACCGTCGGCGCGGCCGTCCATTCGGTGCGCGCCGTCCCCCCGGAGGCGCTCGCTGAGATCGCCGCCGCCCTGCCGCCGGAGGTCCCGGTCCACATCCACCTCTCCGAACAGCCCGCCGAGAACGAGGCCTGCCTCGCGGCGACCGGGCTGACCCCGACCGGCCTGCTCTCCTCCACCGGCCTGCTGGGTTGCCGCCTGTCGGCGGTGCACGCCACCCACCTCACCGCCGCGGACATCGACCTGCTCGGCGGCGCCGGAGCGACGGTGGTCATGTGCCCCACCACCGAGGCCGACCTCGCCGACGGCATCGGCCCCGCCCGGGCGCTGCAGCGCGCCGGGGCCCGGATCGCGCTGGGCACCGACCAGCACGCCGTGATCGACCCCTGGCTCGAGATGCGGGCGCTCGAGCACGGCGAACGCCTCGCCTCCGGGCGCCGTCCGGAGTTCACCCCCGCCCAGCTGCTCGCCGCCGGGACCCGGGGCGGGCTCGTCTCCCAGGCCCGCCCACCGGCCGGCCTGGCGCCCGGCGAGGTCTGCGACCTCGTGGCGGTGGACCCCGGCTCGGTGCGCACCCTGGGCAGCGACCCGGAGCAGCTCGTGTATTCGGCCACCGCGCAGGACGTCACCGACGTCGTCATCGGCGGGGTTCCCGCCGCCCGCCGCGGGCGGCACCTGCGCCTGGGGGACCCGGCGGCCCTCCTGACCGCCGTGCTGGAGCGGATGGACGGCGGCCGCACCGGCGCCGACCACAGCACCGACCGCAGCATCAACGCAGGAGGAATCCAGTGAGCTCGACCCTCATCACCAATATCGGTGAACTCTCGACCTGCGATGCGGACCAGCGGGTCCTCACGGACGCCGCTGTCGTCTTCGAGGGGGAGCGGATCAGCTGGATCGGGCCGGCGGCCCACGCCCCGGCGGCCGACACCGTGCACGACGCCGAGGGCCGGGCGGGCCTGCCCGGCTGGGTCGACAGCCACACCCACCTCGTCTTCGCCGGCGACCGCACCGCCGAGTTCGAGGCCCGGATGGCGGGGGCTGAATACCAGGCCGGCGGCATCGCGGTCACCACCGGCGCCACCCGGGCGGCCGGGGACTACGAGCTGACGCGGCTGCTCCTGGGCCGGGCCGCCGAGGCCGCCGCCGGAGGCACCACCTACCTCGAAACCAAGACCGGCTACGGGCTCGACGTCGAACACGAGGCGCGCAGCGCCCGGATCGCCGCCGGCGTCGTGGACGAGGTGACCTACCTCGGTGCCCACCTCGTGCCGGCTGGCATCGACGCCGACGAGTACACGGCGCTGGTCTGCGGGCCGATGCTCGACGCCGTCCGCCCCTACGTCCGCTGGGCCGATGTCTTCTGCGAGCGGGGCGCGTTCACCCCCGACCAGAGCCGCGCCGTACTGGGCGCCTGCCGGGATGCCGGGCTCGGGCTGCGGGTGCACGGCAACCAGCTCGGCCCGGGGGAGGGGACGGCGCTGGCCGTCGAGTTCGGCGCCGCCAGCGTGGACCACGTCAACCACCTCAGCGACGCCGACATCGACGCGCTCGCCTCCTCCTGGTCCGGCTGGGACCCCACCGGCGCCGTGGAGCCCGGGGCGTCCGGCGGGGCCGCCCCGCCGGCGTCGGCCCCGGGCACGGTGGCCACCTGCCTGCCCGCGTGCGACCTCTCCACCCGGCAGCCCTTTCCGCCGGCCCGCCGCCTGCTCGACGCCGGGGTGCAGCTCGCCCTCGCGAGCAACTGCAACCCCGGAACCTCCTACACGACCTCCATGGCGTTCTGCGTCACCACCGCGGTGCTGCAGATGGGCCTGAGCGTCCAGGAAGCGGTCCGGGCCGCGACCTACGGCGGCGCCCTGTCCCTCGACCGCGCCGCGGGGACCGACGCCGACGGCCTCCGCGCGGTTGGCTCCCTCGCCGTCGGGCACCGGGCCGACCTGCAGCTGCTCAACGCCCCCTCGGCCACGCACCTCGCTTACCGCCCCGGAATCCCGCTGACCGGCGCCGTGTGGCGCGCCGGAGGAAGGCTCGGCTAGGTCCGCTGGGAATCCCGGGCGGGCGCTGGAAAGATAACCCCATGCGCTCACTTTCACCCAGCGTCTCCCCGCCGGCCCAGCGGGAACGGCGGCGGATCACCGCGGAAGTCCTGATCGTGATGGGACTGTCCCTCGGGCAGGCCGGTGTGTACGCGGCCGTCCGGCTGCTGGACAAGGCGACCTCCGGTCCGCTCGCCGGCCAGACCACCACCCTGAACCCCGTGCTCAACGACCGGCAGTACTTCGACCTCGCCTACCAGCTGCTCGGCATCTTCTTCGCCCTCGTCCCGGTTGCCCTCGCCCTGTTCCTGCTCAGCGCCGGCGGCGCCTCGGCCTTCCGCCGCATCGGCTTCACCTTCGAGCGCCCCGCCCTGGACTTCGGGCTGGGGCTCGGGCTGGCGGCCGCCATGGGGGTGGGCACCCTCGGGGTCTACGCGGCCGGGCGGGCCCTTGGCATCACGACGGCGATCGTCCCGGCGGCCCTCGACGACTACTGGTGGACGGTACCGGTGCTCGTGCTGTCGGCGCTGCGCCACGCGGTGCTCGAGGAGGTGCTCGTGGTGGGGTACCTGTTCGAGCGGCTGCGCCGGCTGGGCTGGTCCGTTCCGGCGGTCCTGGTGACCAGTGCGGTGCTGCGCGGCAGCTACCACCTCTACCAGGGCATCGGGCCGTTCATCGGCAACGTGATCCTGGGCCTGGTCTTCGGCTACGCCTACCTGCGGACCCGGCGGGTGATGCCGCTGGTCATCGCCCATGCCGCCCTGGATATCGCCGGCTTTGTTGGCTTCGCCCTGCTGGGCCCGGCGATCGGCATCGGCCGCTGACAGGCGGCCGGCGCCCGGGCGGCGCCGGCGGCCGCTGACAGGCGGCCGGCGCCCGGGCGGCGCCGGCGGCCGCTGACAGGCGGCCGGCGCCCGGGCGGCGCCTTCAGCACCGCGGACTCCTGGCCGACCCGTCGTGCAGGGTCCTGCCTTAACGGAGAACGGTTGCAGGGCTCCGCCCTGCAACCACTCCCGACCCCGCAGACTGCTCGCTTCTTGACAACTTCGGCGCCACGTCCTACTAAACCAGTTCCGGCATCAATCGGGGCGGATACTTCCCAGCCCCGGTTGTCTTGACATGCGGCAGGGGGAGGGGCGCACTGTCCGCGGGCCGGGCGCACCGCCCGCCGGGGGCATCCGCACGAAGCGCGGACGCCGCCCCGGCGTCGCCGGGTCCTCAGCGGACGTCGGCGTCCCGGCCGAGCCTGCCCCGGAGGCCGGGCAGCAGATGGTGCAGGGCCGCCCCCGCGGCGCCGTAAGCGCGGATCCGGCGCATCGACGTCGCCACCACCAGGTCCGGGTCGATGTGGACCGCCCCCCGGCCCAGCCCCCTGGCCACCCGCAGCGTGTACTCGATGTCCTCGTCCCGTTCGGTGATCGAGGTGCGGGGGAAGCCCCCGACCCGCTCATAGGCGGCGGCGCGGGTGGCAAGGTTGTGGCCGACGACGAGCCTCAGGTAGTTTCTGTCGAGGTGGCCCGCGGCCAGCGACGCACGCAGCACGAAGAAGGCCGTGGGGATGAACAGCCGGTCCCCGGCCCGGCGGTAGGCGTCATCGAGCGGGACGCTCGTTCCGCCCAGCAGCGCCAGGCCGGGCCGGGCACCGAAGTTCCCGAGGATCCGGCCGGTCCAGTCCGGCCGGGGAACGCTGTCACCGTCGGTTCGGGCGATCAGCGGGAAGCCGTCCTCGATGGCGCGGCGGAACCCGGTGTCGCAGGCCGCCCCCGTGCCCTTGGCGGGCTCGGTCAGCACCGTCAGGGGAAAATCGCCGCGGCCGGCAAGGAATTCGGCGATCCGGGCCCGGGTGCCGTCGGTCGATCCGTTGTCCACCACGTAGGTGTGCACGCCGGCACGGTGGTGCTGGCGGTAGAGGCCCTCGAGGGTCCGGCCGATGGACGGCTCGTTGAACACCGGGACCACCACAGCGAGTCCCGCATCCACTGGTTTCCCCCGGCTGTCCTTCGCGGGGCGGGCTAGATCTCGACCTTGCCGTTGGCGGTGTCGAAGGTGACCGACATGAGCCCGGGCGTTCCGTTGGGGGCGGTCCACTTCACGGAGACATCCCCCAGCGGCGCCTCAACGGGCATGCCGAGCCATTCGGTGACCCGCGCACGCGACCCGGCGATGGTCAGGGAGTCAAGCCGCACCGTCGACGGGCGGGCGTTGGAGGGGTGGAGCGCCTCGGTCCCGTCGTCCCACCGCAGCAGGTAGGGCACCTGCGGGTCGGCGATCAGGCCCTTGATGCCGATCTGCTGCCAGGTGAGCTCCTGGCCGTCGGGGAACTTCCGGTTGCCGGGGACCGACTGGCGCCCGAGCCGCTCTTCGAAGGGTGTGAGGTCGTTGACCGCCACGACCCAGCCCATCCAGCCGCCGCCGGCTTCGGAGCGCGCACGGACGGCCTGGCCGAAGGGGGCCTTGATGGAGGCGGGGTGGTCGAGCACCTCGACCACCTCGACGTACTGGCCGTTGGCCAGCGGCACGATCATGTTCCGGGTCCCGAAGCGGGGGTGGACTCCACCCTTGACGGCTTCGACGCCCAGGGAGGACGAAATCCGGTCCGCGGTGGCAGCCAGTCCGTCGGGTTCGCAGGCATAAGATACATGGTCCAAGCGCATGGCTACATAGTGGCACTTTGTGATCCGCGTCTCGACTTAGGGTCTCCTTACTTAACGCGGAGTCACAAATTGCCCACGGGCGCACCTTTCGGCTTTTATGGGAAAAGGTCATGAGTGCCAGCACACAGCCCCGGCTTGCTGGCCGGCAACCCTCCACCGCGGCGGGGTGCCCCGGGTGAAGACCTGGCGGAGCGCCGGTCGGCGTTGCGCAAGCGCGGGTCCCCGCCGTCGGGAACGGCGGCGGCAGGGCCCCTCTTTCGAACAGGGAGCGCCATGTCCAATCACTGGTCCTTTGAAACCCGCCAGATCCACGCAGGGCAGACGCCGGACGCCGCCACCGGCGCCCGGGCCCTGCCCATCTACCAGAGCACCTCCTTCGTCTTCCCGAGTGCCCAGAGCGCGGCGGACCGGTTTGCGCTGACCGAACTCGCCCCGATCTACACCCGCATCGGCAACCCCACCCAGGAGGTGGTGGAGAACCGCATCGCCTCGCTCGACGGCGGTGTCGGCGCCCTCCTGCTCGCCTCGGGGCAGGCGGCCGAAACCTACGCCATCCTCAACCTCGCCGAGGCGGGCGACCACATCGTCGCGAGCCCCAGCCTCTACGGGGGCACCTACAACCTCTTCCGGCACACGCTGAAGAAGTTCGGGATTGAAACCACCTTCGTCGAGGACCCCGACAACCTCGACCAGTGGCGCGCCGCGGTCCGGCCCAACACCAAGGCGTTCTTCGGCGAGGTCGTCTCCAATCCCCGCCAGGACGTGCTCGACCTTGAGGGAATCAGCGCCATCGCCCACGACAACGGCATCCCGTTGATCGCCGACGCGACGGTGTCCACCCCGTACCTCATCCGGCCCATCGAGTGGGGCGCCGACATCGTGGTGCACTCGGCCACGAAGTACCTCGGCGGCCACGGCACGGCCATCGGCGGCGTCATCGTCGACTCGGGCCGCTTCGACTACGGCCGCGACCCGGAAAAGTTTCCGGGCTTCAACACCCCGGACGAGAGCTATTCCGGGCTGGTCTACGCCCGGGACCTCGGCGTGGGAAGTGCCCTCGGGGCGAACCTCGCCTTCATCCTTAAGGCGCGCGTGCAGCTCCTGCGCGACCTCGGCTCGGCGATCTCCCCGTTCAACGCCTTCCTGATCGCACAGGGCCTTGAGACGCTCAGCCTGCGCATGGAGCGCCATATCGCCAACGCCCGCGGCGTCGCCGAGTGGCTTGAAATGCACCAGGACGTCGAATCGGTCGCCTATGCGGGCCTGCCGTCGAGCCCCTGGTACGAGCGCGGGCTGAAGTACGGGCCGAACGGCACCGGGGCCATTGTCTCCTTCGACATCGCCGGCGGCATCGAGGCGGGCAGGCGCTTCGTCGACGGACTCGAGCTCCATTCACACGTGGCCAACGTCGGCGACGTCCGCTCGCTGGTCATCCACCCCGCCTCGACGACGCACAGCCAGCTCGGCGCCGAGGCGCAGCTCGCCGCCGGCGTCCGCCCGGGACTCGTTCGCCTCGCCGTCGGGCTGGAGAACCTGCAGGACATCCTCGCCGACCTCGACGCCGGATTCCGCGCCGCAAAGGGGAGCTAGCGGCCCGTGACCGCCTACCTTCCCGCCTACCCCGGCCGGGCTCCATCGGCGGGCCTGCCCGCGGGTGACGGCGTGCTGCGGACCGCCGGCCTTGGCCCCCTCACGCTCGAGACCGGCGGCGTGCTGCCCGGGGTCGAGCTCGCCTACGAGACCTGGGGCGTGCTCGACGCCGATGCCTCGAACGCTGTCCTCATCGAACACGCCCTGACCGGCAGCTCCCACGTGGCCCGGGGCGGATCCGGCGAGGACGGGTGGTGGGACGCCCTCGTCGGGCCCGGCCGCACGATCGACACCGAGCGGTACTTCGTCGTCGCGGCCAATATGCTCGGCGGGTGCTACGGGTCGACCGGGCCGGCCACGCCGGCCCCCGACGGCCGGCCATGGGGCTCCCGGTTCCCCTTCGTCACGATCCGCGACTCGGTCCGCGTCGAGGCGCGGCTCGCCGACCTCCTCGGCATCCGCCGGTGGCACTCGGTGCTCGGCGGCTCGATGGGCGGGGCGCGGGCCCTCGAATGGGCGCTGATGTTCCCGGAGCGGGTCGAGCGGTGCGCCGTCATCGCCTGCTCGGCAGCGAGCTCGGCCGAACAGATCGCCTTTGCGCAGGCGCAGCTGCAGGCGATCCGCCTCGACCCGCATTTTGCCGGCGGGGACTACTACGGCTCTCCGCCGCCGGCGGCCGGGCTCGGGCTCGCCCGCCGGATCGCCCACATCACCTACCGGTCCGAGGGCGAACTCGCCGTCCGCTTCGGCCGGAACGCCCAGGGCGCCGAATCTCCCTTCGGAGGGCTGCGCCCCGGGGAGCGGGGGCGCTACTCGGTCGAAAGCTACCTCGACCACCAGGCGGCGAAGCTCGTGGAGCGCTTCGACGCCAACAGTTACGTCGTCCTGACCGAGGCGTTGATGAGCCACGACGCGGCGCGCGGCCGGGGCAGCCTGCGGCAGGCGCTGAGCGTGGCAACCGCCGAGTTCCTTATCGCCGCCGTGGACTCGGACCGGCTGTACCTTCCGGAGCAGGCAGGACTCCTCGCCGCCGAACTTCCCGGCCGGGTGCCCGTCTCCACCATTTCCTCGCCCATCGGCCACGACGCCTTCCTGACGCAGATCGGCCAGCTCGACGCACACCTGCGTGCCCGTTTCTACCCCGGGTAGCGGGCCCGAAAAACGCTGGGCCCGCGGGCCCGGATGACCCTACAGTGGTGCCAGCGCCCGGCGGCCGGGGCCGGCCGGCGGGCTCCCCGAGGAAAGGAAAGCTTATGGATCTGGGCAGCATCGGCTGGAACGAGGAAGCACGCGGGAAAATCCTGCTGGATGCGGACCGGGCGCTGCAGGAGGCGGTGAAGGAGGCGGTGGAGACCCTGGGCGGGCGCAGCAGGGAGGAGGTCTACGAATTCCTCTTCGCCAAGCTCCAGCCGCAGTTCGTCGACTTCCAGCCCGGTCCGGACCTCAGCGCGTGTGCTGACGCGGTGGCCAATGGAGAGGTCTCCCTCGGCGGGTAGGACCCTCCGCCTCCCTCGCCCGGACCGCTAGAGGCCCGACCCGGGCGGCATGGCCGGGCCAAAGATCGTGGAGGCCTCCGGGCGTTTGGGGAGGATCCCGTCGCCGGAGGAACGGTGGCGCAGTCGCCGCAGCACCCAGGGGACGAAGTACTCCCGGGCCCACACGGCGTCCTCGGTGCGCGCGAGGCGCCAGTTCTTCGGCGGGAGCGGCTTGACGTGCATCGGTTCGAGGGTGTGGCTCACCGCCAGGGTGTCGAGCACCATCATCGCCACGGTGTGGTGTCCCAGGGGTGAGAAGTGGAGGCGGTCCCCGGCCCACATCTGGGGCTCGGACAGCTCCCGCAGCGCCCACATGTCGGCGATGACGGCGTCGTGCCGGGCCGCGATGACCCGCAGGTTCTCGTTGTAGACGGCGGTTTTCAGGCGGACCCTGCCCAGCACCGTGTCCCGCACATCGGGCCCGGTGAACAGGACTACCGTCGCGCCGTCACGGCCCAGGCTCTGGACGGCGGAGTCGAGCCGGGCCGCCAGCTGGTCGGGGTCGGCCCCGGGCCGCAGCAGGTCGTTGCCCCCCGCGGAGATGCTCACGAGGTCGGGCTTCAGTGTCAGTGCCGGCTCCACCTGCTGGTCCACGATCTGCTGGAGCAGGCGCCCCCGCACTGCAAGGTTGGCGTAGGAGAAACTGCCGCAGCCACGGCTCAGCTCCTCGGCGACCCGGTCGGCCCAGCCCCGGTTTCCGCCAACGCTGTCGGGGTTGGGGTCGCCGATCCCCTCGGTGAACGAATCACCCAGTGCCACATACCGCCGCCACGGGTGGGGGACCGCCACCCCCTCGATATGCAGCGAATTGTCGATCGACGGGCCTGCCTGTTTTTCACTCACCCGTTCATCCTGCCAAGCCGGGCACCGCCTACGCGAACGTAGGTTGCCCCGTTACGACGGTCCGCCGGTGCCCCGGCGGGCGTGCCGGGGCGCCGTGCATGCCAGAATTGGGGGATGACTGCAAGCGGCTCCGCACCCCTGTCCGTACCTGCCTGGGAACCGGTGGCACTCTGGTCCCGGCCGGAGCACGAGCGGGCCGGAACCCCGCTCCTTGTGCTTTTCCACGGCTATATGGCCGACGAACTCGACCTGATGGGCCTGGCCGATCACCTGCCTGAGGAATTCACGGTGGTCTCGGTCCGCGCTCCGCACGCCGAGGAGCAGGGCTATTCGTGGTTCCCGCTGTCCCGTGGCGCCGACTACTCGGTGGAGGCCGTGGTGGAGGCGCTGACGCCGCTGGCGGAGTGGATCGATACAGTGCGGGCCCCGCACTCCAGTGTGAGCCTCCTCGGGTTCTCCATGGGCATGGGCGTCGCCACGTCCCTGCTGCGCCACCGCCCGGGCGACTTCGCCGCCGTGGTTGGACTGTCGGGCTTCGCCGTTCCGCCTGAAGGCCACCCCTTCTTTCAGGACGAGGCGCTGGCCGAGCACATGGTGCCCTTCTTCTGGGGGCGCGACCAGGAGGACGAGGTGATCGCGCCCTCGATGATCGAGTACACGCACGGCTGGGCCACCTCGAGCACCCGCCTGACCAAGGTGCTCTACTCGAACATGTGGCACAGCATCAGCCAGCAGGAGCTCGCCCACGTCCGGGAGTTCCTCACCCTGACAGTCCTCCGCGCGCCGTCCCGGGCGGCGGAACGGAGCTGAGGCCCGGCGCTGGACCCGGGCCTCAGCCGGCGACGATCCGCACGCTCTGCCCGTTGACGCTCACGACGTCGCCGGGGTGGAGCTGGCGCCCCCGGCGCTCCTCGATGTCGCCGTTCACCTGCACCAGCCCGTTGTCGATCAGGGTCTTCGCCTCGGCTCCGTCCTCGGCCAGCGAGGCAAGCTTCAGCAGCTGGCCCAGCCGGATCATGCCATCGGAGATCGGAAGTTCACTGGCGCCGGCCGACGCGGCCCTCGGTTCGCTGCTCATGGTCCAATTCTGCCCGACCGGTTGAAGCCCGGCGTCCACTAAACTTGACCGGTGACTTCCAAAGCACCGCTTTCGCCCCTGATCGGCATCCCGGTGGCGCTCGTCGCCGGGCTGGCCATCCCCATCCAGGGGCGCATCAACGGCGCGCTGGGGGCCCGGCTCGACGACGGCCTGGCCGCCGCCCTGGTGAGCTTCGGCACCGGGCTGGTGGTGATGATCCTGATCTCCGTGGCCCTGCCCCGCGGCCGGTCCGGCTTCCGCTCAATCTTCCCGGCCGTGCGGGAACGCAGGTTCCCGCCGCTGTACCTGGCGGCCGGGGGAATCGGGGCGTTCTTCGTCTTCACGCAGTCGTTCACGATCGGCATCATCGGCGTCGCCCTGTTTTCCGTGGCGGCGGTCATGGGCCAGTCCCTGAGCGGGCTCGTCGTCGACCGCCTCGGCCTCGGCCCGGCGGGCAAGCGGTCCGCGACGCCGATGCGGATCATCGGCGTCGTGCTGACGGTGATCTCGGTGCTCTGGGCGGTCTCGCCCCGGTTCGACGCCGCTGGGGAACCGTCGTCCTGGCTCCTGCCGGTGCTGCTGCCGGTCGCCGCGGGCATCCTGCTGAGCTTCCAGCAGGCGATGAACGGGACGGCGGCGCACCACTACGGAACCCCCATCACCGCCACCCTCGTGAACTTCGTCTCCGGGGCGGTGGTGCTGCTGGCGGCCTGGCTGATCAAGGTGGCGCTCGCCGGCCCCGGCAACGCCCTGCCGTCGGAGTGGTGGTACTACCTGGGCGGGCCCATGGGCTGTGTCTTCATCGGCCTGGGGACGCTGCTCGTGCGCAGCCTCGGGGTCCTGCTCACCGGACTGGGCCTGATCGGCGGCCAGCTGGTGGGGTCGCTGGCCCTTGACCTGTTCGTCCCGGCCCCCGGATCCGTCGTGGCCTTCGCCACCGTGGCGGGCACCCTCCTGACCCTTGTCGCCATCGTGCTGACCACCCTGCCGTGGCCGCGGCGCCCCGGGGCCACGGCCGGACGGCGACGGCAGCTGAGGGCCCCCACCGCCCGCCCCTAGGGCAGGTTCGGCCCCGCTGCCGGTAGGCTTGGATCCGGACTGTAGCTTCCGGATCGACGTCGATTTCCGGAACGACCCGCACCTTTCGCACCCACCATCCCGCGGACCGCACCCAGCGGCCTGCCGACGACCGGAGAACCCCATGGCGGCACCCAAATCAGCACTTGACCCAATCATCTCCCTCTCCAAGCGGAGGGGCTTCGTCTTCCAGTCCGGGGAGATCTACGGCGGTTCACGGTCCGCGTGGGACTACGGGCCGCTCGGCGTCGAACTCAAGGAGAACATCAAGCGCCAGTGGTGGCAGGCGATGGTGCGCGGCCGCGAGGACGTCGTCGGCCTCGACTCCGCGGTGATCCTTCCCCGCCACGTCTGGGAGGCCTCGGGCCACGTCGAGGTCTTCAGCGACCCGCTCGTCGAGTGCCTCAACTGCCACAAGCGCTACCGGCAGGACCACCTCGAGGAGGAGTTCGAGGAGAAGAAGGGCCGCCCGGCCGAGAACGGGCTGCTCGACATCACCTGCGCCAACTGCGGCACCAAGGGCCGCTGGACCGAGCCCCAGAGCTTCTCCGGGCTGATGAAGACCTATTTGGGCCCCGTCGCCAGCGAGGAGGGGCTGCACTACCTGCGCCCCGAGACCGCCCAGGGCATCTTCGTGAACTTCAACAACGTGCTCACCACCTCCCGGCGGAAACCGCCGTTCGGCATCGGCCAGATCGGCAAGAGCTTCCGGAACGAGATCACCCCGGGCAACTTCATCTTCCGCACCCGCGAGTTCGAGCAGATGGAAATGGAGTTCTTCGTCGAGCCGGGCACCGACGATGAGTGGCACAAGTACTGGATCTCCACCCGCTACGACTGGTACACCGACCTCGGCATCCGGCCCGAGAACCTGCGCCTGTTCGAGCACCCGCTGGACAAGCTCAGCCACTACTCGAAGGGCACCACGGACATCGAATACCGCTTCGGGTTCCAGGGCTCGGAGTGGGGCGAGCTCGAGGGCATCGCCAACCGTACCGACTTCGACCTTTCAACCCACTCGAAGCACTCCGGCACCGACCTGAGCTACTTCAACCAGGCCACCAACGAGCGCTACACGCCGTACGTGATCGAGCCCGCCGCCGGCCTGACCCGCTCCTTCATGGCCTTCCTCGTCGATGCCTACACCGAGGACGAGGCGCCCAACGCCAAGGGCGGCGTGGACAAGCGCACCCTGCTTCGGCTCGACCCGCGCCTCGCCCCGGTCAAGGCGGCCGTGCTGCCGCTGAGCCGCAACGAGGACCTCTCGCCCAAGGCGAAGGAGCTCGCGGCGCAGCTGCGGCGGAACTGGAACATCGACTTCGACGACGCCGGGGCGATCGGACGCCGCTACCGCCGCCAGGACGAGATCGGCACCCCGTTCTGCATCACCATCGACTTCGACACCCTCGACGACCAGGCCGTCACGATCCGCGAACGCGACACCATGGCGCAGGAACGCGTCTCCCTGGACAAGGTGCAGGGATACCTCGCCGAGCGGATGCTGGGCGCCTGATGGCCCTCGAGTACCGCGCCTGGCAGGACGGCGACGACCTTGAACTGCTCCAGTTGTGGGGCGGGCCCGAGTCCACCCCGTCGGAGCAGTTCCGCGGATCCTTCCGCCCCTCCTCCGAGGAACCCTGGAACCGGTGCATCACCGCGCTCGACCAGGGCGTCCCGGTGGCGGCGGGGTTCGCCTATGAGACCGCCCTCCACCCCGACCGGCTCTGGTGCTACGTCGAGGTGGCGCCCGACCACCGCCGCGCCGGCGTCGGATCGACCCTGCTCACGATGCTGCGCCACGAGGTCGCCGCGTCGCCGTCGGGCGTCACGGCGCTGCGCAGCAAGGTCCAGCCGGGCACCTCGGGTGCGGCCTTCGCGGAGGCCACCGGTTTCGCCCCCATCCAGCGCTCCCGGGTCGTCGTCGTGAAGCCGGGCGCCCTGGCGGCGCCGCGCTTCGAGGACGCCTCCGGGCCGCAGCTGGAGGAGGCCGCGACCGGTTCGGTGGAGCTCACCCGGGCCGTCGCCGCCTTCTATACGGCCGTGCACGGCTGGGACCGGGCGGAGATGACGCTCGGCCGGGCCCAGCAGCTGCTCCTTGCGGATGCGGCCGGAGCCGGGGGCGCGGTGGTGCTGCGGGATCGGCCCAAGGCCGACGGCGGGGCCATCGCGGCGTTCGCCGTCAGCTACACCTCGGCGCGCACCGACGAACCGGCGGACGTCCTGCTCGGGTACGACACGACCCTTCCGGCATCGGAGCAGGAAGCGGCGGTGGCCACCCTGCTCGCCATGCTCGTCCACACCTACCCGGTCCAGCTTGAGGTCGACGATTCGATGACGGCGCTGGTGAACGTCGTCGAGCCGCTGCTGGCCGCCGGAGCCGCGGTGGAGGCCGCCCCGGCCACGCTCGTCGTCGCCGGGTAGCGCCCGGCGCCCGGGGGAGCGGCCGCCCGCGGCTCAGCCCCTGCTGTGCCTCCCGGTGGCGAGGTCGTGGGCGTCGGCTTCCGCCCGCTCGGCCTCCGTCATCGCACCGCCGCCGAGGTGGGCCGGCTGCCACCACTCACCCGGTGCGGGCACGAGCGGGAAGGATTCGATGCCCCGGTCGATGCCCTCCTGCAGCGCGGCGCGCAGTCTCTCCGTTTCGGCGGCCACGTCAGCGCCGGGGCCGCACCAGAGGGGTTCGCCGACGTGCACCCGCACCGGTGAGCGCCACGCCCGCTTCAGGGAAAACCCCCTGCCGCGGGTCATCAGGCGGTGCGATCCCCAGACCGACACCGGGAGAATCGGGACGCCCGCCTCCGCGGCAAGCCGCACCGCACCGGTCTTGAGCCCGCGCACGGTGTAGCTGCGGCTGACCCCGGCCTCGGGCAGGATGGCGATGTACTCTCCGGCGCGCAGCTTCGCCAGCGCGTCGGCGTAGGCCTCGGCCCCGGCGCTGCGGTCGGTGACGACGTGCCCCAGGCCGTGGACGAGCGGACCCGCCACCGGATGGGACGCCGCCGCCTTGGTGATCAGGTAGCGCAGCTGGACCCTCGCGTGCTTCCACAGGACGAGCTCGGCGAAGGCGAAGTCGAGGTACCCGAAGTGGGTGATGGCCACGACGGCGCCCTTCCCGGGCACCGCGCGGCGGGACCGGCCCTGAAGGGGGTCCGGAGCCGGAAGGTTCCCGGTGCCCGTAACGTCAATCCGCAGCCGCAGCGCCGCGAAGGTCAGCAGCCCGGCCCGCACCACCGCGCGGTACATCCGGTCGCTCTGCTCTGGTTTCCAGACCATCGTGTTCCTACCCTGTTCCCTTCGTTGGCGGGATGGCGGCGCCACCCCGGAATGCATGCCGCCGCACGGACAGTGCCGGCACAGCGCGCCTCACACCCGGATGGCCAGTGGTTCATCGGCGGCCAGCACGGTCTCGGCGAGGCGCAGATGGGCCGGATCGACGCGGGCTCCGGTGTCCGCCGCGAACCGGCCCAGGATGAACGAGGCAGTGAGCCCGTGCCAGCGGCCGACCTTGCGGAACATGAAGTGCCCGGCGCTGCGGACGCTGACGTAGCGCACCGAAGCGGCCAGGGGCAGGGCGCGTTCGGCGAACCGGCGGGACTGCCGGGGGCTGGTCCAGCGGTCCGCGTCGCCATGGACGATCAGCAGGTGCCGGTCCGCGACGGGGGCCACAGGGGTGTTGCTCTCGAGCCACGGTGCGAGGGCCGCCACGGCGCGGACCTGCGGATCGTCCGCCGCGCAGACCGCGGTGAGCCCTCCCATCGAGTGACCCACCAGGTAGACGGGAACCCCCGGATGCTGCTGCCGGATGCGCTCGAGGGCCCACCGGGCGTCCTGCAGCGCCGACATCTCGGGGCCGTTCCAGCCGCGCACCCGGTTGCGCAGGGCCATCACGGCCAGGCCGTGCGGACCGCCCCGGCGGTGGAGGACCTGGACGAAGGGGATCATCCGGGAGGGGCTGAGGTGCCGGCCGCGCACGGGGTCGAAGCTGTGGGCCCGGCCGCCGTGAAGCACCAGGGCGACGGCGGTGACCGGACCCCGCGGCGCGCGCACCGTCAGGACCGGGTCGGCCGGAACGCCGGCACGGCCGCTTCGGCCGCCACTGCCGGGCCTGCCGGAGCCGCCGCCGGATTTCCTGCCGCCCACCGCACCGCCTCCCATGGTTCCCTCTTTCCTCCCGGGTGCCCCGTGCCACCGCCCGCCCGGTGCTTCGACTTCAACCCTAGGCGGCCGTGGCCCGGTGTCCACCCTGCGTAGACTCCGTATCAGAGCTTGCTCATCCGTAACTTCCGTACCAGCACCAACCGAAGGATGTCCGTGGGTACCAGCCACACCTCGACTGCCGGTTCTTCGGAGCCGACCGCTCCAATGATTGCCGCCCGGCGCCGCGCAAATACCCTCCTCGCCGCCATCCTCATCCCCCTGGGGCTGCTGACGGGCGCCGGGATGTGGCTGCTGTGGCCCTCGGGCGACACCTCGGGGATCTCGGTGGCCAACCCCTATGCGACGGCCGAGGGCGTGGCCTTCGAGACCGGAACGGTGCAGCGGGCGGCCTTTGAGGACTGCCCGTCCTCCCAGCCCACCGTCGACGCCGGCGGGAAGGCCCTCACCTGCCTCGTGGCCTTCACCGTGCCCGACGCCGGCGGCCCGACGGTGCCCGTCGAGGTGACCCCGGAACTGGCCAAGGCCAGCGCCGTCGAAGCCGGGGACCGGATCCGGTACCTGAACCTCGAGGGCGTCATCCAGGGCGGGTCGGCGCCGTATGTGTTCGTCGACTTTGTCCGCACCGTGCCGATCATTGCCCTGACCGTCCTGTACGCCGTCGTCGTCGTCGCCGTCGCCCGCTGGCGGGGATTCCGCGCGATGCTGGGGCTGGTCGGCGCCCTGTTCATCCTGGCCCAGTTCATCCTGCCGGGCCTCGTGGAGGGCGCACCGCCCCTGCTGCTGGGCCTCGTGGGTTCGGTGGCCATCATGATCGGGGTGCTGTACTTCGCCCACGGGTTCTCCGCCCGCACCTCAACGGCACTGCTCGGCACGATCTTCGGTTTGGGCATCACCGCGCTGCTGGCGGCCTGGGCCACCGGGACGGCCCACCTGACGGGGGTGGGCGACGACAACGCCTACGCGCTCGTCAACGCCTCCGATGAGCTCTCCATCTCCTCGATCATCCTGTGCGGGCTGATCGTCTCGGGCCTGGGCGTGCTCAACGACGTCACCATCACCCAATCCTCGGCGGTCTGGGAACTCTACGAACTGGCGCCGTCCACCCCGGCCCGGCGGCTGTTCGCCGGGGCGATGCGCATCGGCCGCGACCACATCGCCTCGACGGTCTACACCATCGCCTTCGCGTATGCCGGTGCGGCCCTGCCCGTGCTGATCCTTGTGTCCCTCTACGACCGGGCCCTCATCGACACCCTCACCAGCGGGGAACTCGCCGAGGAGGTGGTCCGCACCCTCGTCGGCTCGATCGGCCTGGTGCTGGCCATCCCGGTGACCACGGTGATCGCGGTCGCCGTCGTGAAGGCCGTCGGCGGGCGCGGAACGGGTGCCGCGCCGGTGCCCGCCACCGTTCCGGTGGGCCCGGGTGGCACCGAGGGTGCCGGCGGCGCACCGGCACACCGGGGCAGGAACGCGGGTCCGCTTCCCGGCGCGCCGGTGGAACCGTCCGGCGTTCGGGAACCGGCCCGGCAGTTGACCCCGCAGGACGCCGGCCGGGAGGCCCGCCCCCTGGCCGGAGACGGACCCGGCGCGGAGCCGGACGCGCCGGCGTCCTCCCGTCGGGCCCGCCGGGAGGCGAAATCCCACTAGGCGGGACCGCGGCAGACCCGCAAGGGCCGCGGCAGCCCCGGGGCGGCTGCCGCTCCGACAGCCGCCGGGGCCCCGATGTGCCCGATTTGCCCGCACTTGCGACAATGGAGGGGTGACTGCCGTATCCACCCGGACCGCCGGGCCCGCCTCCCGTTCCGCCGCCCCCGCCGTCGCCGCGCCCGCGGCCGGCACCGCAGCGACCGCTGCCGGATCCGCCGATGCCGCCACCCGGCTCGACCTCCCCCCGCTGCGCCTGGGCCCCATCACCGTCGACACCCCCGTGATCCTTGCCCCAATGGCCGGGATCACCAACAAGGCGTTCCGCCGGCTGTGCCGCGAGTACGGCGGCGGACTGTACGTCTCGGAGATGGTGACCTCCCGCGCCCTGGTCGAGCGCAGCCCCGAATCCCTGCGGATCATCTCCCACGACGAGGACGAGTCGGTGCGGTCGGTGCAGCTGTACGGGGTGGACCCGGTCACCGTCGGCGCCGCGGTGCGCCTCCTCGTGGAGGAGGACCGCGCGGACCACATCGACCTGAACTTCGGCTGCCCCGTCCCCAAGGTGACCCGGCGCGGCGGCGGAGCGGCGCTGCCGTGGAAGCTCGACCTGTTCACCGGCATCGTCCAGACCGCCGTCCGCGAGGCCTCCAAGGGAGGCATCCCGCTGACCATCAAGATGCGCAAGGGCATCGACGAGGACCACCTCACCTTCCTCGAGGCCGGGCGGATCGCCCGCGACAGCGGAGTGGCCGCCGTCGCCCTCCACGGCCGCACCGCCTCCCAGTACTACTCGGGGCAGGCCGACTGGTCGGCCATCGCCGAACTGCGCAACGCCCTGCCCGATATCCCGGTGCTGGGCAACGGCGACATCTGGAGCGCCGAGGACGCCGTGCGGATGGTGCGCGAGACCGGCGTCGACGGCGTCGTCATTGGCCGTGGCTGCCAGGGCCGGCCCTGGCTCTTCGGCGACCTCATGAACGCCTTCGAGGGAAGCGCCGCACGTCACCAGCCGGGCCTCGGGCAGGTGGCCGAGACCGTGTACCGCCACGCCGAACTCCTGGTCGACGCCTTCGGCAGCGAGATGATGGGGCTGCGGGACATCCGCAAGCACATGGCCTGGTACTTCAAGGGGTACGTCGTCGGCGGGGAGCTGCGCGCGAAGCTGGCGACGGTGCCCACCCTTGAGGTGCTGCGGGGCCTGCTCGCCGAGCTCGACGCCGATTCCCCCTACCCGGGGGCCGACGCCGAGGGCCCCCGCGGCCGGGCCGGTTCACCGAAGAAGACCTCGCTGCCGGAGAACTGGCTGCAGTCCCGGCGCCTGAACGAGGCCCAGCAGGCCGACATCTCCGCCGCGGAACTGGATGTCTCCGGTGGCTGAGCGCTCCGCCGGGCACCGCGCCGTTCCCCACCACCGGCCGAAAGGCAGGAAGGGCCCATGAGCTTCCCCTCCGCACCACTGACGGCCGGCTACGCCGCCGAGGACCTGCACCGGTGGGTTGACGAGCCCGCCAAGAGCACCCACCGGTCCGACTTCGAACGCGACCGGGCCCGCGTCCTGCACTCCTCGGCGCTGCGCCGCCTGGGGGCGAAGACCCAGGTCGTCGCCCCCGACACCGACGACTTCGTGCGGACCCGCCTCACCCACAGCCTCGAGGTCGCCCAGGTGGGCCGCGAACTCGGCCGCTCGCTGGGCTGCGACCCCGACATCGTCGACGCCGCCTGCCTCGCCCACGACCTCGGCCATCCCCCCTTCGGGCACAACGGCGAGACCGCGCTGAACGAGATAGCCCACGGCATCGGCGGCTTCGAGGGCAACGCCCAGACCCTGAGGCTGCTCACGCGCCTTGAACCGAAGGTAATCCGCCCCGACGGCACCTCCGCGGGCCTGAACCTCACCCGGGCCAGCCTCGACGCGGCCTGCAAATACCCGTGGACTGCCGCGGACGCCCCGCTCATCCAGGGCCACCGCACCTCAAAGTTCGGCGCCTACGACGACGACCTGCCGGTCTTTTCGTGGCTGCGCTCCGGGGCCCCGGCCGGGCGCTCCTGCCTGGAGGCCCAGGTGATGGACCTGGCCGACGACATCTCCTACTCCGTCCACGACGTCGAGGACGCGATCGTCGCCGGGCACCTGCAGCTGCGCTGGATGGACAGCCCCGACGCGCGGGCCCGCGTCGTGGGCTACACCCAGCAGTGGTACCTGCCCGGCAGCGACCCGGCCGCCGTCGACGCGGCCCTGGCACGCCTTGAGAAGACCGCCGTGTGGGTGCGCGACGCCGACGGCAGCCGCCGCTCGATGGCGGCGCTGAAGAACATGACGAGCCAGCTGATCGGCCGGTTCTGCCTCAGCGCCCTTGAGGCGACCCGTGCCATCTACGGCACCGATCCGCTCACCCGGTACGCCGCGCAGATGGTCGTGCCCGAGGAGACGCTGCTGGAGATCGCGGTGATGAAGGGCCTGGCCACCACCTACGTGATGACCACCGACCACCGGCAGCCGCTCTACGAACGCCAGCGGGAGGTGCTTTCCTCCCTGGTGGCACAGATGGCCGCCAACGGGGACCGCTACCTCGAACAGTCCTTCGCGGCCGACTGGCAGGCCGCCGGGGACGACGACGGGCGGCTCCGCGTGGTGATCGACCAGGTGGCGTCCCTCACCGACGCCTCGGCGCTCGCCCTGCACGAGAGGATCGTCGGGCCCGTCCCTGCCCTCTGGTAGCGCGGATCCCGGGCCCCGGCGGCGGGCGGCGCCGGCGGCGCGCTGTCGGTGGCGCAGCCTAAGCTGTCAGTGGCGGGGCCTAAACTGTTGTCATGGCCGGACTCATCAAGCGTGAAGACATCGATGAGGTACGCCAGCGCACCGATATCAAGGAGATCGTCGACGGCTACGTGACGCTCAAGTCGGCCGGCGTGGGCTCCTACAAGGGGCTGTGCCCCTTCCATGACGAACGCTCGCCGTCCTTCCACGTGCGCCCCCAGCTGGGGTCCTACCACTGCTTCGGCTGCGGCGAGGGCGGCGACGTCATCTCCTTCCTCCAGAAGCTCGACCACACCTCGTTCACCGAGACGGTGGAGAAACTCGCCGCGCGCCTGGGCCTCGAGCTCCGCTACGAGGACGGCGGCACCGGGCCCCGCCGGGAGGACGTCGGCCGGCGCCAGCGCCTCCTCGACGCGCACAAGATCGCCGCCGAGTTCTACCGGGACCAGCTGCTGACCCCGGGGGCGGCGGCGGGCCGGCAGTTCCTCCAGGAACGCGGCTTCGACCGGGACGCCGCAGCCCACTTCGGGGTCGGCTACGCACCCCAGGGCTGGGACGGGCTGCTGAACCACCTCACCGGGCGCGGCTTCACCTTCGATGAGCTGAAGCTCACCGGCATGTTCAGCGTCTCCTCGACGAACGCCTCCCGCCTCTACGACCGGTTCCGCGGCCGGCTCATCTGGCCCATCCGCGACATCACCGGCGACACCGTCGGGTTCGGGGCCCGGAAGCTGTACGAGGAGGACCAGGGGCCGAAGTACCTGAACACCCCCGAGACCTCCCTCTACAAGAAGTCATCGGTGCTCTACGGCATCGACCTCGCCAAGAAGGACATCGCCAGGACCCGCCAGCTTGTCGTCGTCGAGGGGTACACCGACGTGATGGCATGCCACCTCGCCGGGGTGGGCACCGCCGTCGCAACCTGCGGCACGGCGTTCGGGGCCGACCACATCAAGATCGCCCGCCGGCTGCTCTCCGACGACGGGACGGGCGGCGAGGTGGTCTTCACCTTCGACGGCGATGCCGCAGGCCAGAAGGCGGCCCTGCGGGCCTTCGAGGAGGACCAGCGGTTCATCGCGCAGACCTACGTCGCCGTCGAGCCCTCGGGCGCCGATCCGTGCGACCTGCGTCAGACCCGCGGCGACGAGGCGGTCCGGAGCCTCATCGCCGACCGCCGGCCCCTTTTCGAATTCGCCATCAAGGCATCCTTTGCGAACTTCGACCTGACCACCGGCGAGGGCCAGGTCAAGGCGCTGCGCCACGCGGCGCCCATCGTGGCGCGGATCCGCGACGTGTCCCTGCGTTCGACCTACACCCGGGAGCTCTCGCGCTGGCTGGGCATGCAGTTCGTGGGGGAGGACCAGGTGGGCCGGGCGGTGGCCGCTGCGGCGCGCCGGGAGGGCGCGGCGCCGGCGGCCGGCGGAACCTCCCCGGCGCCATCCGGCTACGGCGGGTCCGCCCGCCCCGGCCAGGCCGGTGCGGGCCCCTCCGGCCGCGCCGGCGCGGACCGGGCCGGTTACGGCGGCCCGGGCGGGCCGGCTCCCGGCGGAGGCGCTCCGGGCGCCGGGGGAGCGGGCACGGCCGGTTTCGCCCCCGCGGGCTCCGACGGACCCGCGGAGGGAGTTTTGGACCAGCCGCAGTTCTCCCGGCCGGATCCACGCGATCCGCTGGCGCGGATGGAGCGCGAGGCCCTCGAGGTGGTGCTGCAGCAGCCCGGGCTCCTCGACGCCACCCAGTGGGAACGGTTCGGCACCGCGCCGTTCTCGGTACCCGTGTACGCGGCGCTGCACACCGCCGTCCTCGCCGCCGGGGCCGCGGGCACCGATGCGGCCCAGTGGGTCGAACGGGTGCGCCGCGAGGTGCCCGATGTGCTGCGCCCGCTGGTGAGTGAACTTGCGGTGCGTCCGCTGCCGGCCAAGGACGCCGACGCGATGGCCGTGTACTGCCGCGACATCCTGAACCGGTTGACCGAACTGCGGATCACCCAGCAGAAGGCCGAGAAACTCGGTCAGCTGCAGCGCATGGACCCGGCCTCCGACCCGGCCCTGTACAACCAGCTCCAGCGCGAGTTGATGGACCTCGAGATGCAGCGCCGGCAGCTGCGGCCCGACTGATCCGGCGCCAATTTCACTTCACCCGGTTTCGTATGTAAAGTTGTATCTGCCGCTTTCCTCCGTAGCTCAATTGGCAGAGCATTCGACTGTTAATCGAAGGGTTACTGGTTCAAGTCCAGTCGGAGGAGCAACGAGGGCCGTTGACGGGATTTATCCCCGTCAACGGCCCTTTTTCATTGGCTGCTTGTCGACGGAGCTCCCCGGGGTCGCACCGGAGCACCCGCAAGTGCCCGGCCCGGTGGGCGGCGGTGTCCGGCTACCGCAGGGAGGCAAGCGCGGAGCGGTACAGCGCCGCCTCGGCCCGGTCCCAGCTCCACCGGCGCTCGATGACCAGGGTGCGCCACGCCGCAGGCCCGAACCACAGCCACAGGAGGTCGGCGGCCTCCCCGGTGGAAAGCCCGGGACGCAGCGCTCCGATCGAGTGCAGGTGCTCCGCCACCTGGGTCAGCAGCTCGAAGTAGGAGGCGGTCGTGCGCCGCCACAGGGCCTCACCCTCCTCGTGGACCGGAAGCGCCTTGTAGACCGCTTCGAGGGGTACGGCCTGGGTCTCGTTGCCCCTTCGGGTGCCACGGGAGACTTCGCGCAGGACGCCTTCGAGGTCCCGGAGTCCGAGCACAACCTCGACCGTCGCGGTGCCGGGCGATTCGGCCACGGCCCGGTCGACGACTTCATCGAGGATTGCCGCCTTGGCGCCGACGCTGGCGTAGACCGTCTTCGCCGCGACCCCTGCCGCCGCGGCGATGTCGGCCACCGTGACCCGGGCGTACCCGCGTTCCGCGAACAGCACCGAGGCCTGCCGCAGGATGGCCGCCCTCGTTTCGGCGGCGGCCCGCTCCCGCGAAGGGGAGGTGTAGGAGCGCTTGCCGCTCCTGCCGGGCTCCGAGGGGGCTGGGAGATCGCTCACAAAAGCACCCTACCTCCCACGTATTCGATAGAATCAATGTAACCCCAATTGACCGTGCGGACCCTTCCACGGAGCAGGCAGCCATGGATCCCGGGGCTTCCCATCCCTTCCCCAAGGAGCTCTCATGCAGATCGATCCCTCGGCCCCAACGAACAAACCGGAAACGCAGCAGATGGTCGTCATCCACAAGGCGCTGCGCCGCGAGTTCGCCCTGCTCCCCGGAATCGTCGGGAGGGTGCCGGACCGCGACACGCACCGCGCCGGCGTCGTCGCCGACCACGCCCGGCTCACCCTGCGGTTCCTCCATGAGCACCACGAGAGCGAGGACCGCCTGCTCTGGCCGGTCCTCGAGCAGCGGGTCCCCCTCGAGCAGGGCCTGGTGGAGGCGATGGAGGCCCAGCACACCGTGGTGGCCGACCTCATTGCCTCCCTCGAAGCCGAATTGGCGCACTGGCGCACGGAGGCGTTGGCCGGAAACCGCGACCGCATCGTCCCCCTCCTCACCCGCCTCGATGCCGCCCTGGGGGAGCACCTGGATGCCGAGGAGGAGAGCGTGCTGCCGCTGATCCACGAAAACCTGACGGTGGCCGAATGGGATGCGCCGGTGAAGGACGCGGCGGCGAACATGCCCAAGGACCTCCGCTCCCGCCTGATGCTGGCCGGAATGGTCCTTGAAAGCGCGGACGACCGCGAGCGGGCGTGGTTCCTGAACGAACTTCCCGCTCCCGCCCGCCTGCTGTGGAAGCTGGTCGGCATCCGAATGTACGGCAGGTACGTCAGCGCCATCCGGGCCTGATCCGGATTCGACCCTGCGGTGGAAGGGCGGGCCGGGCGTAGGGTTGAGCCATGAACAGCGAAGGCAGTGTCATCCTCGTCACGGGCGCCACCGGCTACATCGGCGGACGGCTCGTCTCCCGCCTCCTGAACGAGGGCCACACGGTCCGGGTGGTCGTGCGCACGCCCGAAAAGCTCAAGGACGTCCCCTGGGCGGACCGCGTCGACATCGTCCAGGGCGACCTCCAGGACCCCGAGACCATGAAGGCCGCCTGCGCGGGCGTCAGGGCCCTCTACTACCTGGTTCACTCAATGGGCTCGGGCCGGGGCTTCGAACGCCGCGAGTCCTCCATTGCCGCCACCGTCGCCTCCGCGGCGACGTCCGCCGGGGTGGGGCGCATCATCTACCTCGGCGGGCTGCACCCCGAGGGCGTGGCCCTCTCGACGCACATGCGGTCGCGCTCCGAGGTCGGGCGCATCCTGCTCGAGTCGGGCACCCCGACGATCGCCTTCCAGGCGGGGGTCGTCATCGGCTCCGGCTCGGCCTCGTTCGAGATGATCCGCCACCTCGCCGACGTCCTGCCGGTGATGCCGGCGCCCAAGTGGGTGCTGAACCGGATCGAGCCCATCGCCGTCCGGGACGTCATCGCCTACCTCATCGGGGCACTGAATCTTCCCGAGGGCATCAACCGCCCGTTCGACATCGGCTCACGCGAGGTGCTGACCTACGCCGAAATGATGAACCAGTACGCGGAGGCGGCCGGCCTGCCGCGCCGGACCATCCTGGCCCTGCCGGTGCTCACCCCGCGGCTCGCCGGGCACTGGGTGAATTTCGTGACGCCGATCCCGCGGGTGATGGCCATGCCGCTGATCGAATCGCTGCAGCACGACGCCATCACCGCCGAACACGACATCGACGAATTCATCCCCCTGCCCGCGGGCGGCCTGACGGGCTACCGGACGGCCGTCGACCTCGCGCTGGGCAGGATGCGCGGCGGCGAGGTCGAAACGAGCTGGGCGGGCGCGTCGAGCTCCGACGCCGTGGCCGATCCGCTGCCGTCCGACCCGCAGTGGGCCGGCCACACGGTGTTCACGGACCTGCAGACCTACCGCTCCTCGGCCCCGGCGGCCGCGCTGTGGAATGTCGTCGAGGGGATCGGCGGCGAAAACGGGTGGTACTCCTGGCCCGTCGCCTGGGCCGCGCGGGGCTGGATGGACAAGCTCGTCGGCGGGGTGGGCCTCCGCCGCGGACGCCGGGACGCCGACGAGCTCCTGACCGGCGAGGCGCTCGACTTCTGGCGGGTCGAGGAACTGGTCCGGGGGGAGCGGCTCCGCCTGCGGGCCGAAATGAAGGTGCCGGGCCGGGCCTGGCTCGAACTGAGCGTGGAGCCGGACGGCACGGGAAGCACCTACCGCCAGCGCGCCGTGTTCTTCCCCCGCGGTCTCTCGGGACGCCTCTACTGGCTCGCGGTGCTGCCCTTCCACAACTTCATCTTCAAGCCCATGGCCCGCAATATCGCCCGCGCCGCCGAGGCCCAGGCGGCACGCACCGCGGGCTGAGGACGCACCGGGAAGCCTGGCCGCCCGCGGGGGCCCGGGGGTGGTCAGGCCAGGGCGGGAACGCTGCGCGGCCGCACGACCGTCCACAGGGCCACGATGGCAAGCGCGATGCACGCGGCCATGACCCCCGCCATGGGGGTGGCGCTGTCGATGCCGAGAATGCCCACGATCGGCGAAACGGCTCCGGCCAGGCCGAAGGTCACGGCCCCCAGGATCGACGCGGCGGTGCCCGCCTGCGCGCCGTGGTTGAACAGGGCCAGCACCTGGACGCAGGGGAAGACGAAGCCCGCGGCCATGATGTAGAACCACAACGGGACGGCGGTTCCCCACAGGCCCAGGCCGAGCTGGTCGAAGGCGACGATCAGCAGCGACATCACGAGCATGACGACGGTGGCTGCGGCGATCACCCACTGCGGTCCCACCCGCCGCAGCACGCGGGAGCTGATCTGGACCCCGGCGACGATGCCAAGGGAGTTGACCCCGAAGAGCAGGCCGTACTCCTGCTCGTTGAGCCCGTACAGGTTTTGGAAGAGGAACGGGGACGCCGAGAGGTAGGAAAACAGCCCCGAGAAGTTCATGCCGCCGACCAGCAGCACGCCGAGGAAGATCCTGTCGGTGAGGACGGCGCGGTAGCGCTGGAGGGCGGTCGCGCCGGAGCTCCTGCGGCGCTCCCGCGGCAGCGTCTCCATGATGAAGATCGATACCGCGATGATCACGAGGATCCCGTAGACGGCAAGGAACCAGAAGATCCCCGGCCAGTCAACGACCAGGAGCAGCTGGGAGCCGATCACCGGGGCGAAGATCGGCGCCATGCCGTTGACGAGGGCCAGGTAGGAGAACATCCGCACCAGCGCGTACCCGCTGAACAGGTCACGCACGGTGGCCTGCGCGACGACGCCGCCGCCCGCGGCGCCGACCCCCTGCAGGACGCGGAAGAACATGAGCATGCTGATGTCGGTGGAGAAGGCGACGCCGATCGACGCTCCGACATGGAGGGAGGTGGCAAGGATCAGCGGCACCCGCCGGCCGACCTTGTCGCTGAGCGGGCCGACGATCAGCTGGCCCACCGCCAGGCCGATGATCGTGCCCGTGAGCGTCAGCTGGACGGCCGCTTCGGTCACGTTGAATTGCCGCTGCAGGGAGGGGAAGGCCGGAAGGTAGAGGTCGATGGTGAACGGTCCGAGGGCCGTCAGGGCGCCGAGGATGCCGACGTAGACGAGTTTCTCCCTGCGGGAGAGGGTGTCACCGGGGGAAATCGGGGTAGTCAAGAGCTGCCTATCGGGATTTGTGGGTCGGCTGGGTCGGGCGGCCCCGGTCGTCAGCAACGCTATTCCACCGGGGCCCCGAACGGTAGGGTGGCGCCGCGCTGCACCGTTTCATGACGTGGGCCGCCCGTCGCGGCCGCATCCGGCCGCCGTTTAGTTGCTGAAACGAACCAGTGTCAGGGATATCTTAGAACGTCTCCCGGGGAAATGGGTGCTAAGCAGGCTTCGCACTGACGTAGTGTGTTGGGAATGCGGCGGTGGACCGCTTCAGCCGGAGCGGGCCCCGTCCACAGGTACGCAGAGGAAACAATTTACGGATGACCCTCCTGCCACCGGTGGTAATTTTAGGGTCAGCATCTCTCAAGCAGCAGAATCACGAATGGAGGCAGGGCGTATGAGCAGCTCGGCTAGTACACGCGGCAAGCGGTCAACCGGCTCGCTTTCCCTCTTTGGAATTCTTCGGCTCTTCGCGCGGCTCACCCCGCGCCAGCTCAGCGACGAATACTCGCTGGCCCTGGAGCAGATGAAGCAGAAGGGAATGAAAGCCGGCGTCGCGGCCGCGTTCCTCGCCGTCGCTGCGGTGTTCATCGCCGCCTTCGCGATCTCCCTGCTCGTCGCGGGCATTCTGGGCCTTGCCACGATCATGCCGCCCTGGCTCGCCGCACTGCTGGTCGCCGCGCTGTTCCTCGTGCTCGCCGCGATCATCGGCCTGATCGGCGTCTCGCGCTTCAAGAAGGCCCTGCCCCTGCTGCCCGAGGACGCCATCCGCGGCGTCCGGTACGACATCGGCGTCCTGCGGGAGGGCCGGAGCTTCGACCCGGCAACGCTCGACGTCAAGAAGCCCAAGGACGAGCAGGAGGACGCAGACAAGGCCAAGGAGCGCAAGCCCAAGGCGCCCACTCCGTCGTACCAGGAACTGCGCGGACGCTCCGGGGAACGCCGGATCCACCTGGCGGAGGCCCGGGATTCGCTGGGGACCCGCCTCGACGTCAAGGGCCGCGTCGCCGAGACCCGTGCGAAGGCCAAGGCGCGCGCCGCGCGGGCCCGTGCCGACCGGGCCGGCCGGAAGGGCACCCCGGTCGCCGCGACCGCCGTCGAGAAGCCCGTTCCGCACACCATCGAGCTCAAGGACCGCTGGCAGCCGCTGAGCGTCATGGCGGCCTCGCTCGTGACGCTGGCCGTGCTGGTGCGCCGCCTGGTTGCCAAATAGCGGATTGCCCCGCACCTGCCTGCATAATGGCAGGGGAGGCACTTAGTGATTCGACTTATTGGCGCCGGCGCGCGTCCCGGGGGAGAAGGCCCAGTGCTGGCAACCCCGTGGACCCTGCCCAACGCCGTCACCCTGGTGCGGTTCCTCGGGGTGCCGCTGTTCGTCTGGTTCATCGTCACCAACCAGTACGGCCCGGCGGTCCTCACTCTGGTGCTCCTGGGCTCGACCGACTGGGTCGACGGATACATCGCCCGGCGCCTCAACCAGGTGTCCTCGGTGGGGCAGTGGCTTGACCCCGTCGCCGACCGCACGGCACTCATCATCGTAGCCGTCACCTTCGTCGTCGACGGCGTCGCCCCGGCGTGGCTTGTCTGGTCGATCGTCATCCCCGATGCCATCCTGATCGCCAACGCCCTGATCCTCTTCGGGAACCGGCTTCGGCTCCGGGTCAGCGTCGTCGGGAAGATCCGCACGGCCCTGCTGCTGCTCGGATCGCCGCTGCTGCTGCTGCACCGCGTGCCGGGCTATGGCGATCCGTCGATCCTGGTGACGGCCCATGTGCTCCTCATCGCCGGATGCGTCGGCCACCTGATCGCCTTCTACGGATACTTCACGGCGGCGCACCGCCTCCACCGCGCCGAGCTGGCGGCCGGACATCACCTGCCCCAGCCGGCGGCAGAGACGGCGCGTGAGGGCTGATCCGCCGCGGCCGACCCTTCGCGGACGCAGGTCCCGCGGAGGCCCCGCGCCGCGGCGGCGACCGGAGCGCCCATGACGCTCCTCGCCATCGTCCTGGCCCTGCTGGGGGCCGCCTGCCTCGCCCTCGGCGCGCAGCGGCAGGGCAGCGCCGTCCGGGCGAACACCGGAGGGCTGGCGCTCGGCTCCTCCGCCGTTCTGCGCCTGATCCGCAGCCCCCGGTGGGTCCTCGGGCTCGCACTGCTGGTGGCCGGCATGGCGATGAACGTCGTCGCCCTGGCCCTGGCGACCCTTACCGTCGTCCAGCCCATCGGAGCCATCGCCCTCGTGATCACCACGGTGATCAATTCGAAGGACCAGGGCATCCGGCTCAACCGGGCCACGGTCGCCGCCATCACCGCCTGCGTCACCGGCAGCGCCCTGTTCGTGCTGCTCGCGGTGAACGTCACCCGGGTGGACCACCGGGTCGGCGTGGGCCAGGAACTGTCGGCGGTGCTCCTGCTCGTCCTCGCCGTCACCGTCTTCGGATCGCTCGGCCTCGCCGCCCGGCGGCGGCTCAACGCCTTCGCCTACATCCTCGGCGCAGGGGTCCTCTTCGGCTTCGTCGCAGTGCTGACCAAGATCATCGCCACCCACCTGCTTGACCCAAACGGACGGTTCCTGCTGAACGTGCCCTGGTACAGCCTCGCCGCCCTGGTCGCGGCGGCCCTGCTCGGGTCCTGGTTCGTGCAGAGCGCCTACGCCACCGGGCCGCCGGACCTCGTGATCGCAGGCCTGACGGTCATCGACCCGATCGTGGGAATCGCCGTCGGCATTACCATTTTGGGGGAGCTGAAACCAGACGTTCCCACGGTGACGGCCATTGGAATGGCGGGGGCCGCATTGATTGCTATCGTTGGAGTGGTTGCGTTGTCGCGCCATCATCCTGATGTTGTAAGGCGGCGGCGCTGACGACGACGGCACGATCTGCCGCTTCCGATACACCTACCTGGGGGATCCACAGTGAGTTATCCGGCTGGCACCAAGCCACTGACCGTCCTGATTGCCGCAGACACCTATCCGCCGAACGTCAACGGCGCGGCGCAGTTCGGCTACCGGCTGGCCAAGGGGATGGCCGCCCGCGGCCACGCGGTGCACGTGCTGGCGCCGAACCCGGCCAACGGCCGCAGCTACACCGAGGAGCCGGACGGGGCGTGGACCGTGCACCGCCTGAAGTCGCACAGCGTCCCCACCCACGAGTACTGGCGCATCTGCCTCCCGTGGGAGATCAAGCGGGACATCAGCATGCTCTTCGACCGCATCCAGCCCGACGTCGTGCACATCCAGTGCCACTACATGGTCGGGGAGTACACGCTGTACGAAGCGGTGAAGCGCGGCATCCGGGTGGTCGCCACCAACCACTTCATGCCCGAAAACCTCAACCCGTTCCTGCCCTTCCCCGAGTGGTTCAAGCGCATCGTCGCCAAGAACTCCTGGCGCGACATGGGCCGCGTGATGGGCAAGGCCGACGCCGTCACCACGCCGACCCCGCTGGCGGCCAAGGCGATGCACGAGCACGCCTTCCTGCGCCAGGTGCTGCCCATCTCGAACGGCATCGACGCCGCGGCCTACGAACCGCGCCCCGGCGAGCAGCTGCCGGCCCGGGAACACCCGACGGTGCTCTTCGTCGGGCGCCTGGCCGAGGAGAAGCACGTGGACGTGCTGATCGACGCCGTCGCGAAGACCCCCGCCGAACTGAACGTCCACCTCGAGGTCATCGGCGGCGGCGAGGTGAAGCGGGCGCTGCAGGCCCAGGCGGCGCGCCTGGGGATCGCCAACCGGGTGAAGTTCCTCGGCCTGGTCAGCGACGAGGAGCTCCGCCTCGCCTACCTCCGGGCTGACATCTTCTGCCAGCCCGGCACGGCCGAGCTGCAGTCGCTGGTCACCCTCGAGGCCATGTCGGCGTCGACCCCGGTGCTGCTGGCCAACGCGATGGCGCTGCCGCACCTCGTGGCCGACGGCGAGAACGGCTACCTCTTCACCCCGCACGACAGCGACGAACTGGGACGGCGCATCACCGAACTGGTCCTGCTCCCCGAGGCCGACCGGGAGCGCATGGGCAAGGCGAGCCGTTCCCTCGTGGAGAAGCACAGCATCGATGCGACCCTGGAGACCTTCGAGCGGCTCTACAACGGCCTCAGCGTGGACGTCGAGCCCGCGTAGTCCCGGTTTCGCTCCCGGCAGGGTCCGGCCCGCGCCGGTTCGTGCCCGCTCCGCCGCGTCCGAAGGTCCGGCCTGTGCCCGGCCCGCCGCGTGCGAAGGGCTGCCCCTGCGGTGCGTCCGGGAGTGCGGCCCGTGCGGTGCGTCCGGGGTCGGCGGGAGGCTCCGGCCGAGCGGATACAATGAACCGTGCCGCCGGCGTGGCGGCCACCGGGCGCCGTCGGTGCCCCGCACTTGGGGCTGTAGCTCAGCTGGTTAGAGCAGCGGACTCATAATCCGTTTGTCCTGGGTTCAAGCCCCAGCAGCCCTACACGCAGAAGATCCCCGGAACCCCCTGGTTCCGGGGATCTTCTGTTTGAAAGCGTCGCGCCCGTGCGGGGAGGGCCCGGGGGCACCCCGGCGGCCATGGCCGCCGCCTCCGGGTTGGAAGGGTCCGGACGGGACCGGAGCTGATCGGAGCGGACACGGAACCGGTTCCCACTGGCGCACTATGTTACCGACGGGTAACCTTGGGTGGACGGGCGCCCTGTGCGCCCCCAGCACCGGCCGGCCGACATTCCTGATCATCGAGGATCAGGGCGAAGGAACCCCTATGAGCAAGCACCAGATCGACCTCAACAACCTGCCCTACGCCGACGGCGACTTCCTCGCCTTCGAGGCGCTGCTCACCGACAAGGAACGTTCCCGGCTCGCCGAAATCCGGACCTGGCTGGACGCCGAGGTCCGCCCGAACGCCGTCACCTGGTGGAACGAGGGCGTGTTCCCCCGAGGCATCATTCCCCGGCTCGCCGAGCTCGACGTCGTGAGCCCCATCCGCCGCCAGGGCTACTCGAACCTCTTCGCCGGCATCGTCCACTCCGAGTTCACCAGGGCCGACACCTCGATCGCGACGTTCATGGGCGTCCATGACGGCCTGTTCACCGGCTCCATCGAAGCCCTCGCCTCCAAGGAACAGCAGGAGGAGTGGCTGCCGGACATCTACGCCTTCCGCAAGATCGGGGCGTTCGGGCTCACCGAACCCCTCGGCGGTTCCGACGTCGCCGGCGGCACCCGGACCACCGCGCGGCGGGACGGCGCCAACTGGATCCTCAACGGAGCCAAGCGCTGGATCGGCAATGCGACGTTTTCCGACTGGGTCGTCATCTACGCCCGCGACGTCGAGGACAACCAGGTTAAGGGCTTTATGGTCGACACAAGCCTCCCTGGGTACTCCGCGACGAAGATCGAGAACAAGATCGCCCTGCGGTCGGTGGAGAATGCCGACATCGTCCTCGACAACGTCGTCGTCCCCGATGAGTTCCACCTCAAGGGCGCCAACAGTTTCCGCGACACCAACAAGGTGCTCAAGGTGACGAGGCTGTCCGTCGGCTGGCAGGCCGTGGGCCAGCAGATGGCCGCGTTCGACGTCGCCCGCCGGTATGCGGTGGAGCGCCAGCAGTTCGGCCGGCCGCTCGCGTCCTTCCAGCTGGTGCAGCAGCAGCTGGTGCAGATCCTCGGCAATGCCATGAGCTCCATGGGCATGATGGTCCGGCTCTCCCAGCTCGAGGACCTGGGCCAGGCCAAGGATGAGCACTCGGCCCTGGCCAAGGCCTTCACGACGGCGCGCATGCGCGAAAGCGTCGCCGCCGGACGGAACATCCTGGGTGGCAACGGCATCGTCACCGACTACGAGATGGCCAAGATCTTCTCCGACGCCGAGGCGATCTACTCCTACGAGGGAACCCAGGAGATCAACACGCTCGTGGCCGGGCGCTCGATCACCGGCATCGCCGCCTTCGTTTGACGGCCGCCCGAAGGCCCCCGTGGACCGGTCCGGTCCCGGGGGCCTTCGGCGTTCCGGGGTCATTGCGGGTCCTGCGGGAGGGGGAGCAGGACGGAAGGGCGCCGATCCGTAACGTAGTTGAGCGGGTTGACGTACTTCCCTTCGAGGCGGACGCCCCAATGGACGCAACTGAAGGGGCAATGCGGCGGCCCGGCAAGGGTTCCCACGGTCTGGCCCCGCTGCACCCTCGCACCCCTGGTGAGGGGGCTCCGCACCGGTTCGAAGCTGCTCACGAGGCCGCCCTCGTGGCCGATGCTGAGCACCGGCCGTCCCGCGACATTCCCCACGAAGGTGACGATCCCGTCGGCGGGGCTGAGGACGTCTCCGCCCGGGCCGACCGCGAGGTCAACGCCGCGGTGGCCCGCCTTCCACGGTTCGGGCGGCGGGAGAAAGTGCCGGGTGACCGTCGGCACCGGGGCCAGCGGCCACGACCACGGCGGTTCGTACTGTTCTCCCGGTGCCGGACTGGTCGGCCATTCCGGGCCTGCCGGACTGGTTGGCCATGCCGGGCCGGGCGGACCTGCCGGGCCTGCCGGACCGGTTGACCATGCCGGGCCGGGCGGGGTTGCCGGACTGGTTGGCCATGCCGGGCTTGCCGGGCCGGGCGGGGCCATCGGGCCTGTCGGAGCAGCCAGCGTTGCTGCCAGGAGGAGGGCCGTCAAGGGTCTCCGCACGGACCGCTCGCCGGTCGCGGGCAGGTTCCCTCGGCGAATCCGGTCCGCCCTGGCCCTCCCTGGGTGCTGACGTACGGCGCGGCCCGCAGAGGGAACCGGGGGAGCGTCCTCCCATTGCGCTGCGGAATGCTGGATGCCGGGGGAATGCTTCGATCGGCATGCGGCGGACTCGGTTGGCCTCCTCATGACCTCGACTATGCGCCGCCCGTCGACGCCGTGGTTCCCCGGGGGCGCTATGTGGAAAGTCGGATGCCCGGTGCCGCCCCGCGTCCGGTGGTCGGCCTCTTAGGATGCGATACCCCGGCAGCGGCCGACGCACCCCGAAGCGACAGCCGCACCCGAATGCGACCGGCGCACCCGAATGCGACCGCCGGGGCCGGTATTTCGGGTCCGATCGTCGTTTTCGGGCTCCGAGGTCGCTTCGCCGTGCACCACCGCAGGAAGGCCTCCGATAGCGGCCGACGCCGTGCCGGAGTGACCGACGCGCCCAAAAGCGACCGGCGCACCCGAAAGCGACAGCCGGGGCCGATATTCCGGGTCCGATTGTCGTTTTCGGGCGCATTGGGCGGTGCGGAAGACTTCGGGCTCCGGGGCCGCTCTGCCGTGCGCCACCGCAGGAGGCCTCCCACAGCGCCTTTCCTCCGTCGGCGCCGACGCGGACCGCCGCGCCCCGCGCCCCGGCGCCGTTCCGGGACCCGCTCCGGGCCCCCCTCCGCCCGTCCTGAGGCATAACACCGCTGTAGTACACTTGTCGGAGCAGTCTGCCGTTTTCCCGGCGTCTTGGAACACCACCAAACCGTAAGAAATCCGGCCGGCTGACTACGCGTGCCTGCGACCCGCCTTCGTCTCGACGACGTGCGGGATGCTCTCCCAGCGGTCCGGAGCGATCCGGTTGGGGGAGTGGGTTCCTACAACGACCAGGCACCAGGAGTAACGCCCAGCCCGGGCGGAACGCTAATAACCGTCAACAAAGCAGGAGAAGCGCCGTGTGCGCGCATGTCCTGCTGAAACGAAAGGCATCCCATGCCAGTTGTAACCATGCGCCAGCTGCTCGACAGCGGCGTCCACTTCGGCCACCAGACCCGTCGCTGGAACCCGAAGATGAAGCGCTTCATCTTCACCGAGCGCAACGGCATCTACATCATTGACCTGCAGCAGTCGCTGTCCTACATCGACCGCGCCTACGAGTTCGTCAAGGCCACCGTCGCCCACGGCGGAACCGTCCTGTTCGTCGGCACCAAGAAGCAGGCCCAGGAAGCGATCGCCGACCAGGCGACCCGCGTCGGCCAGCCCTACGTCAACCAGCGCTGGCTCGGTGGCATGCTCACCAACTTCCAGACGGTTTCCAAGCGCATCGAGCGCATGAAGGAACTCGAAGAGATCGACTTCGACGACGTCGCCGGTTCGGGCCACACCAAGAAGGAACTCCTCCTCCTCAAGCGTGAGCTCACCAAGCTCCAGAGCAACCTCGGCGGTATCCGCAACCTCACGAAGGCCCCCTCGGTCATCTGGGTTGTCGACACCAAGAAGGAACACCTCGCCATCGACGAGGCCAAGAAGCTCAACATCCCCGTCGTCGCGATCCTGGACACCAACTGCGACCCCGACGAGGTCGACTTCCCGATCCCGGGCAACGACGACGCCATCCGCGCCGTCAACCTGCTGACCCGCGTTGTCGCCGACGCCGTTGCCGAGGGCCTCATCGCCCGCAACAACCGCGCCAGCGGCACGGACGCCGCAGCGGCCGAGCCCCTCGCCGAGTGGGAGCGCGAACTGCTCGGTGCCGCCGAGGCCAACGCCGAGGCTCCCGCCGCCGAGGCTCCCGCCGCTGAGGCAGCTCCTGCTGCCGAGGCCCCCGCCGCCGAAGCTCCTGCCGCTGAGGAAGCTCCCGCCGAGGACGCCGCAGCAGACACCAAGTAGTTTCTCTTGCGTAAGGGGTGTGGGTGATTCCGCGCCCCTTCCGCATGTTCCACCGGCTGAGCGCCGGCAGGGATCCTCTTCGTAGATCAACCAGAACTTAGGAGTTTTCCATGGCGAATTACACCGTCGCTGATATCAAGGCCCTCCGTGAGCGCACCGGCGCAGGCATGCTGGACGTCAAGAAGGCCCTCGAGGAGGCCAACGGCGATCCGGAAAAGGCCCTCGAGGTCATCCGCATCAAGGGCCTGAAGGGCGCCACCAAGCGCGAGGGACGCTCGACCGCCGAGGGCCTCGTCGCCGCACGCGTCGACGGCACCGTCGGCGTTATGGTCGAGGTCAACTGCGAAACCGACTTCGTCGCCAAGGCCGGACCCTTCATTGACTTCTCCAACAAGGTCCTCGACGCCGCCATCGCCTCCGGCGCCACCGACGTCGAATCCCTCGTGGCCTTCGAGGTCGACGGCCGCGCCATGTCCGAGCACCTCATCGAGGCCGGCGCGCTGCTGGGCGAGAAGGTCGACATCCGCCGCGTGGCCCGCGTTGAAGGTGCCGTCGTCGACGCCTACCTTCACCGCACCTCCAAGGACCTCCCCGCGCAGGTCGGCGTCCTGTTCGCCGTCGAGGGCGAAGGCGCCGCTGCGGTCCAGGCCGCGCACGACGTCGCGCTCCACATCGCCGCGTACACCCCGACCTACCTGACCCGCGACGAGGTCCCCGCGGATCTCGTCGAGTCGGAGCGCCGCATCGCCGAGGAGACCGCCCGCGCCGAGGGCAAGCCCGAGGCAGCGCTCACCAAGATCGTCGAAGGCCGCCTGACCGGCTTCTTCAAGGACGCCGTGCTGGTCGACCAGCCCTTCTCGAAGGACACCAAGAAGTCGATCGCCCAGGTCCTCGGCGACGCAGGCGTGAAGGCCACGGCCTTCGCCCGCTTCCGCGTCGGCGCGTAGGCTTCAACGCCGGATCGCTGTAACAATGGAAAGGGTGGCCGCCGCTGGTGGCCACCCTTTCTCGCGCCCGGCCGGCGCACCGTATTCTTTTACAGATTGTGCAGAACACACAGCATTACGCCTCGGGAGGCACCATGGACAACCTTGAACCCGCAATCACTGGTGGGAAGAACGGACGACGGCGGGTGCTCCTGAAGCTCTCGGGCGAAGTGTTCGGCGGCGGCAAGCTCGGCGTCGATCCGGAGACCGTGCGGGCCGTGGCCAAGCAGATCGCGGCGACCGTCGGGGAGGTCGAGGTGGCGATCGTCGTCGGCGGCGGCAACTTCTTCCGCGGCGCGGAGCTCTCCCAGAGCGGGATGGACCGCTCCCGCGCCGACTACATGGGCATGCTCGGCACGGTGATGAACTGCCTCGCGCTGCAGGACTTCCTCGAGCAGGCCGGCGTCGAGACGCGCGTGCAGAGCGCCATCACCATGGGCCAGGTCGCCGAGGCATACATCCCGCGGCGTGCCATCCGCCACCTGGAGAAGGGCCGCGTGGTCATCTTCGGCGCCGGCGCCGGCCTGCCGTACTTCTCCACCGACACCGTTGCCGCCCAGCGGGCGCTCGAGGTCCACGCCGATGAGGTCCTGATGGCCAAGAGCGGTGTCGACGGCGTCTACACGGCCGATCCGCACAAGGACGCCTCCGCCGAGAAGCTGATCACCCTCTCCTACGACGAAGCGCTGCGCCGCGACATCCGCGTGATGGACCAGACCGCCATGACCATGTGCAAGGACAACGACCTTGAGATGGTCGTGTTCGGCATGGAGGGCGAGGGCAACGTCACCCGCGCCATCCGCGGCGAAAAACTGGGCACCCGGGTCACCAACTAGGCCCGCCCGGAATCCGCGCCCCGGCGTCCGGCCCGTGAACTAGGATTGAACACTGGACCGGTTGCCGTGCAACTGAACGCAGAGCTAAGGAGACACCGTGATCGAAGAGATCTTGCTAGAGGCCACCGAGAAGATGGACAAGGCCGTCGAAGCGGCGAAAGTCGATTTCGCGACTGTGCGGACCGGGCGGGCCAACCCTGCGATGTTCTCCAAGGTCATGGTCAGCTACTACGGTGCCCCGACGCCGCTCCAGCAGCTCGCCTCCTTCCAGAACCCCGAAGCGCGCACCCTGCTGATCACACCGTTCGACCGGGCCGCGCTCAATGACATCGAGCGCGCCCTGCGGGACTCCGACCTTGGGGCCAACCCCTCAAACGACGGCAATGTCATCCGGGTGGTGCTTCCCGAGCTCACCCAGGAACGCCGCAAGGAGTACGTCAAGCTGGTGCGGACCAAGGCCGAGGACGCGAAGATCTCAATGCGGAATATCCGCCGCAAGGCCAAGGACGGGCTCGACAAGGCGGTCAAGGACGGCGACGCAGGGGAGGACGAGGGCTCGCGCGGCGAGAAGGAACTCGACGCCCTGACGAAGTCCCACACCGACACCATCGACGACATGCTCAAGCGTAAGGAAGCCGAGCTCCTCGAAGTCTGATGCATGTTCCTCAGCCCCGAGCGGGCGGCAATGCCCCGTTGGGTGACGGCGCCGCCCGGGACACCACCTCAGTGACAGCGCCCCGCCCGTCAGTTGCCCGAACCGTCGCGCAGGCCGCCGGGACGGCCGGTGCCGCGCAGCCCGCCCGCCTCGCGGATGCCGGCCCGGTCTCCGCCCGGAGCGCTGCCGGCGGGGCGGTGACCCCCGAACCGGTACCCGCCGCCGCGGTGCATGCCGAGGGCTCCGGGGCGCCGGTTTCCTCAACGACGGCGCCGGCCGGCCCGGTCACCCGCAGGGAACTGCGCGAGGCACGCAAGCGCGGCCCGCGCCTGTTCCGCCGCACGCCGCGCCCGCCCCGCGAGCCGGGAGCGCCGTCGCGCGCCGGCCGGAATCTGCCCGCAGCCATCGGTGTCGGGGCGGGCCTGATGATCCCGGTCCTCGCCGGCCTCTTCTTCTTCCCGCTGGCCTTCGTCGCCCTGGTGACGGTCCTCGGCGTCGTCGGTGTCCTCGAGGTCTCGCGCGCCCTGAAGGTCCGCCGCATCGGCATGCCCGTTGTGCCGGCGGTCGCCGCGAGCGTTGCGCTGCCCTTCGCCGCGTACTTCGGCGGCGCGGAAAGCCTCGCCTTCGCGTCGGTCTTCTCGTTCCTTGCCCTGCTGCTGTGGCGGTCCCTGGACCCTGCCCCGGGAGCGCCGCGGGCCGTCATGGCCGGCGCCTTCACCCTCCTGTGGGTGCCCTTCATGCTCAGCTTCGCCATGCTGCTGCTGCAGGTGTCGGGAGGCTACCTGCTCATTGCGACGCTGCTGCTGCTGGTGGTGGCCAATGACACCTTTGGCTACCTGATCGGGGTGCTGTTCGGGAAGCATCCGATGGCGCCGAAGATCAGCCCGAAGAAGTCGTGGGAGGGCTTCGGCGGCTCGGTCGGTGGCGCCATGGTAATCGGCGTGCTGTGCTCGGTGTTCCTGCTCGACCAGCCGTTCTGGGTGGGACTCGTCCTCGCGGTGGCGATCGTCGCCGCCGCCACCGCCGGGGACCTCGCCGAATCGATGATCAAGCGCGAACTCGGCGTGAAGGACATGGGCACGCTGCTGCCCGGTCACGGGGGTGTGATGGACCGGCTCGACTCGGTCGTCTTCGCCTCGCCGATGGCGTTCCTGCTGTCCGCTACATTGGTACCAGGGCTGATCTAGCGGACGGGGATTCCGCCAGCCTTTCGGTCTCAGCAGAAGGACAAAGGCACCATGGACGATGCTCGCCAGGGCAGCTCACCTTTCGCGCGCGTCGGCAGGCGCAGCTACGGCTACAACACCCGGCAGGTGGACCGCTTCCTGGTCCGGGCCCGCAACTTCTACAATTCGGGCACCTCGGCCGACGGGGCCATCACCAGCACCCAGGTGCGCGCAATCGTCTTCGAGCCGGCCCGGGGCGGTTACGAGCCGCAGGACGTCGATGCCGCGCTCGACCGGCTTGAGGACGCCTTTGCGCAGCGGGAACGCGACCAGTTGATCGAAGCCAAGGGCGAGGAGGCCTGGCTGATGCAGATCGGGCGCGCCTCGGCGGTCCTGCGCGGCCGGCTCCACCGGCCTCCCGGCGAACGTTTCCGCCGGCCCTCCGCCAAGAAGGCGATGAGCTACAACACCGAGGACGTCGACGCCCTCTGCGACCAACTGCTCCGGTACTTCGAGCAGGACCTGCCGCTCAGCGTCGACGTCGTGCGCCGGGCCGTCTTCCGGGAAGCCGTGGGTGCCGCGGGATACGAGGAGAACCAGGTCGACGCGTTCCTGGACCGGGTCGTCGAACTGATGGCGTCGATCGACTGATAAACCGACTGACAGACTGACAGACTGACAGACTGACAGACTGACCGACCGACCGACCGAACGACCGAACGACCGAACGACTGACCGGCCGGCCGGCCGGGAGCTACTGGAGTCCCGGGAGGAGCCCTGGCTCAGGGCGTCTCGGGGGTGTGCAGCCGCGCCAGTACCCGGGAGGTCCCCGCCGGGCGTCTGCCCCGGGTGGCCCGGGACACGGCGATCATGACGAGGAACGCGGCCGGAACGCTCCACAGGGCAGGCTGCCGCATCCAGTCGAAGGACGCCGCCGCCTCCGGGCCGAGGAGCGCGGCGGCGAGGATCGACCCGCCGCACAGCACCGCCCCGGCGAGCATGCCGGCCACCGCCCCGGCGTCGGTCAGCCCGCGCCACCAGATACCGAGCAGCAGCAGGGGACACAGGGTGGAGGCGGTGAAGGCGAACACCGATCCGACGCTGCCGGCCAGCGCCATGGAGTCCGTCATCAGCGCCAGGACCAGCGGCACGAGGGTCGACAGGACGGCGGCCCGGCGGAACCCGCGCACGCTGCCCTGGAAGAACTCCTGGCTGACCACGCCGGCCAGCGACACGACGAGGCCGCTCGAGGTTGAGAGGAACGCGGCGAACGCCCCGGCCGTCACGAATGCCGTGAGCAGGTCCCCGGCGGCGCCGTCGAAGATCCTGCCCGGCAGCATCAGCACTGTAGCGTCCGCGGTCCCGGAGTCCGCCAGGTCCGGGGTGTAGATCCGGCCGAGGATGCCGTAGAGGGTGGGGAAGAGGTAGAACACCGAGAGCAGGGCCAGCACGATCAGCGTGGTGCGGCGGGCGGAGGCCCCGTCCGGGTTCGTGTAGAAGCGCACGAGCACGTGGGGCAGCCCGAGCGTGCCGAAGAGCAGCGCCACCACCAGCGAGGCGGTGGTGTAGAAGGAGGCCCCGGCGGTGGTGTTCAGCCCGTCCGTGAAGGCGGCGCCGCCGGCGGTCACCGGGGCACCGTCCATCCCCAGGCGCAGCAGGATGAACACGGCGGGGACGGCCAGTGCCGTCAGCTTGAGCCAGTACTGGAAGGCCTGCACGAAGGTGATTGAGCGCATCCCGCCGCCCATCACCCCCGCGCACACCACGAGCACGACGGCGAGCGGACCCACCCAGCCCGGCAGCCCCGTCGTGATGCTCACGGTGAGGGCCGCCCCGTGCAGCTGCGGCACGATGTAGAGCCAGCCGACGACGATCACCAGCAGGCTGGTGACCCGGCGGGCCGGAAGGGATTCGAGCCGGGCCTGGGCGAAGTCCGGAATCGTGTAGGCCCCGGATCGGCGCAGGGGCGCCGCCACGAACAGCAGCAGCATGAGGTACCCGGCGGTGTAGCCGATGGGGAACCAGAGGGCGTCGGCCCCGGAGACGAGGATCAGCCCGGCGACGCCGAGGAAGCTCGCGGCCGAGAGGTACTCCCCGCCGATGGCCGAGGCGTTCCACCAGGGCCGCACCGTGCGGGAGGCCACGTAGAAATCCCCGGTGGTCCGCGAGATGCGCAGCCCGTAGACCCCGATGAGGAGCGTCGTGAGCGCCACGAGCAGCAGCGCGGTGTAGCCGACGGCGGGGTTCAGCCCGAAGGCGCCGCCCAGCTCGTCAGCCCTCATCGATCAGGTCCTGGAAGCGCTTCTCGTTGCGGGAGGCGCTGCGCACGTAGAGGGCCGCGCAGGCGATGGACAGCGGGTAGACCCCGAGCCCGAGCAGCAGCCAGGGGACCGGGACGGTGAGGAGGGTGACCTCGCGGATCGAGGGAAACACCGCGAGCAGGACCGGGATGCCGGTCAGGATGATCAGGAAGCCGCCGGCCACGACGAGCGCAAGGCGCAGCTGGGACCGGATGAGCGAGGCGACGAAGACCTCGCCGACCGCCGAGTGTTCGGCCATCTCCCGGGTCACCGGGTAGGCCCCGGGGCTGGGCCGGGCACTCGTGCGGGGCGCCGTCACCCTCACCCGGGCGGGGGCGGCGGACGGCTCCCGGGCAGGGGGCAGCGGGTGGGGCGGGGGAGTGGTCACGGCGGGCGGCCTACTGGCCCGGCCGCAGGCGCGTCGCCTCGAGCTTCTCGCGGACCCCCGGCAGGTGCCGGCGGCTGACCGGCAGCTCGACGTTGCCGACGGTCACGCTCGGGCGGCCCGCGCCCAGGCGCACCATGCGGACCTGGTCCATCGCGACGAGGTAGGACCGGTGGGTGCGCAGGAATCCGGCGTCGGCCCACTGCCGTTCAAGGTCGTTGAGGGGGATGCGGATCAGGTAGCTTGACTCGGCGGTGTGGAGCCGGGCGTAATCGCCCTGGGCCTGGACGTACCGGATCTCGTCCCGGCGGATCCGCCGGCTGATCCCGCCCTGGTCCACGGTGATGACTTCGGGCGCCGGGGTGCCGGCCTCGGCGAGCTCGCAGATCCGCCGGACCGATTCGGACAGCCGCTCCCGGCGTACCGGCTTGAGCAGGTAGTCGACGGCGCGCAGGTCGAAGGCCTCAAGCGCCCGGTCCTCGTCGGCGGTGACGAAGACGACGGCGGGCGGGCGGGCGAGGCCCGCGATCGAGCGTGCGACCTCGAGCCCGGAGACGGCCGGCATGTGGATATCAAGGAACAGGGCGTCGACGTCGAAGTGCGCGAGGGTGGCCATCACCTCGGCACCGCTGGAGGCGCGGTGGATGGTCCGGACCCGGCGGTCCTGGGCGAGCAGGAAGGCAAGTTCGTCGACTGCGGGGAGTTCATCGTCCGCGATGACCACGTTCACCATGCCCCTAGCGTACGCTCAGGCGCGGTTCCCGGGCTGGAATTTGGGGACGCGCAGCGTGATCAGGGTTCCCGCGCCGGGGGCGGTGTCGATGATCAGGCCGTGGTCGTCGCCGTACACCTGGCGCAGCCGGGAATCCACGTTGCGCAGGCCCACGTGGACGCCGTCGGTGTGTCCCGCCAGCACCGAGCGCAGGTGCTCCGGTTCGATGCCGACGCCGTCGTCCTCCACGGTGACCTCCGCGTAGGGGCCGGCGTCGCGTGCGGTGATGGTGATGTGCCCGGTTCCGTCCTTGGACTCCAGGCCGTGGCGCACCGCGTTCTCGACGAGCGGCTGCAGGCTCAGGAACGGGATGACCGTGCCGAGCACCTCGGGGCCGATCTCCAGCCGCACCTTGAGGCGCTCGCCGAACCGGGCGCGTTCGAGGAGCAGGTACCGGTCGATGCTCCGCAGTTCCTCGGCCACCGTGGTGAAGTCGCCGTGGCGGCGGAAGGAGTAGCGGGTGAAGTCGGCGAACTCGACGACGAGGTCCCGGGCCCGCTGCGGGTCGGTGTTGATGAACGAGGCGATCGCGTTGAGCGAGTTGTAGATGAAGTGCGGACTGATCTGGGCGCGCAGGGCGCGCACCTCGGCCTCGATCAGCAGGCGGCGGGAGGAGTCGAGCTCGGCGAGCTCGACCTGCGTCGACACCCAGCCCGCCAGTTCGTTGGTGGCGCGCACCAGGCCGGCATTGGCCTCGGCGGCGAAGGCGCCGACGGTCCCGACGACCCGGCGGTCCACCCGGACCGGTGCGACGACGAGTTCGCCGAGCCCGGTGATGCCTGCCTGCTCGAGCTGGGGCCGGCGGAGGATCTGGGTGCGGCCGTTGGCCAGCGACTCCCCGATGGCCGCCATCACCCCCGGGGGTATGGTGCGCGCACCGTCCCACCCGAGCACTGCCGCCTCGTCGGTGATCATCAGGGTGTCACACCGGAGCAGGCCCTTCAGGTGGCGGCTGGCCCTGGCCGCACCCGCGGGCGTCAGCCCCTCCCGCAGGTGTTCGGACGCGAGGGCGGCGGTGTGCAGGGTGGTGTAGGTGGCCCGGTCGGCGTCGGAGCCCAGGTCCCGGAAGGAGCGGGACAGCCGGAACCCGACCGACCCCACCACCGCGAGGGTGATGGCGGCGACGGCGAACACCAGGGCGGTGTCGACGGCGGGGCTGACCATGGCTCCACAGTAGTGCCTGCCCCTGCTCCCGGCCGCGCCCGGGCGGTCCGGCGGGAAGGGCCCGTCTGCGACCGTTCGGCGCAGGGCGCCGCCCGTTGGGCGCGGGGCGGAGGCGGATTTCTGGAAAAGCGCGGCGGGGTGGGTGAGAGTGATGACAGTCACATCCCAGGTCGACCCTGCCCGGCACTGCCGCCGGCAGGCAGGGAACAGTCCAAGCAGAGGAGGAACAATGGGTTCGCACCCTATCGAACCGGGCGGGGGGTCGCCGGCTCACGACGGCGGAACCCCGGGCACCGGGCGGACGGAGGGCGCCCCGGTGGACCGGGCGCCGTCGGCGTCCGGCGCGCACAGCGCCGGCGCGGTCGACCGGCCCCCGGTCGACTTCACCGAGGTCCAGGAGACGGAGCAGTTCCGCGAACTGCGCAAACGGCACCGCAGCTTCGTCTTCCCCATGGCCGTGGTTTTCCTGCTGTGGTATTTCGCCTACGTGCTGCTGGCCGACTACGCCCACGAGTTCATGGCCACCCCGGTCTTCGGCAACGTGAACATCGGCATCCTCCTCGGGCTGGCGCAGTTCGTCAGCACGTTCGCCATCACCATGTGGTACGTCAGCTACGCCAACCGGCGGCTCGACCCCATCGCGGCGGACCTCCGGCACGAGCTCGAGGCCGCCGCCCCCGAAGCATTCAGTGATCCGACAGGCGGGACGAAATGACACCGATCCTCACCGCGGGCCCGTTCCTGCCCCTGCAGACCGGCGCGGCGACGCGCGTCGGCGAGCCCTGGCTCAACATCACCATCTTCGGCCTGTTCGTCGCGATCACCCTGGTGATCGTGCTGCGGGCCAGCCGCAACAACAAGACCGCCGCCGACTACTACGCCGCCGGCCGCTCCTTCACGGGCCCGCAGAACGGCACCGCGATCGCGGGGGACTACCTTTCGGCGGCCTCCTTCCTTGGCATCGTCGGCGCCATCGCCATCAACGGCTACGACGGGTTCCTCTACTCGATCGGCTTCCTCGTCGCCTGGCTGGTGGCCCTGCTGCTCGTGGCGGAACTGCTGCGCAACACCGGCAAGTTCACCATGGCCGACGTCCTCTCCTTCCGCCTCCAGCAGCGCCCGGTCCGGATCGCGGCGGCCATCACCACGCTCGCCGTCTGCTTCTTCTACCTGCTGGCCCAGATGGCCGGCGCCGGCGGCCTCGTCTCCCTGCTGCTGGGCATCGACGACCGCCTCGGCCAGTCGCTGGTGATCGCCGTCGTCGGGATCCTGATGATCCTCTACGTCCTGATCGGCGGCATGAAGGGCACCACCTGGGTGCAGATCATCAAGGCCTTCCTGCTCATCGTCGGTGCGTTCATCATGACGGTGTGGGTCCTGGCGATCCACAACTTCAACTTCTCGGCCCTGCTCGGCGCCGCGATCGAAACCTCGGGCAACGCTGCGATCACCAGCCCCGGCCTGCAGTACGGCCTGACCGGCACCACCCGGCTCGACTTCGTCTCCCTGGCCCTCGCCCTGGTGCTGGGCACGGCGGCCCTGCCGCACGTGCTCATGCGCTTCTACACGGTGCCGACGGCGAAGGAGGCCCGCCGCTCCGTGGTGTGGGCGATCTGGCTCATCGGTGCGTTCTACCTCTTCACCCTCGTCCTGGGTTACGGCGCCAGCGCCCTGATCGGTGCCGACCGGATCGTCGCGGCTCCGGGCGGGGTCAACTCGGCTGCGCCGCTGCTGGCCTTCGAGCTCGGCGGTCCGCTGCTGCTGGGCCTGATCTCGGCGGTCGCGTTCGCCACGATCCTCGCCGTGGTGGCCGGGCTGACGATCACCGCCGCAGCGTCGTTCGCCCATGACATCTACGCGAACGTGATCCGCCGCGGGAAGGTGGATCCGGACGGGGAGGTCAAGGTGGCCCGGCGCACGGTCGTCGTCATCGGGCTGCTCTCCATCCTCGGCGGCATCGGGGCCTCCGGCCAGAATGTCGCCTTCCTGGTGGCCCTGGCCTTCGCCGTCGCCGCCAGCGCCAACCTGCCGACGATCCTCTACTCGCTGTTCTGGCGGAAGTTCAACACCCAGGGCGCCATGTGGAGCATGTACGGCGGGCTCGGCTCGGCCATCCTGCTGATCGCGCTGTCCCCGGTGGTCTCCGGGGCCGAGACGTCGATGATCAAGGGCGCCGACTTTTCGATCTTCCCGCTGAACAACCCCGGCATCGTGTCGATTCCGCTGGCCTTCTTCCTGGGCTGGCTGGGCACGACGCTGTCGAAGAAGATTGAGGATCCGCTCACCCAGGCCGAAATGGAGGTCCGCTCCCTGACCGGCGTCGGAGCCGAGAAGGCCATCGACCACTAGGGGCGGCGGCCGCCACCACCCGGGCGGATCGACCCGGGTGCAGACGACGAGGGGCCCGCAGCACCGGACCGGTGCTGCGGGCCCCTTGGCGTGGAGGGCACGGTGGAGCCCGCCGCGATGTTCAGCCTCAGTCGCTGGGGCTGATATCGGTGGGCAGTTCCTGCCCGCCGGACTCGCGGTCGGCCTCCTCGGCCGGGCCCGCCGCGATGTTCAGCCCGGGCGCCTCCTCCGGCTCTCCGTCACCGCCACCCTCGGAGTCGGGATCGTCGGGGCCGGGCGCCTGCCGGTCGGGCCGGGGGGCGATCCCGCCGGCACTGTCGGTGGTTCCGGGCTCCCCGCCTTCACCGCTGTGAGGGGCGTCGTCCGTTCCGCCGCCGTCCGTTCCGCCGGTGCCGGCGTCGTCGGACGCCGTTTCGGCGATGTTCTCCCGGGGCACCGGGTTGGCCGCCTGGGTGAGCCCGTCACGGACCGGGCTTGATGGTTCTTCGGATTCGGGGGCCATCGTGTACTCCTTTGCAGGCGTGGGTCGACCTGTACGGTGCCGCGGTTGCGCCGCGGCGCCCGGCGGTGCTTTGACCCTAGCCCCGCGCCGCGGTGAACCAAAAGGGAAAGAAGCGGCGTGCCACCGGAGCCGATCCGCGGTAGGGATCCGTCGCTCCACGGTGCGCGGCAGTGCTAGGAGGGCGGGCGGGGGCCGCGGTGGAGCAGGGGTTCCACCCGGAAGGGGACGAGCTCTCCCATCGCGAGCGAGGTGTCGCAGCGTTCGACGCCGTCGCAGGCGAGGATTTTCCCGTTAACCCGGAAGAGGTCCTCGGCATCGGCCGAGACCACCCGCACCAGGATGTCGGCCTGCCCGCTGAGGCCGTACGCCTCGATCACCTCAGGGATCTCGCTGATCCGGGCGGTGATTTCGGCGAGTTTCTGCTGCTGGACGTGGACGTGGATGAAGGCCATCAGCGGGTAGCCGAGGGCGGCGGGATTGATGCGCCGCTCAAAGGAGAGGAAGACCGATTTCTGCTCAAGCCGGGTCATGCGGGCCTGCACCGTATTGCGCGAGAGGCCCAGTTTCTCGGCTAGGGCGACGACGGTCCGCCGGGGGTCCTTGGCCATCGCGAGGAGCAGGCGGAGGTCGGTGCCATCAAGGGGTTGCATACTGCGCAACGCTAACACGCCTCAAGTGCCAGGAATAGAGCATAATGCTCAATGAATAACATTTCAGTTGTGCCACCTGTGGGGTGTGAGTAGTGTCACAGGTACTTCGGGCAATGGCGCCCGGAGTGTCCCGGAGGCGTTTCGGCGCCGCGGACGGACCGGCCTGACAGTGAAGGCGAAGTGCATCGTGGCCCTGAAAAACATCGAATCCGTTCCCGGCGGCCCGGGAAAGCAGTCGTCCGGACTCGTCCAGCTGATCACCGCCGACGGCGTCCGCGTGCCGGAGCCGACCTACGACCGGCTCGTCGCCGATATCGACGGCGCCGCGCTCCAGGGCCTCTACGAGGACATGGTCGTCGTGCGCAGGATCGACTCCGAAGCCACGGCCCTCCAGCGCCAGGGCGAACTGGCCCTGTGGCCGCCGCTGCTCGGCCAGGAGGCGGCGCAGATCGGCTCGGGCCGGGCCCTGCGCCGGGACGACTTCGTCTTCTCGAGCTACCGGGAGAACGCCGTGGCCTACTGCCGAGGCGTCGACCTCACCGACATCCTGCGCGTCTGGCGCGGCAACGCCTCCTCCGGCTGGGATCCCTACGCCATCAATATGGCAACCCCCCAGGTCATCATCGGGGCGCAGACCCTCCACGCAACCGGCTACGCGATGGGCATCCTCAACGACGGTGACGACGCCGTCGCGGTCACCTACTTCGGCGACGGCGCCACCAGCCAGGGCGACGTCAACGAGGCGATGGTCTTCGCGGCGAGCTTCCAGGCGCCGGTGATCTTCTTCTGCCAGAACAACCACTGGGCCATCTCCGAGCCGGTCGGCCTGCAGGCCCACGTGCCGATCGCGAACCGGGCGCCCGGCTTCGGCATCCCCTCGGTGCGCGTCGACGGCAACGACGTCCTCGCCTGCCTCGCCGTCACCCGCCAGGCCCTCGCCCGGGCGCGCTCCGGCGGAGGGCCCACCTTTATCGAGGCGGTCACCTACCGGATGGGCCCGCACACCACGGCGGACGACCCCACCCGGTACCGGGACGCCAACGAGCTCGAGGACTGGGCGGCGAAGGACCCGCTGAAGCGCCTCGAGGCCCACCTGGCATCCCTCCGGCTCTTCGACGAAGCCTTCACCACCTCGGTGAAGGCCAAGGCCGACGCCGTCGCCGCCGAGCTGCGCGCCGGCTGCCTCGGGATGCCGGAACCGGCCCCGGGCGATGTGTTCAAGCACGTCTACTCCACACCGAACTCCTGGCTCGACCGCCAGCAGGACCACTACGAGCGGTACCTCTCAACCTTCGCCGACAGCGCATCCTCCGACGGGAGCTCCTGATGTCCACTCTTACCTTCGGCCGCGCGATCAACGCGGGCCTGCGTCGGGCCCTGGACAACGATCCCAAGGTGATCCTCCTGGGCGAGGACATCGGCAAGCTCGGCGGCGTCTTCCGCATCACGGACGGACTGCAGAAGGACTTTGGGCCGCACCGGGTCCTGGACACCCCGCTCGCGGAGTCCGGCATCATGGGCACGGCCGTCGGCATGGCCTACCGCGGCTACCGGCCCGTCGTCGAAATCCAGTTCGACGGCTTCATCTACCCGGCGTTCGACCAGATCGTGTGCCAGGTCGCGAAGATCCACTACCGGACTCAGGGCGCCGTGAAGATGCCCATCACCATCCGCGTCCCCTTCGGCGGCGGCATCGGGTCCCCGGAGCACCACTCGGAATCACCGGAGGCCTACTTCACCCACACCTCCGGCCTGCGCGTCATCAGCCCGTCGAATCCACAGGACGCGTACACGATGATCCAGCAGGCGATCAGCTCCGACGACCCCGTGCTGTACTTCGAACCGAAGCGCCGCTACCACGTCAAGGGGGAGGTGGATGAGGCCTCCGACCCGGCGGCGTCGAGCATGGAAAAGGCCCGCGTCGTCACCGAAGGCTCCGACGTCACCCTCGTCACCTACGGGCCGCTGGTGCCCACGGCGCGCGACGCCGCCGTGGCCGCGGGCGACGACGGCGTCTCCATCGAGGTCATCGACCTGCGCTCCCTGGCGCCGATCGACTTCGAAACCGTCGAAGCCTCGGTGCGGAAGACCGGGCGCCTTGTCATCACGCACGAGGCCGCCCAGTCCGGCGGGCTCGGGGCCGAGATCGCCGCGAGCATCACCGAGCGGTGTTTCTACCACCTGGAGCACGCCCCGGTCCGCGTGACGGGGTTCGATATTCCCTACCCGTACTCGAAGCTTGAATTCCACCATCTGCCGGACCTCGACCGCATCCTCGACGGCGTCGACCGGGTGCTTGGCCGGCCCAACTCACTGAGCGGACTCGAAAGGTAGTGGCAGGCGTGATCAAGGAGTTCCGGCTTCCCGACCTCGGTGAGGGCCTCACTGAGTCTGAAATCGTCAACTGGCACGTGGCGGTGGGGGACACCGTGGAGCTCAACCAGATCATTGCCGACGTGGAGACCGCCAAGGCCGTCGTCGAACTGCCCTCGCCCTACGCCGGCGTGATCGCCGAACTGCACGAACAGCCCGGCACGGTCGTCGAGGTCGGAGCGCCGCTGGTGTCCTTCGAGGTGCCCGGGCCCGCGGGCGGAGCGCCGGCACCCGTAGGCGCCGCGGAGGCGTCCCAGGAGAGCGCAGCGCCCGCCCGGCGGGAGCCGAACCTCGTCGGGTACGGTGCCGCAGTGGAGAAGGGCGGCCGGCCCGAGCGGCGGGCCCGCCGCGTCGCCGTTTCCACGTCCGGCCTTGCGTCGGACGGAGGAGGCCTGTCCGGTCGCGCCGTCGCGCCTGTGACTATCGCCCCTATGGCTGTCGCGACCGCGCCCGACGCCGTCGCCCCCGCACCTGCCGCGACCGCACCCGCCGCGGGTGCTCCTGCTGCCGCGCCTGCGGGTGCGGTCCCGGGCCCGGGTGCCGGCCCGGGCACCGCTCCACCGAAGCCGGCGGCGCATCCTGCGGCCGCGACGCAGGAGCGTCCTCGGTCCACCCCGCCCGTGCGGAAGCTGGCGCGGGATCTCGGTGTGGGCCTTGAGGCAGTCCACGGCACCGGGCCCGGTGGGCTGATCACCCGCGACGACATCCTGCGTGCCGCCGGGTCCGCCGCCGGAGCGGGCTTCGGCGCAGGGGCCGAGCGCGGCAACGGCACGCTTCCCGCGGTCCCCGACGCCCCGGCCGTCGCGCAGGACGCGGGACGCGAGACCCGTTCGCCCATCAAGGGCATGCGGAAGCACACCGCGGCGGCCATGGTGGCCAGCGCGTTCACCGCGCCCCACGTCACCGAGTTCCTGACCGTCGACGTCACGCCCACGATGGAACTCATCGGCCGGGTCCGGGAATCGAAGGCGTTCGCCGGTGTGCGGATCACCCCGCTGACCATCGTGGCGAAGGCCCTGTGCATCGCCCTGCGGCGCCACCCGACTCTCAACTCCCGCTGGGACGAGGCCGCCGGCGAAATCGTGCAGTTCAACTACGTCAACCTCGGCATCGCCGCCGCCACACCCCGCGGACTGCTGGTGCCCAATATCAAGGACGCGCAGCAGTTGGGCCTTCGTGAGCTGGCCGATGCGCTGACCGGCCTCACCGAGCGGGCGCGTGCCGGCAAGACCGGCCCGGCCGACCTGTCGGGTGGGACCATCTCCATCACGAACATCGGGGTCTTCGGCATCGACGCCGGTACGCCGATCCTCAACCCCGGGGAAGCGGCGATCCTCGCCATGGGCGCGGTCCGCCGCATGCCCTGGGAGTTCGAGGGCCAGATCGCGCTGCGCTCGGTGATGACCCTGAGCCTTTCGTTCGACCACCGGCTGGTCGACGGCGAACAGGGTTCACGGTTCCTCGCCGACGTCGGTGCGGTCCTGTCCGACCCGGGGATGGTCCTCACCATGGTGTGACGACGGCTGCTGCTCCAGCGGCGCCCGAGCCTCAGGCGCTCCCGCGGTCGGCCGAGCGCCCGTTCCACGGGGCGGGGACTCCCGGCGTCCACCGGGAGCCGCGAATCCGCACCGGTGGACGAAATGCGGGGAAAAATCCGCACCATCCCGGTGGGGGGCTCGACAGCGCGGAGTAGAGTCGAAGACACACCGGACAGGGGATCGGCCGGAGGCCTGCGGTGCTTCTGTGCGCACGTGCGCGGTCCGCGCTGGATGAACGACGGTGGCCCGGGTATCGGATGCGACCCCGCCGTCCCATGAATCCGGTGGAGTGCAGGTCGGCGACGCGAAAAAACAGCGGCGACGGCGAATCGCTGAAGAGCTAGAGGCAGGGCGGGGTGAGTTCGATGACGGAGCACGAATCGCAGCCGGGAAGGCAGCGGCGGAGCTTGGACGACCTTGCCCACCAGTTGGGCACGCTCGCCCGCCAGATGCAGAAGGAACAGGACACCGAGGCGATCCTCGAAGATATCGTCCGCGCCGCCATCCGCTTGATCCCCGCGGTCGCCCACGGGTCGGTCAGCATGGTGCGGGCGCGCCGGTCGGTGATCTCCCGGGCCGCCTCCGGCGAGCTGCCACGCAGGGTCGATGCCGTCCAGAGCGAGACGGGCCAGGGCCCGTGCCTCGACGCCGCGTACGAGGAGCAGGTTGTCCGGGTTCCAGACCTGAGCACCGAAACCCGCTGGCCCGATTTCGCCCAGCGGGCCTGGGACCTGGGTGCGCGGAGCATGCTTTCGTTCCAGCTGTTTGTTCAGGGCGACACCCTCGGTGCGCTGAACCTGTACGGCGCGGAGGTGGGTGTCTTCGACGAGGAGAGTGAACAGATCGGGCTGCTGGTCGCCGCCCATGCGGCTGTCGCCTTCGCCGATGCCCGCGAAATCAGCCAGCTCAACCGGGCCCTGGTGAGCCGGGATGTGATCGGACAGGCCAAGGGGATCCTCATGGAACGGTTCAAGATCACCGCCCCGCAGGCCTTCGTGCTGCTGTCGGCGGTCAGCTCGACGACGAACACGAAGCTGCAGGTCATCGCCGAACGGCTGGCCAGCAGCGGCGACATCAACATTCGGGGGAACGGTCCCGCACAGACGGCGGCCAAACGTTGAGCGGCGCTGCCGGGCGGGCAAACAGGCCGCCGACCCGCGGCGCAAACAGGGGTGCGGGCCCTAGTTGGCCAGACGGAACCGGGGGAAGTGCCGGCGCCGGCTGGCGCTGTGGTGCTCCGCACTGTAGGGGGCGCGGCAGCAGTGGAAGCTGCCTCCGGTGAACATATCGTCGATGAGCTCGTTGACGGCCTGCGAGATGCAGTCGCGCTCCTGGAAGGGCAGCTGGATCAGCCCATGCAGGTAGGCATCGACCTCAAACCCATCCAACGAGCCGCCCATGTTGAGGTAGTGCTGAACGACCTCACCGAGCGACAGGCCCGAACACTCGAGGGCGTCGTAGGTGCGCTGGTGCTGCATGGGCTTCGTCCCTCGGGTGAGTTGGCGGCGAAAGCGGCCTGCGCCCCCGTCGGGGTCCGCCCCACCCGCGGCTAGGAATGCCTGCTTTCCGTTCCCTCCTATTGTGTGCCCGCCACCTCAAGGAGTCCCGTTTGGAAACCTGTGGTTTGCCTCAAGAAACCGTGCCGCTCCCGTCAGCCTTCAAGGACCGCCTGGAACCTGATGCGCTGGTGAGGCAGGAGCAGGCGCAGGAACTGGGGATTCTCGCGCAGGAATTCCTGCGCTTCGGCGCAATAGGGTGCGATATCGAGGCGTCGGCGGTGGGCGTTCATCAGGACCGACTGCATGAGCACCGGCTCCAGTCCCATCGAACGGAACCGCCGGTCGATGACCGCCTGGATCAGCAGGACCTCACCACCGCGCAGTTCGTATTTGACGTAGCCGGCCATGAGCCCTTCCCGGTAGAGCTCGAACCGTGAGTACAGCACGTTGTCCCTGAAGGTGCCCCGCTGGCCCGGCGGTTCGGGCTGGGCCGGAAGTTGGGCCGTGTGCTCTCTGGCTTCCAGTTCCTCAACGAGCGCTTCGTAGCGTTCGCGGACCTCGAGGGGAGGGTAGGGGGTGTCCATGAGCTGGTAGGTCTGGTTGCACATCGTGCGCAGCTGCCGCGTGGACAGGGCCGTGAGGTCCGTGGGGAACGGGACCTCGCCCCCCGGTGAGGCGTGCGGAGGTGCCGGGTTGGGGGAGTGTCCCCAAAATAACGGGCGCGCGTCAAGGTCGGAAGCAGGGGAGTGGACATGCAGGAGATTGTTCACTGGAACTCCATGGTCGAGGGGCCACAGGCCTCCTGCTCGACCGGTTACCCCAGTCTAGACGGGAGGCTCGAAAAGTGAAAGGTCAGGAGGCTTATTACCTCGTCCCGGCGTCCCGGCGGGACTCCCTTACGGTCCCTTCCGGGCCTCGAACCGCTCCTCGTAGATGTTCTTGGCCTCCTCGAGCACTGCGGCATCGAGCCGCCCGAGTGGGCGGATGTCGGTCAGGAGGGGTTCGCAGTCGGGCCCGCGGCCGGCGCAGGTTCCCGTCAGGACCCAGGCGTGGCGGTCCTGCCTCTCGCCCAGATGCTTGTACTGGCAGATCTGGCGCGCCAGCCAATCCTTCAAGGGGCGGGTCCACCATGCCTCCGGCGTGAGGGGGTTCACCGAGAGGCCGGGCAGCGCCAGTCCGCTCTCGGTATCCGTGCTCTGGGAACCGGCATCGGCCTCGTATCCCTTGGAATAGCGGAGGTAGACGTCGTCCGCCGCTGCCACGAGCCGCTCGAGTTCCGCCAGGTCCCTGAGTAGGATTCCGTCCGGTGTGGCTGCCATTGCCGCCTTTCCTGTCCGCGCCCGGTACGCTCCCGGGCGCGCCATCGCTGTGGCCGCACCCGCTGGCACCGGCGGACCGGGCCGGTGCATTGGCCCGGGAGACCCCCGAATCCGTAAGCATACTTACTAGATTCAAGGATCGTAGTGACGGCTGCCGGGGTCAAGGATCCGCGCGGCGGTCAGGTTCAGCTTGCAGAGGGGGCCGGTTCCTGCCCGCATGCGCCACGCAGTTCGGTCAGGGCGTCATCCGGTACTGAGTCGCCCGCCTCCGCGAGGCGGTCCGCCGGGGCCAGGACCTCCTCCGGCACTCCGGCGCTCCTGGCCGGCGGAATCAGGGCGCCGAGGAGTTCCCTGTCCCGTGCGCTGACGAGGCCGTCCTCGGTCACCGCGCAGATCTGTTCCTTCACTTCGCCCGCCGCGGCGGTTGCGGCCGAGGACACGGCGTCCCGGGCGGTGTCCTCCACCTGGGCGCAGCCGCCCAGCAACGCTGTCAGCGACACGGCAAGCAGGACGGCGCGCAGCGGGCGCCGGACGTGGTTTCGGGTATCGGTGCTCATGAGTGGTGCTCCTTGGTTCTGTGCATGCTCGAAGGGGTGGGGCCGGGGGACAAGCTCCGTGGTTCCACACAGGGCTCAGGTTGCCGGGACCGCCGAAATCTTTCCTTCGCGGAAGGCGTCGACGAACAGCGAATGATCCTCACGGACCTCCGCGGCGTAGGCGGTTGCGAAGTCGATGATGTCCTCGATGAAGTCCTCCTCCCGTCCCTCCAACAGTTCCATGATCGCGGTTTCGGTGCGGAAGGGCACGAGGTCGTGGTCGCTGTCCTCATCACTGGAACAGTGGATCTTGGCGGTCGCCTGGCCCAGACTCGCCAACACGGGCTCCATCTGGGACGGCTCGGTGAGGTCCTCCCAGTCCAGGTCCCGCTTGTAGGGGGAAAGTTCGGAGACCACGAAGGACACTCCGTCGATCGTGGTGTAACCGAGGAAGGGATCGGTGTGGGTCTGAAGGGAGCGCTGGCTGATGACCGCACGGTGGCCGTCATCGATGAAGTAGGAGCGCACCCGCTCATCGGAGACGATCCGGCTTGGCGCGGCGACATTCGACTGCTTCATGGCCAGGATGATGTCGTTCTCCTGGGCTTCATCGAACCCTTCGATGAGGACGTTGTAGGCGGGCAGCCCCGCGCTGCCGATGCCGAAGCCCTTCTTGCCGACGATTCCCTTGACCCGGTAGAACACGCGGCGCCGGGAGCGTTCGCTGTCGGGGATGGTGCCCAGGTATTCCTCGAATGCCGCATTCACCTTCCGGTACTCCGGCTCATCCAGGGCGCGGATCGAGCCGTCCTCGCGGAAGTGCCGTTCGTAGTCCTCGATCCGGGTCAGCGACTCCAGGAGCCGGGTGCGCTTCGAGGCCCGGGCCTCCTGGAGGATGGCCCGGATCGCGCCGTCGGTGTTCGACAGTCCGAAGGCGAAATCGGAATCCCCGGCCGTCACATACTCGCGCACCCGGTTGAGGTATCCCTCCAGATAGACCCGTGCGAGGTCGCGCACGGCCCGGGTGGGCAGGGCCTTCTGCCAGCACATCAGGGCCAGGGAGGCCGCGAAGCGGCGCAGGTCCCAGGAGAAGTGGCCAACGTAGGCCTCGTCGAAGTCATTGACGTCGAAGGTGAGGCGTCCCTCATTGTTCATGTAGGTGCCGAAGTTCGCGGCGTGCAGGTCGCCGTGGATCCAGACGCGGCTGGTGCGCTCATCGGCCCAGCGGTCATCCAGGTCCGCCATGTCGGCGTAGAACAGGGCCGCACTCCCGCGGTAGAAGGCGTACGGGTCGGCGGCCATCTTCCGGAACCGGGCGCGGAAAGCGTGCGGGTCCGCGTTCATGAGCGCCTCGTGGGCCTCGACGAGGATGTCGATGATGTGCTGTTGGCGGCGCGCGGAGTCGACCATTGGGCCAGACTACCGGTGCGTGAGCCGGACTGCCCGTGCGGCGGGTTTCCGTGCCGCGTCAGCCAGCCGCGCCGCGGGCCGCCGACTCGATCCGCCCGCGGTGCCGCGCCCACTCCTCGGCGGTCCGCCGCGTCACGTTGGGGTCATCGGGACTGTTGCCGGCCGCTCCATCGATCGACTCCCTGAGGATGTCGGCGTGACCGGCGTGCCGGGCCGTCTCGACGCACATGTGCACAAGGATCGAGTGGAGGGTGACCCGGCGGCGTTGCGGCGGCCACCACGGCACCTCGCCCCCGGCGGTGAGGGGGAGGGCCTCGATCGTCGCGTCGCTGTGCCGGGCGGAGAAGTGGTGAAGCTCAACGATGTCGGCGCGGCTCTCACCGGCGGCAGCCCACATGTCGGCGTCCGGCTCGGCGTCCCCGGCCAGCCAGGGCAGGCCGAGCCCGCTGGGGCGGCCGAAGACCTCCCCGAAGTAGCCGAGTTCGACGCTCGCCACGTGCTTGACGAGGCCGAGCAGGTTGGTGCCTGTGGGGGTCAGGGGCCGCCGCGCGTCGTATTCGTCGAGGCCCTCGAGTTTCCCCAGGAGGTTGCCGCGGCAGGTGCGCAGGTACCGCAGCAACGTCGCCTTTTCGTCCATGGGGGCACTCTATCGAACCGGGCCTCACGGCGCCCTGGCGCGCCACAGCGGCACTCGAACCAATCAGCGCTATCGTCGATCAGCGCCGTTCTCCGACGGCGGTGTCCCCGGCGCGGCGGAGTGCCTGGTGGACATCGATTGAACGGGGCGGGAGCGGATGGCATTCTCGACGGGTTGGACGCGACGGCCGGAAAGACCGGCCCGGCACGCCTTGGAAACAGGCGGATGGGGGACAGTGGTGGCGGAGCATGGGGAGCAGATCCCGCCCGGGGACGCGGCGGACGACGACGAACGGCGGCCGCTTGGTGCCGCGTTCTGGACCCTCTGGACCGCCTCCGGCCTGTCCAACCTCGCCGACGGCATCCTCAAGGTCGCGCTGCCCCTCCTGGCCCTGCGCTTCACCGATTCTCCCGCCCTGATCGCAGGGCTCGGTATCGCGCTGTCGATCCCCTGGCTGCTCTTCGCCCTTCCGGCCGGCGCGCTCGCCGACCGGAACGACAGGCGGCGGATCATGCTCACGGCCAACACCGCCCGCGCGGTGCTCCTCCTCGCCCTCGTCGCGGCCCTGCTGTCCGGCGCCGAACCGCTCTGGGCGCTCTACCTCGTCGCCTTCGGCATCGGCTGCTCGGAGACGGCCTACGACACCTCCGCCCAGTCGATCCTGCCGCAGGTGGTGCCCCGCCCCGTGCTCTCCCGGGCGAACGGCCGGCTCTTCGCGGCGGAGCTCACGGCCAACCAGTTCATCGGGCCGCCGCTTGGCGGCGCGCTCCTGGTCGTGGGCGCCACCCTGGCCCTCACCATCCCGGCCGCCCTGTGGGCGTGTGCGGTGGGGGCACTGCTGTTGGTGCGCGGCAACTTCCGGGTGGAGCGGGCGGTCTCCTCCTCGATGCGCGCCGACATCGCCGAGGGCCTGCGCTTCCTGTGGAGCCGGCCGCTGCTTCGGACGCTTGCGGTGATGGTCGGGGGATTCAACTTCGCCTCGAACGCGGCGTTCACCGTCTTCGTGCTCTTCGCCGTCGGCCCCGGTTCGGCCATGGGGCTCTCGGAGCCGGGGTTCGGGATCCTGCTGACCTCCGTCGCCGTCGGCAGCCTCCTCGGCTCGCTCGTCGCCGAGGCGGTCGAAAAGCGTCTGGGCCGCTCCCGGTCCCTGGTCGTGGCGATCCTGGCCAGCGTCCCCCTGATCGGTATCCCGGCCGTGACCGCCGACCCGCTGCTCGTGGGCCCCGCCTTCTTCGTGGGAGGGGCGGCCATCGCCGTCTGGAACGTCATCTCGGTGTCGCTGCGGCAGCGGATCACCCCGGACCGGCTGCTGGGACGGGTCAACAGCGCCTACCGCCTGCTGGCCTGGGGAACGATTCCGGCCGGTGCCGCCGCCGGCGGTCTCCTTGCCCAGTTCTTCGGACTGACGACGGTGTTCGCCATCATGGGGATCGTGTCGCTCGCACTGCTGCTGGGCATGCGGGTGGTGACCGAGCCGGCCATCGAGGCCGCGGAGCGCGACGCCGAAGGCGCCTGAACGGCCGTCCGCAACGTCGAAGAGGGGGCCGCCGGACCGGCTGTCAGGTCCTAATCGGCTGCCCCCGGCCGGCTCAGGGCAGTTCGAGGATCAGTTCCTTGACGACCGCGCCGCGGGCGTTGGCAAAGCCCTGGGCCTCGCCCACCCGCTGGAATCCCCAGCGCTCGAGGATGCGGATGGAGCTGACGTTGTCGACCACGGCCCGGGCGCGCAGGGGGCGTTCGGTCACCTCGTCGAGGAACTGGCCCACCGCCGCCGTCGTGATGCCCTGGCCCCAGTGGGCCTTGTCGACCCAGTAGCTGATTTCCGGCGTCTCCTCGTCCTTGTAGGCGAGGATGCTGCCGACGACTTCGCCGTCCGCAACGATCGTCCGCACGGTGATCCGCGGGTTATTGAGGATGTCCTGCCAGTGGTGGTCGAACACCCCGCGGTCGGCCGGATTCTTCGCCGCGAAACCCGCCATGTGGTTGGCGCTCGGGTCCAGCTGATGAGTGAAGAACTTGTCCAGGTCGGCGGCTTCAACGGGGCGGAGTTCAATCACAGCGGAACTTTCGGTTAGGCGGTGCGGTGGAAATCGGTAAGGAACCAGCGTACCTGCGGGGGCCGCGGATGCCGGTCTTAGGCGTTCAGGGCAGCCCAGGCCATATTCTCCAGCAGGAGCCGCAGCCCCCCGAGATCCCTGCTGCTCCTGCTGCCCTGGGTGGTGTGCGGAGTGGAGTTGATGAGCCCGAACACCGCGTGGGCCTTGCGCCGCAGCTGCACGAGGTCGGCTCCCGGGGTGCGGTCGGCCATGGCCTCGACCCATACCTCCAGGTAGCGGCGCTGCAGTGACCTCACCACCTGGGCGTCCTCCCGGGAGAGACTGCTCAGGTCCCGGTCCTGGACCCGGATGACGTTGGCGTTGCTGAGGGCGAAGTCGACCTGGAACTCGATGAGGCCGCGCAGCGCACTGTCGGCGTCGGCGGAGTTCTCGAGGACCGCCCGGCCCCCTTCGAGGAGATCCTCGCTGACCCCGGTCAGCAGCGCCGACAGCACCGCGGGCTTGCCGCTGAAGTGCCGGTAGACCGCCGGCCCGCTGACGCCGGCGGCGGCGCCGAGATCCTCGATGGAGACACCGTTATACCCGCGCTCGGCGAAGAGCTGGGCCGCCGCGCCCAGGAGGGCGGCACGCCGCGAGGCCTTGGCCAGGCTGCGGCCCGTGACCCGGTCGACGGTGGGCGGTGATTCCATGAAAGTATCCTTCGCGGCTGGTGTGTGTGCTCTTATTGTGGTGGACAGGCCGGTTAATAGCCACTAACCTAAACTCGGTTAGCGCTTACTAACTTAAGTCGTTTGAGGGAAGAGTCGATGGAGACGCTGACGTCGAAGGTGGACACCACCTCGCTGGATTTCTTGGAGAACGACGAGGCGCAGCGCCGCCTGGCCGGTGAACTGCGCGACCGTCTCGCGGAGACCGCCCTGGGCGGGCCGCCGCGGTCGCGCGAGCGCCATGTGGCGCGCGGGAAGCTCCTGCCGCGGGAACGCATCGACTTCCTGCTCGACGACGGCAGCCCCTTCCTCGAAATCGCCCCCTTGGCGGCCAACGGGATGTACGACGACGAATCACCCGGCGCCGGCGTGATCGCGGGCATCGGCCTGGTCCACGGGCGGCACGTCCTGGTCATCTCCAACGACGCAACGGTCAAGGGCGGCACCTACTACCCGCTGACGGTGAAGAAGCACCTGCGGGCCCAGGAGATCGCCCTCGAGAACAACCTGCCGTGCGTGTACCTCGTGGATTCGGGCGGTGCGTACCTGCCGAAGCAGGACGAGGTCTTCCCGGACCGGGAGCACTTCGGCCGCATCTTCTACAACCAGGCAACCCTCTCGGCGCGGAAGATCCCGCAGATCGCCGCGGTGCTGGGCTCCTGCACGGCCGGCGGCGCGTACGTCCCCGCCATGAGCGACGAAACGGTGATCGTCCGGAACCAGGGCACCATCTTCCTCGGTGGACCGCCGTTGGTGAAGGCGGCCATCGGTGAGGTCGTCACCGCGGAGGAACTCGGCGGCGGCGAGCTGCACTCGCGCGTTTCGGGGGTCACCGACCACCTTGCGGAGAACGACCACCACGCCCTCGAGATCGTGCGTGACATCATCTCGACGCTCCCGGTCCAGCGCCCCGCGGAGCAGACAGTGCCGGTGCAGCCACCCGCGGTGGACCCGGAGGAGCTCTACGGCGCCGTGCCGGTCGACGTCAACGCCTCCTACGACGTACGCGAGGTCATCGCGCGCCTCGTCGACGGAAGCCTCTTCCACGAGTTCAAGCGCGACTACGGCACGACCCTGGTCACCGGCTTCGCCACCCTGCACGGCCATCAGGTCGGCATCGTCGCCAACAACGGCGTGCTGTTCAGCGAATCGGCGCTCAAGGGCGCCCACTTCATCGAACTGTGCGACCAGCGCGGCATTCCGCTGATCTTCCTGCAGAACATCTCCGGGTTCATGGTCGGCAGGGACTCCGAGGCCGGCGGCATCGCCAAGAACGGCGCCAAGATGGTCACCGCCGTGGCGACCTGCAGGGTGCCCAAGCTCACGGTGGTGATCGGCGGCTCCTTCGGGGCCGGCAACTACTCGATGTGCGGCCGGGCGTACTCCCCGCGCTTCCTCTGGATGTGGCCGGCGAGCCGCATCTCCGTGATGGGCGGCAACCAGGCCTCCTCGGTGCTCAGCACCGTCAAGCGCGACCAGCTCGAGGCCCGCGGGGAAACCTGGAGCGCCGAGGAGGAGGCGGCGTTCACCGCCCCGATCCGGGAGCAGTACGAGGCCCAGGGCAGCCCCTACTATTCGACGGCGCGGCTGTGGGACGACGGCATCATCGACCCGGCCGACACCCGCACCGTCCTCGGGCTCGCCCTTGACGTGTGCTCCAACACCCCGCTGCCGGAGACCTCCTTCGGCCTCTTCCGGATGTGAGAACCATGACTCCACCAGCCCCCCAGCGGCCGCCCTTCACGACTGTGCTCGTCGCCAACCGCGGCGAGATCGCCTGCCGCGTCATCCGCACCCTGCGCTCCCTGGGCATCCGCTCCGTCGCCGTCTACAGCGACGCCGACGCCGGGGCCCGCCACGTCCGGGAGGCCGATACCGCGGTGCGGATCGGCCCCGCCTCCGCCGCCGAAAGCTACCTCAACGCCGAGGCGATCCTCGCCGCCTGCCGCCGGACCGGAGCCGAGGCGGTCCACCCCGGCTACGGGTTCCTCAGCGAAAACGCCGGGTTCGCCCGGGCGCTCGCCGAGGAGGGCATCGTCTTCATCGGCCCCGGAGTGCACGCCCTGAATGTCATGGGTGACAAGATCCGCTCGAAGAACCACGTGGCCGGTCACGGCGTGCCCGTCGTCCCGGGGCTCGCCGAGCCGGGGTTGACGGATAAACAGCTGATCGAGGCGGCCGAACACATCGGCTACCCGCTGCTCATCAAGCCCTCGGCCGGCGGCGGCGGCAAGGGGATGCACGCCGTGTACGAGCCGGAGGACCTGCCGGCGGTGCTGCTGACCGCCCGGCGCGTTGCCGCCTCCGCGTTCGGCGACGACACCCTGTTCCTCGAACGGCTCATCCCCACCCCGCGCCACATCGAGGTCCAGGTGCTGGCCGATTCGCATGGAAACGTCGTCCATCTGGGGGAGCGCGAGTGCTCCCTGCAGCGCCGGCACCAGAAGGTCATCGAGGAGGCGCCGTCGGCCCTGCTCACCGAGGCCACCCGCGCCCGCATCGGCGAGGCGGCCTGCAATGCCGCCCGCAGCGTGGACTACACCGGGGCGGGCACCGTCGAGTTCCTCGTCTCGGACGCCTCACCGGATGAGTTCTTCTTCATGGAGATGAACACGCGCCTGCAGGTGGAGCACCCGGTGACCGAACTGGTCACCGGCGTCGACCTCGTCGAGTGGCAGGTGCGCATCGCCGGAGGGGAGGCGCTCACCTTCGGGCAGGACGACGTCGTGCTCACCGGGCACGCCGTCGAGGCGCGCGTCTACGCGGAGAACCCGGAGGCCGGGTTCCTGCCCTCCTCGGGGACCGTGCTGCGCCTGGCGGAACCGGCGGGTGAGGGCATCCGGGTGGACAGCTCGCTCCTGCCCGGCCTGGCGATCCCCGCCGCCTACGATCCGATGCTCTCCAAGGTGATCGCCTGGGGCGCCGACCGCGCCGAGGCCCTTGAGCGGCTCGACGCGGCGCTCGCCTCCACCGTGGTGCTTGGCATCGACACGAACCTCGAATACCTGCGCCTGCTGATCGAGGACGACGACGTCCGGGCCGCCCGGCTCGACACCACCCTGATCGAGCGCAAACTGCCCGAGCTCGCCTTTCGGACCGTCACCGACGCCGAACTGGCCGTCCTCGCCGCCGGGATGCTCGCGTCCGATCCGCCCGCCGACGTGGCCGGACGGCCCGACGGCTGGGCCGGTGCGCCGCATGCGGGTGAGGTCGGCGCGCGGACCGAACTCCGGCCCTGGCAGCGCCGGGACGGCTTCCGCCTCGGCGGAGCAAAGCCCCGCCGGGTGCACCTGGAGGTTGGACCGAACGACATCCGGGAGATCGCGGTCCTGCCGGACTCCGCCGGAGGACCCGACGGGACCTTCACGGTCTCCGTCGACGGCGGGCAGGAAATGACCGTCCGGCTCGATGCCGCAGGAGGCGCCGTCGTCGACGGGCTGCGTACCGGGGCCGCGGTGGTGCACGCCGGCGGCGTGTCCTGGCTGGGGGAGGACGGCTGGTCGGTTGCGGTGCGCAGGCTCAGCCGGAGCGCCCGCCTGCAGGCCCAGCTCGCGCTGGTGGCACGCGCCGCCGGAACCGCCGATCCGCTCGTCCGCAGCCCCATGCCCGGCACCGTCGTGTCGGTGTCGGTCGAGGACGGCGACGCCGTCGAGGAGGGCCAGGTGCTCCTCGCCGTCGAGGCGATGAAGATGGAGCACCAGCTCCGCGCCGCGGTCGCCGGCACCGTCCACCTCACCCTGAAACCCGGCGACCTCGTGAAGGCCGACCAGGTCGTCGCCAGCATCCACATCGAGGCAGCCGACCGTGCCGGGTTCGAAGCGGCCGGCCCGGAAACACCAGCGCAGGAACCAACAGCGAAGGAAGTATCAGCACGATGAACTTTGAACTGACCGAGGAATACCAGGACCTCGTGGACACTGTGCGTGAATTCGCCGACGAGGTCGTCGCGCCGGTCTCCGCCAAGCACGACGAGGAGCACAGCTTCCCCTACGACGTCGTCAAGCAGATGGCGGACATGGGCCTGTTCGGCCTGCCGTTTCCCGAGGAGTACGGCGGAATGGGCGGGGACTACTTCGCGCTGTGCCTCGCGCTCGAGCAGCTCGCCCGGGTCGACCAGTCGGTGGCCATCACCCTGGAGGCGGGGGTCTCGCTCGGCGCCATGCCGGTGTTCAGGTTCGGCACCGAGGAACAGAAGCAGCAGTGGCTGCCGTCCCTGGCCTCCGGCAAGGCGCTGGGCGGGTTCGGCCTGACCGAATCCGAGGCCGGATCGGACGCCTCCGGCACCCGCACCACCGCCCGGCTCGAGGACGGTCCCAACGGCCGCGAATGGGTCATCAACGGCACCAAGGAGTTCATCACCAACTCGGGGACCGACATCACCAGCCTGGTCACCGTCACCGCGGTGACCGGTACCTCCGAGGGCCCCGACGGCACGGTGAAGAAGGAGATCTCGACAATCCTCGTGCCCTCGGACACCCCGGGCTTCACCGCCGAGAAGGCCTACAACAAGGTCGGCTGGAACGCCTCCGACACCCACCCGCTGACCCTGCGCGATGTGCGGGTACCCGAGGCGAACCTGCTGGGCACCCGCGGCCGGGGCTACGCGAACTTCCTGCAGATCCTCGACGAGGGCCGGATCGCCATCGCGGCACTTGCCACCGGGGCGGCCCAGGGGTGTGTCGAGCAGTCGCTGAAGTACGCCAAGGAACGCCAGGCGTTCGGGACGAACATCGGGTCCTACCAGTCCATCCAGTTCAAGATCGCCCGCATGCAGGCCCGCGCGCACACCGCGCGCCTCGCCTACTACGACGCCGCCTCCCGGATGCTCGCCGGGAAGCCGTTCAAGACCCAGGCCTCAATCGCCAAGCTGGTCGCGGGTGAGGCCGCGATGGACAATGCGCGGGACGCAACCCAGATCTTCGGCGGGTACGGTTTCATCAACGAGTTCACCGTCTCCCGGCACTACCGGGATTCGAAGATCCTCGAAATCGGCGAGGGCACCACCGAGGTTCAGCTGATGCTGATCGCGCGCGAGCTGGGCCTGTAACCTGCCAACAACGGAGTTGAAGGAGACGCAGTGATCGACAAAGTTGTGGCAAGCGCGGCGGAGGCCGTCGCCGACATCCCCGACGGCGCAAGCCTCGCCGTCGGCGGGTTCGGCCTGTGCGGGATTCCCTCGGTGCTGATCGACGCCCTGCATGCGCAGGGGACCGGGAACCTGGAGACCATCAGCAACAACTGCGGGGTCGACGAGTGGGGGCTCGGGGTCCTGCTGATGGACCACCGGATCCGCCGCACCATCAGCTCCTACGTGGGGGAGAACAAGGAGTTCGCCCGCCAGTACCTGTCGGGTGAACTCGAGGTCGAGCTGACCCCCCAGGGCACGCTCGCCGAGAAGCTGCGCGCCGGCGGCGCCGGCATCCCCGCGTTCTACACCACCGCCGGGGTCGGCACGCTGGTGAGCGAGGGCGGGCTGCCGCAGAAGTACGACGCCGAGGGGAACGTGCTCGTGTCCTCGAAGCCGAAGGAGGTGCGCACCTTCGACGGCGTCGAGTACGTGCTCGAGGAGTCGGTGCGCCCCGACTTCGCGCTGGTCCACGCCTGGAAGGGAGACCGCCACGGCAACCTCGTCTTCCACGCGACGGCGATGAACTTCAACCCGCTGTGCGCCCAGGCCGGCCGGATCACCATCGCCGAGGTGGAGGAGCTGGTGGAGCCGGGCGAGCTCGATCCCGAACACATCCACCTGCCCGGGATCTTCGTGCAGAGGGTCGTCCACGCCCCCGACGTCGAAAAGCGGATCGAGAAGCGCACGGTGTCGCTGACCGCCACCGAACCAACTCCAGCGAAGGAGGCCTGAGGTTATGGCACTGTCACGGAACGAACTCGCGGCCCGGGTGGCCCAGGAGCTCGAGAACGGCCAGTACGTCAACCTCGGCATTGGCATGCCGACGCTGATCCCCAACTACATCCCCGATTCAGTCGAGGTCGTGCTGCACTCGGAGAACGGCATCCTCGGCGTCGGGCCGTATCCGACCGAGGACCGGCTCGATCCGGACCTCATCAACGCGGGCAAGGAGACGGTCACGGCCAATGCCGGGGCGTCCTTCTTCGACTCCTCGGCGTCCTTCGGCATGGTCCGCGGAGGGCACGTCGACCTTGCGGTGCTCGGCGCCATGGAGGTCGCAGCCAATGGAGACCTTGCCAACTGGGTGATCCCCGGAAAGATGGTCAAGGGCATGGGCGGCGCGATGGACCTGGTGTTCGGCGCCAAGCGGCTGATCGTGATGATGGAGCACGTCGACCGCGCCGGGAACCCGAAGATCGTCGAACGCTGTTCGCTGCCGCTGACGGGCAGGGGCTGCGTCGACCGGATCATCACCGACCTCGCAGTGATCGACGTCGACCCCACGCGCGGCGGCGGAACGCTTGTGCTGCGGGAGACGGCACCGGGGGTGGGCGTTGAGGAAGTGATCGCTCGGACCGGTGCTCCCCTTGAGGTCCGCATCGATGGGTGAGGCGTCGATGGGTGGGCTGCAGGAGCCGACGCAGGGCGGGGTGGTTATCCAGCGGGGGCTGTACTTCGATGAGCTGAGGACCGGGGTGAGGTACGCGCACCGCCCCGGCCGCACCCTGACCGAGGCCGACAACGTGCTCTTCACGACCCTGACGATGAACACGCAGGGCCTTCACCTTGACGCCGCCTGGTCGCAGGGCCAGCCCTTCGGGCAGCGGCTCGTCAACTCGATGCTGACCCTGGCAACGCTCGTGGGCCAGTCGGTCAGCCAGCTCACCCAGGGCACCATCGTGGCGCAGCTTGGGCTGACGGACATCCGGTTTCCCCATCCGCTCTTCCATGGCGACACCCTGTACACCGAAACGGAGATCACCGGGGTGCGGGAATCATCCTCCCGCCCCGGGCAGGGCATCGTCACCATGGTGCACACCGGCCGGAACCAGGACGGCGTGGTCGTGGCGTCCGCGGAGCGTTCGGTGCTGATGTGGTCGAAGGCCGGCCATGAGGCGGCAGATCATGAGGCTGCACGCCCTGAGCCGCTCGAACCTGAAGGGGAGGACTCATGAGTGGTTTCACGATGGGCCCGTCGCTGCTGTTCTGTCCGGCGGACCGGCCGGAACGGTACCGCAAGGCCGCGGAGCGGGCCGACGCCGTCATCCTCGACCTCGAAGACGCCGTCGCGCCGGAGAACAAGGAAGCCGCGCGGGAAGCGCTCGTCGACAGTGCGCTGGATCCGGAGCGCACGATCGTGCGCATCAACCCGGTGCCGACGGGGGACTTCCTGCGTGACTGTGCGGCGCTGCGCCGCACCTCCTACCGCACGATCATGCTCGCCAAGGCCGGTTCGGGCGGCGACCTCCGCGACGTCGGCCTGCACCTGCCGTCCTATGACGTGATCGCGCTGTGCGAGACGGCCGCGGGAATCCTCAAGGCGCCGCACATTGCGATCCAGCCCAACGTCTCGGCGTTGATGTGGGGCGCCGAGGACCTCGTCGCCTCGCTCGGCGGGACCTCGAGCCGCGGCAGGGATGGCGCCTACCGCGGAGTGGCCGCCCACGCGCGCTCGCAGGTGCTCCTCGCGGCGGGTGCCGCCGGAATTCCCGCCATCGACGCCGTGTACCTGGACATCCCCGATCTCGACGGTCTCGCGGCGGAGGCCGAGGACGCGGCGGCATCGGGTTTCTTCGCCAAGGCCTGCATCCACCCCAGCCAGGCCGAGCCGGTACGCCGTGCCTATGCGCCGAACGAGAAGGAGGTCGAGCAGGCCCGCGAGCTGCTGCGGGAGGCCGCGGGCCGGGGCGGCGTCTTCCAGTACCAGGGGCGCATGATCGACGGCCCGATCCTGCGGCACGCCGAACAGGTGCTCGCGCGGGCGCGCGACTGACATTCCGGGGCTGAGTCTGCGGAACGTCCAGTCAGCCCGACGCCGGTGGAGCCTCCTCATAGAGGTTCGCCCTGGTCCGGCGTCCCGGCGCAGGTTCCGAAGCCACCACCCTGCGCTCAGGCGTAGTGGCTCGAACCCGCACGGCTGCGTCCGGCTGGGAGCGGCGGACGGTGGAAAAACAAGCCGTACAACGACAGGCACGTGAGGGCGAACGCAATCAGCGGCAGGGTCTGCTCCTTCATGAGGACCAGAATCGACAGATGCAGCAGGGTACCGAGTACCGCCGCTTCCCGTCGGGTGGATCGACGCCACAGACCCACAGCGAGAATGAGTTCGACCGCGATGCTGGCGCATGCGGTCAGGGTGAACAGCCACCAGGGCATCGGGAGCCAGATCCACTGCGCGAGCGGCGCGCCCGAGAGGTATTCGGTGTTGAGCTTGCTGACCGCCGCAAAGAAGTAGCAGACGGAGAGCTGGGTCATCATCAGGAGTTGCGGCCACCACGGAACCTGCCCGGGCTGCGACCCAGCCGGGGGCTCCGGTGCCGATGAGGCCGCCACCCGCGACCTGAACCACCGCGGCAATGACAACGCCCGGTCCGACCGGGCGAAGATCAGGTAGGCCACCAGAAGCGTGGCAAGGAAGCGGTGGCCACTGTAGGTCTGCTGGTCCCAGAGGAACACCCAGATATTCAGGGCCGTCGACAGGGCCGCGGCTCCGGAAGCCCGCCATCCCAAGATCAGGGCCACCGCTGCGGCCCCCGCGAGCACCGTATAGAGGAGAACCCCTCCGGACGTCGGGGAGGGAATAGCCCCGTGGACCGGCAGCGCGAGCCGGCCGTCGGCGACGGAGCGCAGCAGGGCGAACATCTCCCCGGTGTTCAAAAGGGTTGCTATGCCCAGCCCGATACGGGCCAGGGCGATCGGCCGGGCGTCGACCTCGATCTCCGTCAGGCGCATCGAAGGGTTCGCTCCCGCCCGGATTGGGTCACGGTGACCCGTGCGGCGTGCGGTTCGGCCGCGCAGATTTCCTCCGGCAGCACCTTCGTCCAGTCAAGTTCGGCCCGGAGCGCACCAGGGAGGATCCGGGAGAGATCAACCTCGACCGGCTTCCCGTCGTCGTCGAGCGCCTCGACGACGACGCCGCCCTGCGCGGAGTACATCTGGAAACCAAAGCGGGTCGGCAGGTCACCGAACAGTGCGACGGCAGGCACGGCAACCTGCAGCAGGATCGCGAGGGCGATGGCGCGCTCCGCCACGCCCGGCAGGCGCCGGGCTCCCAGGAGCCGCCGACCTCCAGGTTCCCCTTGTGGCACGGGCCCGCTTCGCTGCCCGGGCCCGTGCCGGGGCCCCTGCTCGTCCTCCGAGCCAGGCTGGTGCGGCGGCACGGCCGCGTCCCCCATCGACATATCGACCATTATGCGTTCCGTGGTGGGGTTGGCGGGGGATGAGCGGGTGTGTGCCGTCGTGGGGTTGGCGGCGGATCCGGGAGTGCATACCGCGACGCGTGCTGCGACGCTCAGAACGGGGGCGGCTCGGCCAGCTGTCCCGGTGGCGCCGTGGTGTAGTGGCGGCCGGTGGGTGATTTCCATTTCAGGGTGCCGCAGTCGTTCTCCAGCAGGTTCCAGCAGGTGACCGACTTGTACATGTGGTGCTTGCGGCAGAGATGGGCGAGGTTCCCGTGGTCGGTCGGACCGCCCCTCGACCAGGGAATGCTGTGGTCGATCTCGGAGTGCGCCGCCGAGCGGCCACACCCGGGGAAGCGGCAGGTCGCGTCGCGGTACCGGAGCCACCGCCGCAGCGTCGTCGACGGCAGCCGGACCTTCCGGCCCAGGGCGAGCACGTTCCGGCCCTCGGAGGTCAGCAGAGGGAGGAAGCTGCCGGACAGGGCCGCGAGCTCCCTCGCTGTTTCCGGGGAGATGGGCCCGTATCCCTCGAGCTCGGCGGGATGGTCGGTGACGCCGAGGAGGGTGGAGACATCCATGGTGATCAGGACATCGGCTGACGCGGCATGGTCGGGCCCACCCGCCGGGGAGCCCGTCCTGGTCAGGAGATCGGCGAAAACGTCCGCCCGCAGCTGCGTCAGGGTCCGCGGCTCGTTCGGCCCCTGCACCGCCTTCGCCAGTGAGGTGAGGCGGTGATAGGCGGCCGTCGCCGCGTCCGCGGGCAGGTAGGCGGAGAACCAGCACATTCCGTCGAGATCGGGCGCAAGGGAAACCCTGCGGTCGGACGCTGCCTTCCGTGCGCGCTGCAGGATCGTCTCGGGGTGATGCTTCTCCCTCTCGCGCCGGCTGGTGCGGGCCAGTTCTGCCGTTGTCTGGGTGGGTGCCCCGGCAAGGAGGTGCTCCTCGAAACCGGTCCGGGCCCCCGCCGGCAGGAGGAGTGCCTCGTCAACGATCGTCTGTGCCTGCCGGTGATTGAGCTGTCCGTCGCGCAGGGCCGTGAGGGTTGCCGGAAAGTCCTCGCACAGGAGACGGGCGGTCCGCAGCTTTCCCAGGGCCGTACGTTCAGGGATGCGGAGCGCGCAGGCCGCCTCGGTGGCCGCAAGGCTTGTCGCGAGATCCTCATCCAGCCGGCGCAGGGCGGCCCCCACGGTTCCGCCGGCTTCGATCGCTGCCGGGACGGGATTCCGGGCGGCGGCGTCGAGGAAGTTCTGTTCGAGCAGGTGCAGGATCCGCGCCTGGCCGGCGTGCGCCCAACTGATCAGTGACTCAAGGTACCCCAGGGCCGCAACAAGCCCGGGCCCATCGAGTTCTTCGGGGGAGAGCAACGCAATCGCACCGCTGACCCCTGGCCGGGGTGCATTTCCCCGGGGCGTGGGCGCCTTCGCCGTTGCTTCCATAACCCCACTGTGTCACCCGCCACTGACATTCCTGGCGGCCGGTGAACAGCGGTGGGCCCCGGAATCGGGAGACCCTCCTCCGGCTGTTACGGCCGCCGGCCGGCAGTAGCGGGAACCTGCAATCGATCTATGTATGCATATCGCATATAATTGGGTTATGGATTCAGCACTTGAGACAGCAATCTCCGAGTGGCACGAAAGCGTCAACGAAGGCTCCCCGGAGCGGTCGGCGCGGGCCGTCGGTGACCCGATCGTCGTCCTCGGCCCACGGGGCGCAGCCGCCATCACCCCGGAGGAGTTCGCAGGGTGGGTGCAGCGGTCGCAGATTCGGCTGGTCCCACGCTCGTGGCATCCGATCGATGAGCACCTGATGGTCGTCGAGGAGGACGCCACCTGGCCGGAGAGCGCATCCCCGACCCGGGTGGCTACCGTCTTCCGGGTTCGCGGCGGGAAGGTGACAGCAGCCCTCCGGCTGCCCGACCTGAAGGCGGCCCTGGAACTGGCTGCGATCTGCCGCGAGATGGGCGCCACCGAATGAGCGCCCCGGGGCCGGGACAGGTCCTGTTCGAGTTCGTCCGGCACTGGTCCCGACGGTCCTCACCGGGCGGCCAGGCGGTCGCCGAGCGAGGAAGGCACGTGCTCGTGACCGAAGCGGTCCACTCCCTGGTCCGAGGGGGATCCGCTCCAACGGTCAACGCCATCGCCCGTGAGATCGGCATCGACCAGAGCGGAGCGTCCCGACTTGTGGGAAGCGCAGCGGAGGCCGGGTACCTCGCCGTCCAGGCACCGACGACGGACGGCCGCCGGCGCCAGGTGACCGTCACTCCAAGCGGGCACGCCCTCCTGGAACAGGCCCATGAGTGGCAGGAACGCGTTTTCGAGCGCCTCACCGAGGGCTGGAGCGAGCACAGGCGCCGGGATTTCCACCAGGCGATGACGGACCTGATCACCCGGTCCCACGCATTGGAAGACTGACCCCGCTGTTGGTCCGCAGGGCGGGCGGGGGAATGTGCCGTGAGCCACAACCGTTGTGCCCGGTATGAGAACAGTGATCGCAGGAGCCCATGGAAAGATCGCCCGTGAACTGACCCGCCGACTCGTGGCACAGGGCCACAGCGTCACGGGGTTGATCCGCAACCCCGACCACGCCGCCGACCTGACGCAGGACGGCGCCGACCCGGTGGTCCTCGACCTGGAGGCGGCCACCGCCCGGCAGGTGGCCGACATCCTCTCCGCCGCCCAGGCCGATGCCGTCGTCTTCGCCGCCGGAGCAGGCCCGGGCAGCGGTGCCGGCCGCAAGGACACCGTCGACCGCGCCGCCTCGGTGCTCCTCGCCGACGCCGCCGAACTCGCCGGAGTGGGACGCTTCGTCCAGATCTCCTCAATGGGGGCCGACTCCGTGGACGGCGGCGCCCGGCCCGACGGCATGGACGACGTGTTCTACGCCTACCTGGTGGCCAAACGCGCCGCGGAGCAGGACCTGCAGTCCCGGAAGCACCTGAACTGGACGATCGTGCGCCCGGGCGGATTGACCGACGAACCCGGGACCGGGCGGGTGAAGCTCGCCGCCAAGACGGGCTTCGGCACCGTTCCCCGCGCCGACGTCGCCTCCGTCCTCGCCGCGCTGCTGGTCGCCAACACCGGCCGCTCGGCCGTCCTCGAACTCACCTCGGGGGAGGAAACCGTGCGCGACGCCGTCACCGCGCTCGCCTAGCACCGGCGGCCCGATCGTTTCTGCTGACGGCGCGCGGTGCGGGATACTGAAGCCATGGACTTCACCGACCTTCCGCGCGGCCACCGCCGCGTCGTCCTGCTGGGCTCCACCGGGTCGATCGGCACCCAGGCGCTCGAGGTGATCGCGCAGGCTCCGGACCGGTTCAGTGTCGCCGCGCTCGCCGCCGGGGGCCGCAATCCCGCAATGCTGGCACAGCAGGCGGTGGCAACCCGCGCGGCCGCCGTCGGTGCTGCGCTCTGCAGCGAAAGCGACCTTGAGCGTGCCATCGGCAAGGCAGCGGACGCCGCCGGCGTGCACGGGTACGCCCCGCAGATCGTCGCCGGACCGGACGCCGCGCAGCGCCTGGCCGCCTGGCCGGAGGCCGACGTCGTCCTCAACGGCATCACCGGGTCGATCGGACTGGCGCCCACCCTCGCGGCACTGAAGGCGGGGCACCTGCTCGCCCTGGCCAATAAGGAATCGCTGATCGTGGGAGGCCAGCTCGTGAAGGACGCCGCGGCGCCCGGGCAGCTCGTGCCTGTCGACTCCGAGCACTCGGCGCTCGCGCAGGCCCTCCGGTCCGGCCTCCCGGACGAGGTGGAGCGGCTGGTGCTCACCGCCTCCGGCGGGCCCTTCCGCGGCATGTCCGCCTCCGACCTCACCGCCGTCACCCCCGCCCAGGCGCTCGCCCACCCCACCTGGACCATGGGCAGGGTGGTCACCACCAACTCCGCCACGATGGTCAACAAGGCCCTCGAGGTCATCGAGGCGCACCTGCTCTTCGACATCCCGCTGGAGCGGATCGACGTCGTGGTGCACCCCCAGTCGGTCATCCACTCGATGGTCCAGTTCGTGGACGGCTCGACCATCGCCCAGGCCTCGCCGCCCGACATGCGCCTGCCCATCGCGCTCGGCATCGGCTGGCCCTACCGTGTGCCGGGTTCCGCCGCGGCGTGCGACTGGAGCACGGCAGCGACCTGGACCTTCGAACCGCTCGATGAGGAGGCCTTCCCCGCCGTGCGCCTGGCGAAGGCCGCCGCCGCGGCCGGAGGAACCTCGATGGCCGTGTTCAATGCCGCCAACGAGGAGGCCGTCGAGGCCTTCCACGCGGGCGCCATCGGCTTCACCGACATCGTCGGGACGGTTACGGCGGTTCTCGCCGAGCTCGGTGGCACTGGCTCGCCAGGTGCCGCAGCGGGCGGCGCCGGCACCGGCGCCGTCACCCTTGAGGACGTGCTCGACGCCGAACAACGGGCACGCGCCGCCGCCCGCGCCCGTTGTGGAGTGCAGGAAACCCCCGCCGGTGAGGCCGATACCGGGCGCCCGCCGGCGCGCGGCGCAACGCCCTGACGGCACACGAAATCGAAGGAAACGTCTTGTCTATTCTGCTCTTCATCCTTGGAGTGCTTTTCGTCGTGGTGGGCATCGGTGCCTCAATCGCGCTCCACGAGGTGGGGCACCTGGTGCCGGCGAAGCTGTTCAAGGTCCGTGTCACCCAGTACATGGTGGGGTTCGGCCCCACTCTCTGGTCGCGCCGCAGGGGCGAAACGGAGTACGGGCTGAAGGCCATTCCCGCCGGCGGCTACATTTCGATGATCGGCATGTTCCCGCCCGGGCCGACGGACGACGCGGGCGCGGCCCGCCAGTCCGGCACCGGCGTGTTCCAGCAGCTGACCAACGAGGCACGCCAGGCCGCCGCCGTGCAGCTCCAGCCCGGCGACGACAAGCGGGTCTTCTACAAGCTGCCGATCTACAAGCGCATCATCATCATGCTCGGCGGGCCCCTGATGAACCTGCTGATCGGCGTCGTGCTGTTCGCCGTGCTCATCATGGGCTTCGGCACGGCGCAGGCGACGACGACCGTCGCCGAGGTCTACAAGTGCGTGGTTCCGGCCGAGCGGCAGGCGGAGACCGGCCAGACCGACTGCGCCGCGGGCGATCCCGCCGCCCCCGCCTTCGAGGCGGGACTGCAGCCCGGGGACCGCGTCGTCACCTTCGACGGCCGCGACGTCGAGAGCTGGGACCAGCTCTCGGACTGGATCCGCGACGCCGCCGGGCGCAGCGTTCCCATCGGCTATGTGCGCGACGGCGGCACCCGGAACTCCACGATCACCCCGCTGCTCACCGAGCGGCCCGTGGCGGGGCCCGACGGCCAACCCCGGCTCAACGCCGACGGTACCCCGGTCACCCAGGAGGTCGGGTTCATCGGCGTCGGCTCCCAACAGGAACTGGTGCCGCAGCCGGCGAGTGAGGTCCTGCCCGCAGTGGGGGACTCCCTGGCGCGCGTCACCGGAGTGGTGCTGAACCTGCCCCAGCGCGTTGTCGATGTCGGCAAGGCCGCCTTCTCCGACGCACCCCGCGACCCCGAGGGGCCGATCAGCGTCGTCGGCGTCGGCCGGCTGGCCGGTGAGGTCTCCGCCATGGAGGAGATTCCCTTGAAGGCCCGGGCGGCGACGCTCGTCGGGCTGGTGGCCGGGGTCAACCTCGCGCTCTTCGTCTTCAACCTCATTCCCCTTCTCCCGCTCGACGGCGGGCACGTGGCCGGTGCCCTGTGGGAGGGGCTGCGGCGCACTGTGGCCCGCATCTTCCGCCGCCCCGATCCGGGGCCGTTCGACATGGCCAAGCTGCTGCCGCTGACCTACGCCGTCGCCGTTCTCCTGATGGGCATGGGAATCCTGCTCATCTACGCCGACATCGTGAAGCCGGTGGCCCTGTTCGGCTAGGGTGTAAATTCATTTGAACCCTAATGCGGTTGAAAGTTGGGTTTCACCCTTATAGGCTCACGTGCGTGTTCGTACTCACCATCGACCAGGCCGGCAGCCAGCACGACATCGACCGCGTCCCGGACCTCCTTGAGCTGCTCCGCGGCGTCGACGTCGCCACGCCCTTCGAACGCTCGGTCGGTGACGAGGCGCAGGGCATCCTCGCCTCCGCGGAGGCGGCGGTCGAGGCGGCGCTCCTGTGCCTGCGCCAGGGCGGGTGGTACGTGGGCCTGGGGATTGGTGACATCGACCGGCCGCTGCCGGCCAGCCCCCGCGAGGGGCGCGGCAGCGCCTTCGTGGCGGCGCGTACCGCCGTCGAGCGGGCCAAGAAGACCGGCGACCGCGCCCCGCTGGCCGTCGAAGGGCCGCCCGGGGCCGCCGAAGCCGAGGGGGTGCTGACCCTGGTCGGACGCCATGTCATGCACCGCACCCCGGCCGAGTGGCGCATCCTGGACCGGCTCGAACCGGGCCGGTGGGGTAGCCAGACGGCCGCCGCCCGCGAGCTCGGCATCGCCCCGCAGTCGGTGAGCAAGGCGGTCGCGCGCTCGGCGTGGACCGAGGAATGGGCCGCGCGCCCTGCGGCGGCGCTGCTGCTGCGGTGGGCCGACACGGGCGTCCCCGCCCTGCCCGCGGAAGGGGACCGCTGATGGAGCTGGCCTGGATCGCTCTGACCCTGCTCGCTGCCGGAGGGCTCGGCTGGCCCGTGACCACCCTGGTGCTCCGCCTGGCCCGCACCGTCGATGCGCAGGAACGCCTCAATGAAGCGGGCCCCGAGCCGGCCGACCAGCCCCAGCTGGCCTTTCCGGCTCCGCCCCGGCCCAACCCCTGGGAGCAGGAGGCCGGCTCCGCGCCCGCCCCGCCGCCCCCGGAGCTTCCCGCGGGGGTCCTCCGCGGCGGGCTGGTCATCGGCGTGCTCGAACGGCTCGCCGTCGCGACCGCCATCCTCACCGGGGAGCCGGTGGCCATCGCCTATGTCGTGGCGATCAAGGGCCTTGGCCGGTACGCAGAACTGAAGGAAACCCCGGCGGCCGCCGAACGCTTCATCATCGGCACCCTGACCTCGATGCTGTGGGCCGCCGGGGTAGCCTCGCTTGCGGCAAATTACCTGATCTGATCACGTAGGGTGGCTTTATGAGTGTCTTCGCAGTCGAGTATGTCTACAGTCCGGACCAGTCAGCCCTTCGGGACGAGCACCGCCCAGCGCACCGCGAGTGGCTGGCCCGCCTCGTCGAGCAGGGCCGGCTCCTGACCTCGGGCCCCTTCGCCGACGGCACCGGCGCCCTGCTGATCTTCGCCGCCGAGTCCGAGGACGAACTGCACCAGCTGGTGCGGGAGGACCCCTTCACCCGGGCGCAGGCGATCTCCGCCGTGAAGACCACCGAGTGGACCCCCGTGATCGGCGCCCTCGCCAAGTACGTGTGACCTTCGTCCTTCAACTAGGAGAACCGTATCCGCAGGGGTGGATAATGGGATCAGGAAAATCGGACTGCCACGCGGTGAATGCCGCCACCTGGAGGATGTTTTGACTTCGGTCAGCCTTGGAATGCCAGCAGCACCCCCGCCCGTACTCGCCCCGCGGCGCAAGACCCGCCAGATCAAGGTCGGTTCGGTCGGGGTGGGCTCGGATTCCCCGATCAGCATCCAGTCGATGACGACGACGCCGACCACCGACATCAACGCGACCCTGCAGCAGATCGCCGAACTGACGGCCACGGGCTGCGACATCGTGCGGGTGGCCTGCCCCTCCGCCGACGACGCCGCCGCGCTGCCGATCATCGCCAAGAAGTCGCAGATCCCGGTGATCGCCGATATCCACTTCCAGCCGAAGTACGTCTTCGCCGCGATCGACGCCGGCTGCGCCGCCGTCCGCGTGAACCCGGGCAACATCCGCAAGTTCGACGACCAGGTGAAGGAGATCGCCGCCGCGGCCAAGGCCGCCGGCACCTCCATCCGCATCGGCGTCAACGCGGGCTCCCTCGATCCGCGCCTGATGGAGAAGTACGGCAAGGCCACCCCCGAAGCCCTCGTGGAGTCCGCCGTCTGGGAAGCCTCACTGTTCGAGGAACACGACTTCCACGACTTCAAGATCTCGGTCAAGCACAACGACCCGGTGGTCATGGTGCGGGCCTACGAGCTGCTCGCCGAACGCGGCGACTGGCCGCTGCACCTCGGCGTCACCGAGGCCGGGCCCGCCTTCCAGGGCACCATCAAGTCCGCCACGGCGTTCGGGGCCCTGCTCTCCAAGGGCATCGGCGACACGATCCGGGTGTCCCTGTCGGCCCCGCCGGTGGAGGAGGTCAAGGTCGGCGCGCAGATCCTGCAGTCGCTGAACCTCCGGCCGCGGAAGCTTGAAATCGTCTCCTGCCCCTCCTGCGGCCGCGCCCAGGTCGACGTCTACACCCTCGCCGACCAGGTTACCGCCGGGCTCGAAGGCATGGAGGTCCCCCTGCGCGTGGCGGTGATGGGCTGCGTCGTGAACGGCCCGGGGGAGGCCCGCGAGGCGGACCTCGGCGTGGCCTCCGGCAACGGCAAGGGGCAGATCTTCGTCCGCGGTGAAGTGATCAAGACCGTGCCCGAGGACCAGATCGTCGAAACGCTCATCGAAGAGGCAATGCGGATCGCGGAGGAGATGGGGGAGACCGATGGCGAGAATGCTGTCCCGGGTGGCCCCGTGGTTACCGTTAGCTAAGGCTCCGGCCGACCCGGTCGGGCCCTGGTCCTTCCGCGTTCTCGAACAGCAGGACACCGCGGCCCTGTGGGACCTCGTCAACCGCGACCCGGTGGCCAACGTGTTCCTCGCGGCGCACCTCGAGGGCACCGGAAGCGCCGCGGGCTCGGCCATGGGCGGCCACATCGTGGGAATGTACCGCAGCGGGGAACTCGAGTGCGCCTGCTGGGCCGGCGTGAACCTCATCCCGGTCGGCGTCACCGGGGAGACCGGCGCCGAGTTCGGAGAGCACCTGGGCCGTTCGGGCCGCAGCTTCTCCTCGATCTTCGGGCCCGCCGCCGGCGTCCTGTCGGTCTGGTCGACCCTCCAGGACTATGCCTCGGAGCCCTTCGACCTGCGCCCGGTCCAGCCGCTGCTCACCCTGGACTCCGATCCCGCCGTGGAGCCGGCGGAAGGACTGCGCTTCACCCGCCCCGACGAACTCGACGTCCTGCTGCCGGCCTGCGCCGCCATGTTCGAGGAGGAGGTCGGCTATTCGCCCTACATCGGCGGCACCGAACACTACCGGCGCCGCGTCGCCTCCCTGATCAGACGGAAGCACTCCCTGGCCGCCTTCGCGGACGACGGAGCCGTGATCTTCAAGGCGGAACTCGGCACCGTCTCATCCCAGGCCGTCCAGGTCCAGGGCGTCTGGATGAACCCCGACTACCGCGGCCGGGGACTGAGCGCCGGGTACATGGCCGCCGTCGCCGTGGCGGCCCGCGCCCTCGCGCCAACGGTGAGCCTCTACGTCAACTCCTACAACGCCCGCGCCATCGCCTCCTACCGCCGGGTCGGGTTCACCGAGGCCGGAACCTTCGCCACGGTTCTTCTCTAACACCTGCCCTCCTGCACGCCGGCCCCTCCACCGCCGGAGCGGCGGGGCCGCGGTTGCGGCGGCTGTCGTTGATGGAGCACGGATGCCGATAGATTGGTACCTGTTGTTCCCCGCCCGGTCGGGGCCTGTCTCGAAGAAACGGATTCCCCAGCGTGGTCCTACGACTCTCCACCCTGTTCCTGCGCACCCTGCGTGAAGATCCCGCCGAAGCCGAAGTGGCAAGCCACCGGCTGCTGGTGCGCGCCGGCTACATCCGCCGGGCCGCCCCCGGAATCTACAGCTGGCTGCCGCTCGGGCTGAAGGTGCTGGGCCGGGTCGAGGCGATCATCCGCGAGGAGATGGCGGCCATCGGCGCCCAGGAGGTCCACTTTCCGGCCCTGCTGCCGAAGGAACCCTACGAGGTGACCAACCGGTGGACCGAATACGGCGACGGCATCTTCCGCCTCCAGGACCGCAAGGGCGCCGACTACCTCCTGGCCCCCACCCACGAGGAAATGTTCACGCTGCTGGTGAAGGACCTCTACAACTCCTACAAGGACCTGCCGGTCAGCCTGTACCAGATCCAGAACAAGTACCGCGATGAGGCCCGGCCCCGCGCCGGCCTGCTCCGCGGACGCGAGTTCATCATGAAGGACTCCTACTCCTTCGACATCGACGACGCCGGCCTTGAGCGCAGCTACCAGCTGCACCGGCAGGCGTACCTGCGCATCTTCGAACGCCTCGGGCTCGAGGTCGTCCCGGTGACGGCGACCTCCGGGGCGATGGGCGGGTCGAAGAGCGAGGAGTTCCTCCACCCGACCGAGATCGGCGAGGACACCTTCGTCCGCTCCGCCGGCGGCTACACGGCCAACGTCGAGGCGGTCACCACCGTCGTGCCGCCCGACATCGACTACACCGGTGCCCCGGCGGCCGAGGTGCGGGACACCCCCGACACCCCCACCATCGACACGCTGGTGGACTCCGCCAACGCCCTCGCCCCGCGGGATGGTCAGCCCTGGACCGCGGCCGATACGCTCAAGAACGTCGTGCTCGCCGCCGTGCTGCCCACCGGCGGCCGGGAGATCTTCGTCGTCGGCGTGCCCGGGGACCGCACCGTCGACCTCAAGCGCATGGAGGCGACCATCGGCACCCACCTCGAGGTGGGCGGCGAGGTCGCCGTCGAGGCCGCCACCGACGAGGACCTCAAGAAGCACCCCGGCCTGGTGAAGGGCTACATCGGCCCCGGCCTGAGCCTCGCCGAGCCGGTCATCGGGCTCGCGGGAACCACCGGCCTGCGCTACCTCGTCGACCCGCGCATCGTCTCCGGCACCACCTGGATCACCGGCGCGAACGAGCCCGGCCGGCACGTCTTCGGGCTCGTCGCCGGCCGCGACTTCGCCTGGGACGGCGTCATCGAGGCCGTCGAGGTCCGCGAAGGTGATGAAGCCCCGGACGGCTCCGGGCCGCTCCGGGCCGCCCGCGGCATCGAGATGGGACACATCTTCCAGCTCGGCCGCAAGTACACCGAGGCGCTCGGCCTGAAGGTCCTGGACGCCAACGGCAAGCTCGCCACCGTCACCATGGGCTCCTACGGCGTCGGGGTCACCCGGGCCGTTGCGGCCCTCGCCGAGGCAAACCACGACGACAAGGGCATCATCTGGCCGCGCAACGTCGCCCCGGCCGACGTCCACATCGTCGCCACCGGCAAGGGCGCGGAGATCTTCGCCGCCGCCGAGCAGCTGGCCGTCGACCTCGAGGCGGCCGGCTTCGACGTGATGTACGACGACCGGCCCAAGGTCTCCCCGGGGGTGAAGTTCGGCGACGCCGAACTGATCGGTGTCCCAACCATCGTCGTCGTCGGCCGGGGCCTTGCCGACGGCGTGATCGAAGTGAAGGACCGGCGGACCGGCGAAGCCTCGACCGTCGCCGTCGGTGAGGCGCTGGAGCACCTCCGCACCCTCCTGAACGGCTAGCGCCGGTGGTCTCAGGGCTCGAGGAGATCGAGCTGGCGACGGTCCTGCTGGTGCTCGTCGCGGGCCTGGCCGCCGGGTGGATCGACGCCGTCGTGGGCGGGGGAGGGCTGCTCCAGCTGCCGGCGCTGCTGCTGGTGCCGGGCATCACCCCCGTCCAGGCGCTGGCGACCAATAAGATGGGGTCGATCTTCGGCACCACGACGAGCGCCATCACCTACTACCGCCGCGCCCACCCGGACCTGCGCACCGCCATCCCCATGGCGCTCATCGCGCTGGCGGGCAGCTTCGGCGGGGCGGTGCTGGCGGCGTCGCTTCCCTCCTCGGTGTTCAAGCCGATCATCGTCGCGGCCCTGATCGCCGTCGCGGTGTTCACCGCGCTGAGGCCGACCGTGGGAACCCTGACGAAACTGAAGTACTCGGGGCGGCGGCACTACGGGACGGCGGGCGCCATCGGCGCCGTGATCGGGTTCTACGACGGCCTGATCGGCCCGGGCACCGGCTCGTTCCTCGTCATCGCGATGGTGACGCTGCTCGGCTACAGCTTCCTCGGCGCGAGCGCGAAGGCCAAGATCGTCAATATGGCGACGAACTTCGGTGCCCTCGTCTTCTTCCTGCCGCACGGCTCCATCCTCTGGGGGCTCGGGCTGCTGCTGGGGGCCGCCAACATGGTCGGCGGCTACCTCGGCTCCCGCATGGCCATCACGCGGGGAAGCCGCTTCATCCGCATCATCTTCCTCGTCGTGGTGGGCGCGCTCATCGTCAAGCTCGGCTACGACGTGTGGGTGGAGAACCTGAGGCCGCTCACCCGGGGGTGACATCCCGCAGCATCCGGCCCGCGGGCAGCGGGCCTGCGGAACGGTCGGGGCACGCCTAGGGAACGGCCAGGAGGTGCGCCGGTGGAAGGTCCGGAAGCGTCCGGCCCAGCAGGGAACTCGCAACCCACAGGGAGCGCCGCGCGTCCGCCGGTGAAGCGGTCTCGAGGTAGTAGAGGGCATTGCGCACCTCCCGCACCACCGCCCAGTCCCTCGCCAGCTCCGCATCCAGGCCGGCCGCCCCGGCCAGTGCGGCGCACCGCAGGCGCACCCCGGACGCCGGGTCGCCGGCGGGGAGGTCCCCGATCCGGTTCCACAGCATGGGGGCCACCGCATACTCGGCGTCACCCACGAGGGGCTTGGGATCGATCGCGACGAACCCTTCGGCCCCGCCGCCGTCGTCTACCGCGGATGCGCCTGCCGCATCCGGCGCCCCCACCGGAGCGCGGCGGGCCAGGATGTTCCCGTAGTGGAGGTCCGAATGCACGAGGACGTCGCGCGCGGAGCGCCGCCCCACCGCTCCGCGCACCTGGCAGGTTTCAAGTGCGTGCTCAAGCAGCCAGCGCGGGAACGGTCGCCCGGCCGCCTCCCAGTCGGCCGGGAGGGTGTCGGTCCAGGTCTCGGCCTCCGCGGCGAGCACGGGAAGCTGCGCCCATTCGCCCCGTGCGTCCGGGCGCACGCACAGCCGGCGCATCAGGGCACCCCACACGGCCGTCGTCCGCGCCAGCGGAAGGCAGGAGAGGGCGCGGTCCGCGTCGAGGCGCTCCAGCAGCAACACCGCGTCCGCCGGGCCCGAGGCGAGCAGCCGCACCGCGCCCGCGCCGCCCCACAGCGTGAGCGCCTCGGGTTCGGTGCGGGACTCCTCGTGCGGGATGCCGATCTTCAGCGCGGCGTCCGCCCCGCCCGCGGTGCGCACCGGAAGGACCACCGAGCACTGTCCGGACCAGGGCGGCCGGCCGGCGGGGAGGTCGAGGGTCAGCTTCCATTCCTCGAGGTACCGCCCGAGGATGCCCGGCCAGTTCCGCAGCCAGGCGCTGCCGCCGGGCAGCTGCCGGGCGGAGCGCTTGAGCGCCTCGGGCAGCTCGATGGCGAAACCTGTCATTCCAGCACGCTATACGAGATTTGTGGCGCCGAGCAGGTTTCCGATCAGGAAGGTGGCCAGCAGGGCGATGAACCCTCCCGCGACGACCCTCACCGCCGCCCGCAGCTTGGACCCCCCGCCGACCTGCGCGCCGAGCCCGCCGGTCAGGGCGAGGGCGAGGAGCACCGCGGCGAAGGTGACGGGGACCCGCAGCCCGGTCGGCGGGAGCAGGATGGCGATCAGCGGCAGCACGGCACCGACGGTGAACGCGGCGGCCGAGGCGAACGCGGCATGCCAGGGGCTCACGACGTCGTCCTGGTCGATGCCGAGTTCCGCCGACAGGTGGGCGCCGAGCGCGTCCCTGCGGGTGAGTTCGACGGCCACCGTCATCGCCGTCTCGGCGCTGAGGCCCTTGGCCTCGTAGAGCCCGGCCAGTTCGCGCAGTTCCTCCTCCGGCTCCTCCTCGAGCTCACGCCGTTCCTTCTCGATCAGGGCCCGCTGGCTGTCGCTCTGGCTGCTCACCGAGACGTACTCGCCAAGCGCCATCGAAAGCGCCCCGCCGACGAGGGCCGCCACGCCGGCGGTGAGGATCGGTCCCGGGGCGGTCGTCACGCCGGCAACCCCGACGACGACGGCGGCGACCGACACGATGCCGTCATTGGCTCCGAGCACGCCCGCCCGCAGGCGGTTCAACCGCTGGGCGAGCGCGCCCCGGTGGGGTTCGCCGTCGTGGAAGGAATCGTTTCCGCTCATGGTCCAGTATCCTCCGGGCCGGATTCCCCGGCGGGAGGTGCCGCGGGAAGCGTCTGCTCCTCGACGGGGATGCCGGGAAAGGGCTCGGAAACGCCGTCGAGGGCGAAACTGCGCTGCACGGCGGTGTGCAGGCGCCCCACGGCCCAGTTCCGCAGCTCCGGCCCGCCCGAGCCGACCACCGATCCGTAGAACACGCCCAGCTCCTGCTCGAGCCGCGCCAATCCCGCGGCCGGGTCGGCGAGGAACTCCGGGTCGAGGGCGTACGCGGAGGGAACGGGTCCGGGGGCGGCGCAGAGCCCGGCCAGCGCGGCGTAGGCCGCGGCGGCCGCTGCCTCGTGCTCCCGGGCGGCCGCCAGCACGCCTTCCGGGTCGGGGAGGCGGGACGCGGCCACCTCGTAGGCGTACACCGCCCGGTCCTCGGTGCGGGCGGCCGAGAGCAGCGCCCTGCGCTGAACCCCGCTGCCGCGCGGCTCACCGGTGCACTCCGGCGCGTCCGCTCCGCCCGGCCCGGCCACCGCAGGAGGCTCAACGGGCACCCCGAGCCGGGCGCCGAGGGCGGCGGCCTGCTGCCACTGGCTGCTGCCCACCGAGGCCAGCAGGCGGGCGATGCCCGGCTCCGCCCGCCCGGCGTCGGTGAGGTTCGACACGGCCGACGCCGTGAGCTCCCGGAGGAACCCCGCGGCGGTGAGGGGGTCCTCCGGTGCACCCGGCTCCGGCGCGGCGGTGCCGGGACCGTCGGTTCCCGCGGGCTCGCCGTCCGGGCCGTCCGGGCCGTCCGCGGGAGCCAGGCCGCGGGCCTGGGCCTCCAGCAGCCCGGCCGTGCCCTCGAAGCCGGCCGTGGGGGAGGACACGGCAAGCGCCGCGGCATCGGCGGCAAGATCCCCGGCGCGGTCGGCGGCGGCCTGCTGGGCCCGTTCGGTGAAGGTCGGTTCGGGTGCGCCGCCGGGGCCCAGCGCGGCAACGCCGGCGCCGGTCACCAGCAGGAAAACCAGCGCCGGTGCAAGCATTCCCGCCGCCCGCGACCCGGTGGGGGAGATCCCCCTTTTCCCGGTGCTGCGCGGGCGGGGCGGGGGTGTCTTCACAGGAAGAGATCATGTCATGATCGGGCCGCTTTGACCGGCCGGTACCGCCCGGCCTGTCGAAAGTCGGTACTCTTGGAGGACAACATCATCGAGTGGGAGGCAGCAAATGGCGGTTCGGTCCGGCCAGGGAAATCCGTCGACGCCGCGCAAAGCGGCCCGTGATGCCGAACTCCAGGCGGAAGCGCAGAGGCTGCGGGACCTGCTCCAGCCGGTCGTCGAAAAGCACGACCTGTACCTCGAGGACATCGACATCCGAACGGCCGGCGTGCAGCGCACGGTGCACGTCGTCGTCGACCTTCCCGAGGACCGGCAGGGCGGCGTCGGCCTCGACGTCATCTCCAGCGTCTCCCTCGACCTCTCCGAGGCCATGGACAACGACCCGCACGACGACGGCCGGCCGTACAGCCTCGAGATCTCCTCCCCGGGCGTTTCCCGCCCCCTGACCGAACCCCGGCACTGGCGCAGGAACCTCGGACGGCTCGTCGAGGTGACACCGGTCAGCGGCGATCCCGTCTTGGGGCGGCTGCTCGAAGTGTCCGCCGACGGGGTCCGGCTGCTTCCGCAGCTGCCCGTCAAAAAGGGGATGAAACCCCGCCAGGGCGAGCCGATGACCCTTGAATTTTCCCGGATCCGCAAAGGCACCGTCCAGGTCGAATTTGCGCATGCCGAGGACGAACACCCCGAAGACAACGGTGCTGGAGACCCGGCAGACCCCGGAACAGCCCACCCCGCGTAAGGAGCCCCCTGATGGATATAGATATGAGCGCGCTGAGGCTGCTCGAACGCGAACGGGAGATCCCGCTTGACCTGCTGATCCCCACGATTGAACAGGCCCTGCTGGTGGCCTACCACCGCAGCCCCGGCGCCGTTGAGAAGGCGCGCGCCGAACTGGACCGGAAGAACGGCCACGTCACGATCTGGGCCACCGAGGTCGACGACGACGGCGAGCCGGTCGGGGAGTTCGACGACACGCCCAGCGGTTTCGGGCGCATCGCCGCCAGCACCGCCCGGCAGATCATCCTGCAGCGGCTGCGCGACGCCGAGGACGACAACATCCTCGGCGAGTTCCGCGGCAAGGAGGGCGAACTCGTCGCCGGCATGATCCAGCAGGGCACCAACCCGCACATGATCCAGGTCAACCTGGGTTCGGTCGAGGCCGTGCTGCCGCCGCCCGAGCAGGTGCCGGGGGAGAAGTACCTTCACGGCACGCGCCTGCGCGCCTTCGTCGTCGACGTCCACCGCGGGATGAAGGGCCCCTCCATCACCCTGTCCCGGTCCCACCCGGGCCTAGTGCGGAAGCTGTTCGAACTCGAAGTCCCCGAGATCGCCGATCGGACGGTCGAGATCGTCGCCCTGGCCCGGGAGGCCGGGCACCGCACCAAGATCGCCGTGAAGGCCAACGTGCCGGGCGTCAACGCCAAGGGCGCCTGCATCGGCGAGATGGGCTCCCGCGTGCGGGCCGTCATGAGCGAGCTCAACGACGAGAAGATCGACATCGTCGACTACAGCGACGACCCCGCCACCTTCATCGCCAGCTCACTGTCGCCGTCGAGGGTCTCCTCGGTGACCATCACCGACGAGGCGACGCGCTCGGCCCGCGTCGTCGTCCCGGACTACCAGCTGTCGCTGGCCATCGGCAAGGAAGGCCAGAACGCGCGCCTGGCCGCCAAGCTCACCGGCTGGCGCATCGACATCGTCTCCGACGCCGCCCAGCCCGCCAAGGCCTGAGCGGGCCGCGGGTAACAACTTCGTTCGCGGAAGCGGTAGAATGGAAAGGACTGAGGATTTCAAGCGCCCCGGCGGGCTGGGCAGGACGGACACGGGAACGCATCCCATCCGGACCTGCATCGGCTGCCGGAAGCGCGGAAACCAGTCGGAACTAATGCGGGTGGTGGCACAGGCCGGCGACGGGGTAAACGTCGCTGTGCTTGATCGGTACCGCCGGCTGTCCGGTCGGGGCGCATGGCTGCACCCGGATCCGGCCTGTATGGAAACGGCTCTGAGACGCAAGGCATTTCACCGTGCTTTCCGTGGTGCTGTCGAGACCGGGCAACTGGCGCTCCAATTCCATGCACTCACTGGGACCGTCCACGGCCCCGGGCAAGAAACCGTCCTCCCTGAAAGCGGGTCAGAAAACTGATGGAAACCCGATGAGTACCCAGCGATGAGTGCCCAACGATGAACAATCCGTTGAGCTCTGCATTCGACTTCCCGGCTGCCCCGGCAGGCGGGTTCTGCAGTAGGAATTAGACGGTTCGTACCTGACTCGGTGCGGACCGAGACAGGAGAAATGTGGCCAAGGTCCGCGTACACGAACTCGCCAAAGAGCTCGGTATTACCTCGAAAGACGCAGTAGCAAAACTGCAGGAGCTGGGCGAATTCGTCCGTTCCGCCTCCTCAACCATTGAGGCCCCCGTCGTGAAGAAACTTCGCGGCGCCTTCCCCGCCAACGGTGCATCGAAGACCGCCGCGGCCGCTTCGGCGCCCAAGGCCTCGGCACCCTCCGCCCCGGAGCAGGCACCGGCAGCCCCGGCGGCCGGACAGTCCGCCACCCCGGCGGTCCCGGGCCCCGGAGCGCAGCCCAAGCCGGCCGAAGCCGAGCAGGCCCCGACGCCGCCGGCCCCGGCCCCCACCCCGGAGCAGGCACCCGCCGCCAGCCCCTCACCGTTCTCCGATCCTGCCGCCGCGCAGGCTCCGGCGGGCGAGGGCAGCCCGGCCGCCAAGCCTGGAGCCCGCCCGGCTCCGCGTGCTGCGGCGACCCCTCCGACGGCAGGCCAGGCCCGCCCGGGCAGCACCCGCCCCGGCGGTGCGCCCCGTCCCGGAAACAATCCCTTCGCACCGTCCCAGGGCATGGGCTCCCGGCGCGGCGACGGCGACCGTCCGGCCGACCGCAGCGGTGACCGTCCCGGTGGTGGCCCCCGTCCGGGCAACAACCCGTTCGCACCCTCGCAGGGGATGCCCCGTCCGGGCGGACGCCGTGAGGACGACCGCGGGCCCCGCCCCGCCGCAGGCCCGGGCGGTCCCCGCCCCGCGGCAGGTGCCGGCGGACCCCGTCCCGCGGCAGGTGCCGGTGGACCGCGTCCGGGCGCACCGCGTCCTGGTGCTCCCCGTCCGGCCGGTCCCGGTGGAGCACGCCCCACCCCGGGCATGATGCCCAACCGCACCGAGCGTCCCGCAGCCCCAGGCCGCGGCGCACCCGGAGCGGGCGCAGGACCGCGCCGCGGCCCCGGCGGAGCGCCGGCCAGCCCCGGTGGAGCTCCCGCAGGCGGCGGCTTCGGCAAGGGCGGCCGCGGACGCGGCGGCACCGCCGGCGCCTTCGGCAAGGGAGGAGCCGGCCGTGGCAAGCAGCGCAAGTCGAAGCGTGCCAAGCGGCAGGAACTCGAGCAGATGTCGGCTCCCTCGCTGGGCGGCGTCAGCGTCCCCCGCGGTGACGGCAGCACCATCGTCCGGCTGCGCCGCGGTGCCTCGATCACCGACTTCGCCGACAAGATCGAGGCGAACCCCGCGGCCCTGGTCACGGTGCTCTTCCACCTCGGTGAGATGGCGACGGCAACGCAGTCACTCGACGAGGACACCTTCCAGGTGCTCGGAACCGAGCTGGGCTACGTAATCCAGGTCGTCTCACCCGAGGACGAGGAGCGCGAACTGCTCAGCAGCTTCGACATCGATTTCGATGCCGAGCTCCAGGCCGAAGGCGACGAGCAGCTTGAGGCCCGTCCGCCGGTCGTCACCGTCATGGGCCACGTCGACCACGGTAAGACACGCCTCCTTGACGCCATCCGCAACACCAAAGTCGTGGAGGGCGAGCACGGCGGGATCACCCAGCACATCGGTGCCTACCAGATCCAGCACGAGATGGAGGACTCCGAGCGCGCGATCACCTTCATCGACACCCCCGGTCACGAGGCGTTTACCGCCATGCGTGCCCGCGGCGCCAGCGTCACCGACATCGCGGTGCTCGTTGTCGCAGCGGACGACGGCGTCATGCCGCAGACCGTTGAGGCGCTCAACCACGCACAGGCGGCCAACGTGCCGATCGTCGTGGCGGTGAACAAGATGGACAAGGAAGGCGCCAACCCGGACAAGGTCAAGGGACAGCTGACCGAGTACGGACTGGTTCCCGAGGAATACGGCGGCGACACGATGTTCGTGCACGTCTCCGCGCTCCGGGGCGAAGGCATCGACGAGCTGCTCGAAGCGGTCCTGTTGACCGCCGACGCGGCCCTCGACATGCGGGCCAACCCGAACAAGGATGCCCGCGGCATCGCCATCGAAGCGAACCTCGACAAGGGCCGCGGTGCAGTCGCCACCGTGCTCGTGCAGTCCGGAACGCTTGGCGTCGGAGACACCATCGTCGCCGGAACGGCCCACGGACGCGTCCGTGCGATGTTCGACGAGAACGGCGACGTCGTCACCACCGCCGGACCCTCGCGGCCCGTCCAGGTGCTCGGCCTCTCGAACGTCCCGAGGGCAGGCGACACGTTCTTCGTCACCGACGACGAGCGCACCGCCCGCCAGATCGCGGAGAAGCGCGAGACCGCCGACCGCAACGCCGCCCTGGCCAAGCGCCGCAAGCGCATCAGCCTTGAGGACTTCGACCAGGCCGTGGCCGAGGGCAAGGTCGACACCCTCAACCTCATCCTCAAGGGTGACGTCTCCGGTGCCGTCGAAGCGCTTGAGGATTCCCTCCTCAAGATCGACGTTGGGGAGGGCGTGCAGCTGCGCGTCATCCACCGCGGCGTCGGCGCCATCACCCAGAACGACGTCAACCTGGCGACCGTGGACAACGCGATCATCATCGGCTTCAACGTCAAGCCCGCCGAGCGCGTGGCCGACCTGGCCGAGCGTGAAGGCGTGGACATGCGCTTCTACTCCGTCATCTACGCAGCAATCGATGACATTGAGCTCGCCCTCAAGGGCATGCTCAAGCCGGAGTACGAGGAGGTCCAGCTCGGCACCGCCGAAGTGCGCGAGGTCTTCCGTTCCTCGAAGTTCGGAAACATCGCAGGCTCGATCGTCCGCTCGGGGGTCATCCGCCGCAACGCCAGGGCCCGCGTCCTGCGCGACGGCAAGGTCATCGGCGAGGGACTCTCCGTGGACTCGCTCAAGCGGTTCAAGGACGACGTCACCGAGGTCCGCACGGACTTCGAGTGCGGTATCGGCCTCGGCTCGTTCAACGACGTCAAGGAAGGCGACACCATCGAAACCTTCGAGATGCGGGAGAAGCCCCGCGTCTAGCAGGTAGACCAGCGCAGGCGCTCCGGGATCCGGGGCGCCTGCGCTGTCCGCCGGCCGTTCCCGGGCCGGCTCAACGATCCAACAGTTCAGCCCAACAGGAGGAGGAGTAATGGCAGATCCGGCACGCGCTGCGCGGCTCGCACAGCGGATCAAGGTGATTGTCGCCGAGGCTCTCCGCCGCAGGGTCAAGGATCCACGGCTCGAAGCAGTGACCCTGACCGATGCGCGCGTCACCAACGACCTCCAGCACGCAACGCTCTACTACACGGTTCTCGGCGACGCCGACGAGCAGCAGGCCACCCGGGTGGCCCTCGAATCGGCGCGGGGGATCCTGCGCGCCGAGGTCGGCAGGAACATCACGGCGCGGCTCACCCCGACGCTGGAATTCGTTCCTGACGAAATCCCGGTCAATGCCGGCCACCTGGAGGAACTCCTGCGGAAGGCCCGCGAACGCGACGCCGAAGTGGCAGCCATCGCACAGGGTGCGGAATTCGCGGGGGACGCAGATCCCTACCGCACCGCCGAGGAGCGCGACGAGGAGTCGACCGACGCACCGCGCGGGCTCTAGGGGTACCCGGCCGGGACGACGACGACGTCCGGGCCGCGATATGGAGGAGGACCTCCGGGCTTGGTGGAACCAACTGGTTCCGGCACAAGCCTGGAGGTCCTCCTTTTTCGCGTTGAGGCCCGGTTGACCGGGTCACCGGGGACGGCCCGCCGACCGGCCCACGCCGCCACGGGCACCCACCCGGGAACAGGTGCTTCCGAACCTGCGGCGTGCGGGCCCGGGTCCGCCGCATGGCCGCCGCCACGCAGGCCCCGGCCCGGGCGGACCCGGAGATCCCGGTCCGCGATCGGGGCCGCAACGAAACAACGGCCGGCGCGTGAGCGCACCGAATACCCAGCCTGCTCAGGGCCTGGCGAAGGCACCAAGTAACGCGCGGGCGGCTCGGGTATCCCCCAAGTCAATTCAGGTAGCCGCTATTGGCGACACTGCAAACATCTGGTTCTAGGGTGAAAACAACCGACAAGAAGTTAACGAATTAGTACCTCCGGTTCACCCGCTGTTTCTCTCGCTTCGTCCGCGCAGGGCCCGGAGATCTCATTCGGAGGGGTATCCGGCACGACCTCGGAAGTGGCGCCTTGGGCGCCAAACGCGAGGACTATCGGTGATCCCGTCCGGTACGCCCCTTCTGACGCCCCCGTGGCGCCAGGACCGTCCCCGATGAAAAGTGGTGAGACCTTGTCTATCCCATACGCGGGCCCCAACTCGCTTTCCAACCTCAACACCCCGTCTCCGAATGCCTCGGTAAGCGTTGTGATACCGACCCTCAACGAGGCGATGAACCTGCCGTGGGTGCTTCGCCGCATGCCCTCGTACGTGGACGAGGTGGTGATCGTGGATGGCCGTTCCACGGACAACACGGTCAACGTGGCACGTGCCGTCAGGGCGGATGTCGTGGTGGTGAACGAGAAGCGAAAGGGCAAGGGTGTCGCGCTGCGGGCAGGATTCGCCGCGGCAACGGGCGACATCATCGTCATGCTCGACGCCGACGGGAGCATGGACCCCCAGGAAATCGGCTGGTTCGTTTCGCCCCTCCAGCACGACTTCGACTTCGTCAAAGGTTCCCGGCATGTCACCGGAGGGGGCTCGGAGGATCTGACCTGGCTCCGGCGTGCAGGGAACCGTGCGCTGACGGGGCTGGCCAACATGGTCCTGCACAGCGACTACTCCGACCTCTGCTACGGATACATCGCCTTCCGGAGGGAGTGCCTGGGCGTCCTGCAGCTGGAGTCCGACGGATTCGAAATCGAGACGGAGCTGATTGTCAGGGCGGCGAAGGCCGGCCTCCGGATCGCCGAGGTTCCCAGCCTGGAACTCGACCGCATCTCCGGGGCATCCAATCTCCAGACTTTCCGGGACGGCTGGCGGGTGCTCCGGACCATGGCGCACGAGTGCCTCCTGTGGGAGGCGCCAACCGCCGGCGCCCGCCCCGAAATGCTGCGGCGGGTGAAGTACGCCTACGCGAACGAGCGTTTCCCCCGGACACCGACCGACCCGCAAAGCGTCCTCCGGCTGATGAGCGCGAGCTGACATGGCGACCATCCGCACCGCCACCGTCAGCGTGGTCATCTGCGCCTATACGGAGGAACGCTGGGAATGGCTGCTCAAGGTCCTCGACTCGGTACGCGTCCAGACCTACGTTCCCGAGGACGTCATCGTCGTCATCGACCACAACGAGGAACTCTACGAGCGGCTGAGCCAGGTCGCCGAGGACGTCACGGTCATCAGGAGCGTGGGTCCGCCCGGCCTCGCCGGCGCCCGCAACACCGGCGTTGACCTGGCGGAGTCCGACATCGTCGCCTTCCTTGACGACGATGCGGAGGCCGCTCCGGACTGGCTCGAACACCTGATGGCGCTTTATGACGATCCTGAGGTGCTTGCGGTTGGCGGTCGGGTGGAGCCGGTGTGGGAGGCCGGGCGTCCCGGCTACTTCGGTGACGAGCTCGACTGGATTGTCGGCTGCAGCTACCGGGGCCTGCCACAGGTCGCCTGCGAAGTCCGAAACGTGATCGGTGCCAACATGTCGTTCCGGCTTGACGTCATCCGGAATGTCGGGGGGTTCAATATCGCCCTGGGCCGGCGCGGTACGCTTCCGCTGGGCTGCGAGGAGACCGAAATCTGCATCCGGGCGAAGGTGGGTTCCCCGGGGAGCCGCATCGTCTACGAGCCCGCGGCCCTGGTCCGCCATCACGTGCCTGAAAATCGGGGCACCGTCCGCTACATGCTCTCACGGTCCTGGTCCGAAGGGATTTCGAAGGCCCAGGTCAGCCACGTCGTAGGGCACAAGCGGGCCCTAACCCCGGAGCGCCGATATGTCCGCAGCGTGCTGCCGAGAGCGGTCCTCTCCTCGATGAACGACTGGCGCCGCGGGGATGCCGCAGGGCTCGGCCGCGTGGCTGCCGTGGTGGCGGTCGTGGCCTCAACATCGGCAGGCTACCTCCGGGGACGGCAGCTTGCGCGGGAACCGAAACGCCCCGTGAACCAGCCGGTCCTGGCCCGGATCGCTCCATGGCGGGAAGTGCAGTGAGGACGGCGCAAGCCGTGGCACGTCCGACACAGTGCACGCCGGCAATCCAGCAACACTCCTAAACCGATACCACCCAGACAGGGGACGACATGCGCAACGGGCAGACCCAGGCACTCCACTTCGACATCCACGGACGCGTAAGGATCCGCGTCGACGCAAAGGCGCCGGCAGCGGCCCAGCTCCGAAGCATGTTGGCGTGTTTCGCCACCGACGCCGAAGGGCCGGCCGACATCATCATCGATGACCAGCCGGAGCCGATGCCGGAAGCGGGTCTGCTCGAGCACGAGCTCGCGTACACGGAGACCAGCGTGCGTTTCCAGGCCGACCGGGTCCAGGTCGTGAGGGCACCCGAGCAGTGGCGCATCCACGGCCCGGGCGAGCTCCTGACCACCGTGGTCCCTGTTCTCGATGCCGCCATGGTCGGTCAGGGAGCCGCAATGTTCCATGCGGCAACCATGGCGTACCGGGGTCACGCGATCGCGCTTCCCGCCGCCGGAGGAACCGGTAAGACCAGCACCGCCGCCAAACTGATGAGGCGTGAGGGATGGTCGTTCATGGGCGACGACTGGGCCTTCCTCGCCGAGGACGGCGCGCAGCTCGGTTATGCGAAGCCGATGTTCATCAAGCCGCACCACCGGGCCATCTACCCGCACCTGTTCGAAGGTGTCCGGAAGCCCCTCGTGCCCTCACCGCTCTCGCAGAGCGTCGGCCGGCTCACCACGGTGGTGCACCCGTACGTCATCCGCTACCCGCGGCTCGCGGAGTTCTCCCGCCGGTGGTCCCCGGAGCACCGCATGGTCGATGCGTCGCGCGCCTTCCCCGGACGGGAAGTGACGACCTCGGCCCCGCTGGCGGCCGCCGTCTACATCGAGCGCTACGAGGGCAGCCGGTCCCGCATCATGGAGCGGACGAAGGACTGGATGGTCGACCGCATGATCGGCAACTTCCACATCGAGATGGCGGGCTTCTCACAGAAGGTCGTGACCGGCCTGGCGGCCACCTCAGTCATCTCGTGGCGCGAGCACTTCGCCGCGAAGGGGGCCGTGCTGAGCAAGGCGCTCGACGGACGGCCCTGCTACCTGCTGCAGGTCCCCTCCGCCTACTCCGCGGACGAGGCCTCGGACGACATCGTCCGCTATCTTGAGGAGCTGCTGCCGTCGGTCCTCGACGAGCGGGCCTGAGGGGGACACGTGAACACCAGCCCCAGGGAGGTCACCGCTGTCGTGCCGGCCCGCAACGCCGAGCTCATGCTCCCGCGCTGCCTCGAGGCCCTGCGCCAGTCCGGTGTCGCCGAAATCATCGTGGTGGACGGATGCTCCACCGACCGCACGGTCGATATTGCCCGCGCGGCGGGCGCCCGGATCCTCAGCGATGAGGGCCGCGGCCTGCCATGGGCCCGAACGCTCGGTGTGAAGAGCAGCACCACCCGGTGGGTCCTGCTCGTCGACTCCGACGTCGTGTTCGGGCCGACGGGGGTCGCCGACCTGCTCGCGGAGCTGGTCGAGGAGGGCTACGACGCGCTCCAGGCCGGTCTTGAGAGCGTTGCCGGACCAGGCTACTGGGGGCAGGCGCTCGCCCATCACCACCGCACCGGCCGCAGCCGCAACTGGTTCGGGCTGGTGGCAACGGTCATCGACCGGGAGCTGATGCTGGGCGTGGGCTTCGACGACTCGTTCAAGTCGGGGGAGGACATCGAGCTGCGCTGGCGGATGCGGCAGTCGGGGATGCGGACAGGCGTGTCACGCCGCGTCGTCGTCGAACATCGGTTCGCCGCCGACGATTTCGACTTCGCGCTCGACCAGTTCCTCATGGACGGAACGGGACTGGGGCGGATGATCCGCAAGCACGGCTGGCGCGGTGCGAGGCTGGCCCTGCTGCCCGCCGCCGCGGCCGTCCGGGGCGGCGCCCTGAGCCTCGCCGGGGGTCAGCCCCGGTGGCTGCGCTACTACGCCGCCTTCTGCTGGTACAACTATGCGGGGATGGCGAAAGGCCTGGCTCGTGCGGGCTGAGCGGACCTCTGCTGTCCCGGATGCCTCAGGCGTTGTCCGGCGTTCGGCCCTGCACAGCTCAATCGGCCTCGTCGTGGCCAAGGCCGCGGCGACGGGCACGGGTTTCGCCTTCTGGATCGTGGCCGCCCGCGCGACCACCGACCATGAGGTCGGGCTCACCACGGCAGCGGTCTCGGCGGTGATCCTCTCCACGCAGCTGGCGGTGCTGGGCACCGGATCGGCCGTGATCGTCTCCATCGGGCGGGGGGAGCCACCCGCCCGGGTGTTGAATTCCGCGATCGGCATCGTAGGGGTGACCGGCACCGTGCTGGCCCTCGGCTTCCTCTTCCTGCAGCTGACGACCGCGGACGCGGAGACGGCCTCGACCTCGATCCTTTTCTGGCTCACGTTCCTCGTGGCCGTCGTCACCGGGACTCTGTGCACAGTGCTTGACCAGACACTCGTGGCATTGGGCCGCGGGGCCAGTGCCACAACGCGGTACGCGGTGAGCGGCGTGGTCTCGGTGGCGGCCGCAGGGTTCCTTGCCTGGTGGCGGAACGGCGCCGCCGCCGACGTGCTGATGGTCTGCTGGACCTTCGGGTCGGTTGTGGCGTTCGTTATCGGCCTCATCCAGCTGCGGCGGTTGATCGGCTACCGGCCGCGGCCGTCCCTGCACCTCGCGCACGGCCGGTCACTGCTGGTGCTTGGCATCCCGAACCAGCTCATCACGCTCACCGAGCGCACCCCCGGCCTGCTGCTGCCGCTCCTGCTCGCGCACCTTGTGTCGCCGACGACCGCAGCCTACTGGTACCCCGCATGGATGATGGCCTGGGCCGCCTACACCGCACCGATGCTGATGGGCATCGTCCAGTTCTCCGAAGGCGTCCGCGACCCCGGCCGGCTCGTTTCGACCCTGCTGGCGAGTTTCCGCTGGTCACTCGCCCTGGGCTGCCTGGCCGCCGCCGTCCTCGCCCTCCTCGCCCGCCCGCTGCTCAGCCTGCTCGGGGACAATTACGCCGACTCGTCCACCATCGCCCTGCGGTTATTGGCGGTCGGGGTGGTGCCGTACGCCGTGCTCCAAACCTACAACGCCGTGTGCCGGGTCCGCGGCCGCTATCTCGAGCCGATCCTGGTTGGCGTGGTGATCGGAACCGCTGTCTGCACCGCGGCGCTGTTGGCCGCCGACCAGGGCGCCAGCACGATGGCCCTCGCGTTCCTGGTGGTGCTCTCCGCCGGGGCCGCGGTGGTGGGCCTCCGGCTGATCGCCGTTCTTCGACGCATCAAGAAAGAGGCCCAATGATTGGCGAACTTGAGGAGGCCACCCGGACCGGGCAGCGCTGGACCCGCCGTGATCTGGCGTGCGTCCTGGCGGGGGCCGTGGCCCTGGTCCTTGCCGCGGGGGCCGCCTCGACGGTGGCCGTGCCCGTGGACAGCGACGTGGGGCTCGTTGGCGTGCTGCCCTACCCGTTCTGGGTGGGAGTCCTGATCCTGAACATCGCCTTCTTCGTGGCGCTGCGCGGGGATGCAGCCGGCCCGGCGCGCCGCCTGGTGATGCTGTGGCTCGTCGTCGTGCTCGTGCTCATGCTCTTCGGGACCGCGCTCTTCGTAACCGACATACCGCGGGGTGAGGTCGCGTTCCGCCACCTGGGCGTCGCCGACGCCCTCTCGCAGGTCGGGGTCGACCCCGACATCGACGCCTACTTCAACTGGCCGGGTTTCTTCGCCCTCCTGGCGACAATGCTGGCGGCGACCGGCCTCGACCCGGTGACGGTGGCCTTGTGGGCACCGGTGGTCAACGTGGGCCTGTGGCTCACTGCCGTGGCCGTGGCCACGAGCTACCTCACGAGCGATCCGCGGCGGCGCTGGCTGGTGCTCTGGCTCTTCTGCCTCGGCAACTGGCAGGACCAGGACTACCTGTCCCCCCAGGCCTTCGGCTTTTTCCTGTACCTCGTCGTCATCGCGCTGCTTGTCGGCCCGCTGGCCGCCCGGTCCGCTCCGTTCCGCGGTTTCCGGCGTGCCGCCCTGACTCAGTGGTGGTTCGGGCGGGAGCCCGCCGATCCCCACCCGGGACGCCGCGTGGGCGCCCTGGTGGTGGCCCTCCTGCTCATCGTCGTCATTTCCGCGAGCCATCAATTGAGTCCGTTCATGCTGCTCGTCGCGATCACCGCCCTCACCCTGAGCGGACGTGTCTGGCCCAGCCGGCTGCCGCTGATCGCCGGTATCGTGCTGGTGCTCTGGTTCGTGTATCCCGCGAGTACGTACCTCGTCGGGCATCCGCCCCTGGAGGATGCAGGACTGGGGGCCGCGATCGACGCGAACGTCGCCGACCGGGTGAGGGGAACCGCCGGGCACCTGCTCGTGGTGCAGCTCCGGGTCCTTCTCACCGTGGTGCTGTGGACGCTGGCCGCGGTGGGGACAGTGCGCGACTGGCGCAGGGGCCGCCTCGACATCCGGGTGGTCCTCCTCGCCCTGGCACCGCTGCTGGTCTTCCCCGTGCAGATGTACGGCGGGGAGATGCTCATCCGCGTTTCCCTCTTCGCCCTGCCGTTCATCGCCCTGCAGGCGTGCTCGGTGCTGCTTCCCACGGACGGCGGCACCCGCTTCTCCGTCCGCGCCGCGGGGGGCCTCGCGCTCACCTGCTTCCTGCTGGCGGTGCTGACCGTGACCGGACGGTTCGGCAACGCGCAGTATGACGTTTTTTCCGACAATGAGATCGCCGCCGTCGACGCCGTGGAGAGGATGGCACCCTCCGACGCGGCCATCATCTCGGCTGCACATCCGACGCCGTGGCGCGACGACGCCTACCTCGACCACCGTTACCGGACGATCGAGGACCTGTGCGAGCAGGACCTGACGCCGGCGACGTGCGGCCCAGCCGTCTACGACTTCGCGCGGAACAGTGAGAAGGGCGCCTATGTGCTGCTCATGAGCTCGGCGGAGGCGAGCCTCGTCATCCAGGGCGACACCAGCACGAGCGGCTTCGCCGAACTGGAGGAGTGGCTGGGCAGACAGGCCGGCGTGACGCTCGCGTTCAGGAACACCGACGCACGCGTCTACCAGGTGGTGGCGCCATGAGCGGCGTCAGCCGGCTGACCGTGGCACTCGGTGCCGCAGCCATCGTGCTGTCGGTGGCGACCGTCGTCGGGCTGCCAACACCGCTTCAGGCGGTCGCCGCGATAGCTGTCCTCGTCCTGCTCCCGGGGCAGGCGCTGGCCCGCCTCACCAAGGTGACCGACCTCGCGCTCGGCGCACTGCTCGTCGTGGCGCTCGGCCTGGCCTCGCTGACGGTGGTGTCCACGGCGATGTTCTACCTCGCCTTGTGGTCGTGGCAGGCGTGCGTCGTCACGATGGGCGTCATCACAGTCCTCGCATGCATAATGCGCGCACGGCAGGAGGGTGCATAATGATCGGCATGGAGGAGTTGACGCCGGTTGGCGGCTTGGTGATCGACCTGGCGGGGCTGTTCGTGGCTGCCGCCCTGCTCGTCACCCTCGTCACGCTCGATGTCCGGCACGCCAGGGCGGGTGCCGGGCCGTCGGCACCGGCCGGCGGCAGGATGGGCGGCCGCGCGCTCATCGCCGTCATGTGGATACTTTGCGTCCTGCTCTTCCTTCCACGCGTTGTGGGACTGCTCGTGTGAGCCGCGCGGCGCGGTGGTGGCTCCTCAGCGACCTCCACCTGGGTGCGTCGGACGACGACCCCCGGAGCCCCGGCAGAGTGCTGCCCGAGTTCCTGCGCCGCGAGGTGCTCCCAACCTACGGACCGCAGCAGCACGTCGTCTTCGTCGGCGACACCTTCGAGCTGACCGGGCTTGCAGAGGACGAGAGCCTGGCCCGACTCGAGTTCATCCTTGCCCGCCATCCCGACACGTTCTCGGCGTTGGAGGCGGGTGCGGAACGCGGCGTGCACCTGCACTTCGTGAGCGGCAACCACGACACGGAGCTGGCGAGGCCCTCGGTCGCCGCCCGCCTGTCGGTGCTGCTCTCACCCGGTGAGCCGGCACGCGTCCGGGTGCACCCGTGGTTCCTGCACGTGCCCCGGGTGCTCCTGGCCGAGCACGGGCACCAGCACCACGCGTTGCACCGGATCCCGGAGGTGCTCCGCACGGCGGTCAGCGGCACCGAGGAGCTGGACCTGCCACCGCTCGCGGCCTGGCATGCCCACCGGTCCAGGTCGCGCCCGCGCCGTGCCGTAGCCGTTGCCCTGGCCTGCCTGTCATCCGAGCGGGCGGAACGCCGGGTTCGGAAGCCCGCGTACGATGCGCTGTTGCAGACGGAGTCGCTGCGGCTCGCACTCGACGGGGAGGCCGTCCGGGAACTGGCGCGCGTGTCCCGGTTCCGGACGGTCTCGGCGCTCCCTGCCGCCGCGATCCGCATGGTGCTCCGCGGTGCCGGGCACAAGGTCACCGGCGCGGCTCCCGCCGCCGCCGATCGGATCGCCCGTATCCTCGAGGCGTACGGTTCCGGGGTGGCCTGGTACGTCTCGGGCCACACCCACCGGGCACTGGAGTCGGCGGTCGGGGCGTCCGCCACCCGGTACGTCAACACCGGAACGTGGTCTTCGGACGTCCGCGGCCGCGGACCCGACTCCTCGGACCGCCGGGCGTTCCCGTACGCCGTGATCGATGTCGCCCCCGACGGCACCACCAGCGGCGGGCTGAAATACTGGCGTTGGGACGGTGGTTGAGCGGTGCTGAACAGCCGGTCCGGGCCAGACGAGTATCGAAGGTGCCTGTTCCAGGCTGTCGCGGACGGATCTGCGGCCCGGGTTGTCGAAGGGGTTGTTGGATGAAGTTCCGGTTCCTGGCCGCAGCGGTCGCAGCCGTTGTGGCGGTCTCTGCTTCGGGTTGCACCGGCGATCCGCCCGTCCACGTCGCCGCTGTCGGTGACATGAACGGCGCAGGGAACACCGAAGCCGACAGCCCGTCGGGACGGAACGCTGCGGCGATCACCGAGCTCGTGCAGAACGATGAGATCGACGCGTTTTTTGGTATCGGGGACTTCCAGTACGTCACCGCCTACTGCGAGGACTACGTGGATTACTGGACGCCGCTGTGGGGTGACACTATGTCCAAGCTGTACTGGGTGTCCGGCCCCAACCACGACTGGGAACCAGGCCGTAACGAGAACCTCGACAACTTCATGAACGGCCAGTGCCCGGGGTCGACGAAAAAGTCAGCGATCAACAAGGAGCGCGGGTTCATCTCGAACGGGAAACCGTATTCAAAGGACTTCGGGAACTGGCATGTCGCGTTCCTGTCCTCCGCGCTCTGGCGGTACGACAAGTCGGCGGCCCGGGCGGCGACGAGGTGGCTGGACAAGGACCTCGCTGCGGCGAAGAAGGACGGCAAGCACCTGGCGGTCGTCTACCACGAACCGTACTTCACGTCGAGGACGGAGTCACACAAGCGGGCCGCCGACCACAAGCCGTGGATCGACGTGATGTGGAAGCACCGGGTCCGTCTGACCCTGTCGGGGTCGCAGCACAACTACGAACGATCGTGTCCGGTGAACAACGAGGACGAGTGCGTCCGGAACGGGATGACGGCCTTCCAGGTGTCGACGGGCGGGATCGATCTCCGCCCCTTCACCAGCAGCCCGTCGTACATTGCGAAGCGTTTCAGCGACACCCACGGGTTCCTCCGGCTGACCCTGCGGGACGACGGGTCCTTCGGCTGGAAATTCGTTCCAACGGCCGGGCCAAGCAGGGACTCGGGTACGCGTCCCGCGCCGGAGTGAAAGCCGGCACCGTCGACCCCCGGCCCGAGGGCCGCGCCGGGCGGTGCCTCCGACGCGCCGGAGGTGCTTCCGGCCGGGCTCCGGGGACACCACCGGCGGCGGGCTGGGATACTGGCGGTGGGGGCGGTGGTTGAGCGGTGCTGGACAGCCGGTCCGGGCCGGCTGAATTTCAGGGATGCCGTGCCCGGCTGTGGGGAGGGGGCCCGCGGTCCGGCTTTTCGAAGGGGTTGTTGGATGAAGTTCCGGTTCGTGGCCGCAGCGGTCGCAGCCGTTGTGGCGGTCTCTGCTTCGGGTTGCACCGGCGACCCGGAGGTTCACATGGCTGCCGTCGGCGACATGAACGGCGTTCGGACCATCGAGGCGGACAGCCCGTCCGGGCGCAATGGTGCGGCGATCGCCGAGCTCGTGCAGAACGATGAGATCGACGCGTTCCTCGGCATCGGAGACTTCCAGTACGACACCGCCTACTGCGAGGACTACGTGGATTACTGGACGCCGCTGTGGGGTGGCACCATGTCCAAGCTGTACTGGGTGTCCGCGCCAAACCACGACTGGCAACCCGACCGCAACGAAGACCTCGACAACTTCATGAACGGCCAGTGTCCGGGGTCGAAGAAGAAGGCCGCGATCAACGAGGAGCGCGGGTTCATCTCGAACGGGGAACCGTATTCGAAGGACTTCGGGAACTGGCATGTCACGTTCCTGTCCTCCGCGCCCTGGCGGTACAACCAGCCGGAGGCCCGGGCGGTGACGAGGTGGCTGGACAAGGACCTCGCTGCTGCGAAGAAGGACGGCAAGCACCTGGCGGTGGTGTACCACGAACCGTACTTCACGTCGGATACAGCGGCGCATACGCGGGCCGCCGAGCACAAGCCGTGGATCGACGTGATGTGGAAGCACCGGGTCCGTCTGACCCTGTCGGGGTCGCAGCACAACTACGAACGATCGTGTCCGGTGAACAACGCCGACGAGTGCGTCCGGAACGGGATGACGGCCTTCCAGGTGTCGACGGGCGGGATCACCCTCCGCCCCTTCACCAGCAGCCCGTCGTACATCGTGAAGCGGTTCAGCGACACCCACGGGTTCCTCCGGCTCACTCTGCGGGACGACGGGTCCTTCGCCTGGAAGTTCGTTCCAACCTCCGGCTCGAGCACCGATTCGGGCACGCGTTCCGCGCCGAAATAAGAGCCGGTGGGTCAGCTGCCTTCCCTGCGCGGGAGCCGGCCGAGCCCCTCCACCAGCGACGCGGTGTCCGTGCACAGCGCGATCCGGACCCAGCCCTCACCGCCCGAGCCGAACGCGGTGCCCGGGGCCAGCGCCACCCCGCGGGTTTCCAGCAGGGAGGAAACCCAGGCGCGGACATCGCCGCCGGAGGCATGGGAGACATCGGCCCACAGGTAGAACGCCCCCTGCGCGGGGAGGTAGGGAATATTGAGTTCCCGCAGCACCGCGGTGGCCGCGTCCCGGTTCTTCCGGTAGTGGGAGAGTGCGTCCGCCAGGTAGTCCTGCGGACCGGTCAGCGCGGCAAGGGCGCCGTACTGGGAGGGTGCTGCGACGCAGGAGACGGTGGCTTCCATGATGTTGTTGAGCAGCGGCTCCATGCCGGGCGGGGTGATCAGGGCGCCGACCCGCAGCCCGGTGAGGCCGTAGGTCTTCGACAGGGTCAGCGAGGTGAAGACCCGCGGGACGCCGGCGCCCGGCAGGGCCTCGGGGCCCCCGGCGTCGAAACGGGCCGGGCTGACATGCCCGACGTCGTAGGTGAACGCCTCATAGCACTCATCCGAGAGGATCCACAGGTCCCGCCGCTGCGCCAGGTCCACCAGGGCGCGGGTCAGCTCCGCATCGAACACGGCTCCGAGCGGGTTCGACGGCGAGTTGAGGACGAGCACCCGGGTGCGCGGGGTCACCAGCGCCTCCAGGTCCTCGAGGCGCGGCTGGAAGCCGTTGTCCGGACGCAGCGGGTAGGGGACGGGGACCGCATGCACCAGGGCCGCGGTCATCGGGTAGGTCGGATAGCCCGGGTTGGGGACGAGGACCTCGTCGCCGGGCCCGAGGAGGGTGCTCATCGCCAGGTGCAGCCCCTGCTGGGCGCCGGCGGTCACGTAGACGCACGACGGATCCACTGAGACGCCGTTGTGCTCGAGGAAACGGGCGGCGAAGGCCTCCCGCAGCGGCGCGATCCCCGCATTGGGCGTGTAGTTCGTCTCGTCGCGGTCCAGGGCCGCCATCGAGGCCTCAAGGATGTGGCGGGCGACAGGGAACCCCGGCTCACCGATGCTCAGCACGATGGAGTGCGGCCGGGCCCACGCGGCCTGCGTGATTTCACGGATCTGGTTGACCGGCACCTGGCGTGCGTGGACGGCGGGAAGCATAGGGGAATGCTATCGCCTGTACGGCGCCGCGCGGGCGGCCCCGGGCCGGCGGGGAAGGCCCGGGGCTTCGCCCTATACTGGGAGGCGTGAATTCCGGGCAGGTCCACTCAGGGCTGATAATCGTGGACAAGCCCCAGGGCTGGACAAGCCATGACGTCGTCGGGCGCATGCGCCGGCTGGCCGGGACCCGCAAGGTGGGCCACGCCGGGACCCTCGACCCGATGGCGACCGGCGTCCTGGTCATCGGCGTCAACCGCGCCACGCGCCTGCTCACCTACATCGTGGGCACCGACAAGACCTACACCGCCACCATCCGGCTCGGCCAGTCGACGATCACGGACGACGCCGAGGGGGAGATCACCGGAGGCTCCATCGCGGCCGCCGTCACCCCCGCGGACATTTCCGCCGGCGTGCGGGCCCTGACCGGCCCGATCTCCCAGGTGCCCAGCAGCGTGAGCGCCATCAAGGTCAAGGGGCAGCGCGCCTACGCCCGGGTGCGCTCGGGCGAGGAGGTCCAACTGGAGGCCCGTCCCGTCACGATCCACCGGTTCGAGGTGCACGGGATCCGCCGCGTCAACGGCGGCCGGCAGCAGGACGTCGACGTCACCGTCGAATGCAGTTCCGGCACCTACATCCGCGCCCTCGCCAGGGACCTCGGGGCGGCCCTGGGCGTCGGCGGCCACCTCACCGCGCTGCGGCGCACCCAGGTCGGCCCGTACACCATCGGGCAGGCCTCCACCCTCGAGGAACTCGCGGAGAACCTGACGATGCTTCCGCTCGATGACGCCGGGCGCGCCCTGTTTCCGGTCCGGGAGCTCAGCGCCGCGGAGGCCGACGACGTCTCCCACGGCCGGAGGATCCCCGCCGGTGGGGACTCCGGGCCGGTGGCCGCCTACTCGCCGGCGGGAACCCTCGTCGCCCTGCTCGAGAACCGCGGCCAGGATGCCCGCGCCCTGCTGGTGTTCGCGCCGGGAAACGGTGAAGCATGATTGACGGTTTCCTTCTCGCCGGTTCGGTGATCGGTATCGTGTCGGCGCTGCTGTGCATCGGGGCCGCGGTGCTGCGCCAGCCCCCGAACGACATCACCATCCTCTCCGTGGCCGCCGTCGAACTGTTCCTGCTCGTCTACGCGGTGGCCGCCGGAGTGCGGCAGCTCGGGGGAGAACCGGTGGTGGGGGAGGCCTGGGAGTTCTGGGGCTACCTGCTGACGGCCCTCGTCCTCCCGGTGGGCGCCTTCTGGTGGGCGATCCTCGAGCGCAGCCGCTGGAGCAACCTGGTGCTGGCCGCCGCCGGGCTCGCCGTGTTCGTCATGCTGGTTCGGATGGAGCAGATTTGGGACGGAGTGGCAGGACTGTGAAGCACACCGGAAGCGGCGGGGCCAACCCCGCCGGGGGGTCCGACGGCGGAGGGGAGGGACGGCGGACGCACGGCCCGGGCCGGCTGCTGATCGCCGTCTACGGCATCTTCGCCCTGGCCGCCTCCGCACGGGCCGCCTTCCAGATCGCCACCAAGTTCTCCGAGGCACCGCTGGCCTACCTGCTGACCGCCTGCGCGGCCGCCGTCTACGTCCTCGCGACCGTCTCGCTGGCCCGGCCCGGCGCCCGCTGGTACCGGATCTCTGTCGCCGCCGTCAGCGTCGAACTCATCGGCGTGCTGGGCGTGGGCATTTTCAGCCTCCTCGACCCGCAGGCCTTCCCCGCCGACACCGTGTGGTCCGCCTTCGGCCAGGGGTACGGCTACGTCCCGCTGATCCTGCCGGTCCTCGGCCTGGCCTGGCTGTACCGTAACCGGCCGGCGGCGCCCGTCCCGGCCTAGACGGCACCGCCTGCCGGGCGCCTCCAAGATCGCCCTTTCCGGTCCCTGTGCTGCGTGAGAGTATTGCGGCAGGAGCAGCAAGGACAGCGAGGAAGCGCCATGAGCACGAACATCCCGGACCCGCACGGCCGGCCGGCGTCAACCAGTCCTGAATCGCCGGCCCCCGGAGCGACCGGCGGAAGCGGCAGCGGTCCGGCCGGCACCCCGCCCACCACCAGGCCGCTGTCCACGCCGTCGCCGTCCCGCACCGCGGCGGGTCCGTCAACCGCAGCGGGTGCTTCGAAGGAGGGGACCGTTAAGGGAGCGGCCACCCCGAAGGGGACTGCTCAGGAGAAGTCCAAGACCCGCGAGGGGATCGGCGGCAGCGACTGGAGCATGTTCCGCACCGTCGTCGTCCTGGTCGGGCTGATCCTTGCCGGCTTCGGCGCCTACTACCTGATCCTCGGCACCGCGGGCCTGCCCGAGACCGGTGGCCGACCCGTCAACCCGACCCTCGAGAACCAGTTCCGCTTCTTCTCCGCGATGATGGTCGGCGTCGGTGCCGCGTTCGTCACCATCGCCGTGAAGTTCCAGTGGGCCAACATGCTCTGGCTCGTCTGCCTCATGGTCTTCGCGGGCGGCATCGGCAGGGTGCTCTCGTGGGCGTTCTCGGGCACCCCCCACTACCTCCTGATCATCCTGATGGTCGTGGAGCTGGCCTTCCCCGCCGCCCTGCTGGTGTGGCACAAGTACATCACCAAGACGGCCCAGATGCGCAGGGACTTCAGCGCCGGCAGCTAGCCTCGCACAACACCCGGCCAGGAATGCGCAGGCATCCGCCCACCTTGCACATCACCACGCTTCCGCGCGGTTGAAGGGTGGTGAGCTGCGGTCCCGGCGGGTGGGTGGACGACGGAGCGCCCCCGTGACCGGAACCGCAGGGGATCGACGGCAAACGGGAAATAAACCACAGCAATATCGGCAATAATGGGGGGGTGGCGCTGCAGGGATCCGGATGCTCCGGCCCGCGCCGCGGAAAGCCGCAACGGCGAAGGAGATGCGTGTTCTACTGGAGAGACCTTGCCGATGTGCCACACGACTTCGGGCCGTCAGTTCTCACCCTCGGAAACTTCGACGGCGTCCACAGGGGCCACCAGCGGGTGCTGCAGCACCTTGTGAAGGCGGCGCGGGAACGCTCCGCCGCGGCCGTTGCCATCTCCTTCGACCCGCACCCCGCCCAGGTCCACCGCCCCGACAGCGCGCCGGCCCTGATCATGGGACTTGAGGACCGGGTGCACACGCTGGCCGAAACCGGCATCGACGGCGTCCTGATGATGCACTACACCCTCGACCTCGCCTCCTACACCCCCGAGGAATTCGTCGAGAAGGTCCTCGTCGGGGCGCTGCACGCCACCGCCGTCGTCATCGGCCACGACGTCCGCTTCGGGCGGGGCAACAGCGGCGACCTCGACACGATGCGCGAGCTCGGCCGGCGCTTCGGCTTCGAGGTCCTCGCCATCGACGACTTCGCGGCGGGCGTCCCGCTGGAGGCCGGCGGCGGAAAAGGACTGCGCCGCTGCTCCTCGACCTGGGTGCGGGAATCGCTTGAGGCCGGCGACGTCGAGACCGCGGCCCGGATCCTCGGCCGCCCGCACCGGATGCGCGGCGAAGTCGTCCACGGGGCGGCGCGGGGGAGGAAACTGGGATTCCCCACGGCCAACCTCGCCCCCGGCGCCGAGGGCTACATCCCGGCCGACGGGATCTACGCCGGCTGGCTGATCGACGAAGCGCACACCCGGTGGCCGGCCGCGATCTCCGTCGGCTCGAACCCGACCTTCGATGACGTCAGCCGGCAGGTCGAGGCGCACGTCATCGACCGCCCGCAGGAGGACGTTTCCGACTTCGACCTCTACGGGCAGCGCGTCGTCGTGGAGTTCGTCCAGCGGCTTCGGGGGCAGGTCGCCTACACCGGACCCGAGGCGCTGAGCGAGCAGATGAGCCTCGACGTCGGCAAGACGCGGCAGGTGCTTTCGACAGATCTGCAGGCCAGCGGCTAAACTGGAGGCTGAGATCCGGCTGCAGTCCGTGGTGGCTGGATTTTTGTGTGTCAGGTATGCGTACCGCCGCTCCGGCGGAGGGCCGGTGCCGGGCCGAAACCTCGTATTCACGGTACAACTCTAGGAGTTACACGTGGCCCTTGACGCCGCTATCAAGCAGGAAATCATCAAAGAGTACGCCACCTCCGAGGGGGACACCGGTTCCCCCGAGGTGCAGATCGCGATGCTTTCCCGCCGCATCCTCGACCTGACCGAACACCTGAAGATGCACAAGCACGACCACCACACCCGTCGTGGCCTGCTTCTTCTCGTGGGACGCCGCCGTCGCCTGCTCGACTACCTGCGCGACACCGACATCACGCGGTACCGGACGCTCATCGAGCGCCTCGGCCTGCGCCGATAGGTTGTTTGGAAGGCGGCGCCATCTCCCCAGGAGACGGAGCCGCCTTCCGCTTCTACCCGGTAAGACCGGGTGCACCACCACCAGAACCAACAACGGAGCCAGCAGGCACCGCGCATTCGCGGTCCTCGGTAGTGATCTCCGGGAGGCCGGCCGACAGGGCCGCGCCCGTCCCGTGGATCTCGATCGAAGACCGGGTGCACAGGCGGCCCATGAGGGGCCGCCCGACAATGGTGCCGACCGCCCCCACCACACAGAAACGGAGGTGACTCTCTATGGAGGGTCCCGAAATCCAATTTGCTGAAGCCGTCATCGACAATGGCCGCTTCGGCACCCGCACCGTCCGCTTCGAAACCGGACGGCTTGCCCAGCAGGCCGCCGGCGCGGCGATGGTGTACATCGACGAAGACACGGCGCTCCTTTCGGCAACCACCGCCGGAAGCTCCCCGCGCGAAGGCTTCGACTTCTTCCCGCTGACCGTCGACGTCGAAGAGCGCATGTACGGCGCCGGACGCATCCCGGGCTCGTTCTTCCGCCGCGAGGGACGCCCCTCCACCGAGGCGATCCTCGCCTGCCGCCTGATGGACCGCCCGCTGCGCCCGGCCTTCGTGAAGGGCCTGCGTAACGAGGTCCAGATCGTCGTCACCGTGCTGGCGATCAACCCCGACGTCCGCTACGACGTCGTCGCCATCAACGCGGCCTCCATGTCCACCCAGCTGTCCGGGCTCCCCTTCTCCGGCCCGATCGGCGGCGTGCGCGTCGCACTCGTCTCCGACGGCAGCGGCAGCGACCAGTGGATCGCTTTCCCGAAGCACTCCGAGCTTGAGAACTCCGTCTTCGACATGGTCGTCGCCGGCCGCGTCGTCGGTGACGACGTCGCCATCATGATGGTCGAGGCCGAAGCGACCGACAACTCCTGGAACCTCATCAAGGAAAACGGCGCCACCGCGCCGACCGAGGAGATCGTCGCCGACGGCCTCGAGGCGGCGAAGCCGTTCATCCGCGCCCTGTGCGAGGCCCAGTCCGACCTGGCCGCGCGTGCGGCCAAGCCGACCGTCGAGTTCCCCGTGTTCCTCGACTACCAGGACGACGTCTACGCCGCGGTCGAATCCGCCGCCGCGCAGAAGCTCGCCGAGGTCTTCCAGATCGCCGACAAGCAGGAGCGCAACACCGCTTCCGACGCCCTCAAGGCCGAGGTCCTCGAGTCCCTCGCCGGGTCCTTCGAAGGACGCGAGAAGGAACTTTCGGCAGCCTTCCGCTCGGTCACCAAGGCCGTCGTGCGCCAGCGCATCCTGAAGGACCAGGTCCGCATCGACGGACGCGGCCTCTCCGACATCCGGAAGCTCACCGCGGAGGTCGAGGTCCTTCCCCGCGTCCACGGCTCCGCCATCTTCGAGCGCGGCGAGACCCAGATCCTGGGTGTCACCACGCTGAACATGCTCAAGATGGAACAGCAGATCGACTCGCTGTCGCCGGTGACCCGCAAGCGCTACATGCACCACTACAACTTCCCGCCGTACTCCACCGGTGAAACGGGCCGCGTGGGTTCGCCCAAGCGCCGTGAAATCGGCCATGGCGCCCTTGCCGAGCGCGCCATCGCCCCGGTCCTGCCGAGCCGCGAGGAATTCCCCTACGCGATCCGCCAGGTCTCCGAGGCGCTGAGCTCCAACGGCTCCACCTCGATGGGTTCGGTCTGCGCCTCGACGCTGTCCCTGCTCAACGCCGGTGTCCCGCTGCGGGCGCCCGTCGCCGGCATCGCGATGGGCCTGGTCTCCGATGAGGTCGACGGCCAGACCCGCTACGCGGCGCTGACCGACATCCTCGGAGCCGAGGACGCCTTCGGCGACATGGACTTCAAGGTCGCCGGAACCTCCGAGTTCGTCACGGCCATCCAGCTCGACACCAAGCTCGACGGCATTCCCGCCTCCGTGCTGGCCGCCGCGCTGAAGCAGGCCCGTGAGGCCCGCCTCCACATCCTCGGCGTGCTCGAGGCCGCGATCGACGCCCCGGACGAGCTCTCCGAGTTCGCGCCGCGGATCATCTCGGTCAAGATCCCCGTTGACAAGATCGGCGAGGTCATCGGCCCCAAGGGCAAGATGATCAACCAGATCCAGGAGGACACCGGCGCCGACATCTCCATCGAGGATGACGGCACCGTGCTGATCGGCGCGACCGACGGCGGCTCCGCCGAGGCCGCCCGCGCGGCGGTCAACGCCATCGCCAACCCGCAGGTCCCCGAGATCGGGGAGCGCTACCTGGGCACCGTCGTCAAGACGACGACCTTCGGCGCCTTCGTGTCGCTGACCCCCGGCAAGGACGGGCTGCTCCACATCTCCGAGCTGCGCAAGCTCTCGGGCGGCAAGCGCGTCGACAATGTCGATGACGTCGTCGCCGTGGGCCAGAAGGTCCAGGTCGAGATCACCAAGATCGACGACCGCGGCAAGCTCTCGCTGTCGCCCGTGGTCGCCGACGAGGCTGCCGGCGATGCCGGAATCGAGCTCCCCGAGGTGCCCGCCGAGGACACCGTGAGCTAGGTGCCCGCGGTTTCGTACGCCGCCGACGGCCCCGCCGTGGACTCCAACGTCCACGGCGGGGCCGTTGGCCGTTTCCCGATCGACGCCCAATCCTGAAAGACCCCGATGTCCCTGCCTTCAGTTGTTTCCCTTCCGCTCCTTCCCACGCCGGCCGCCGACGGCAACAGCGGAGACCCGACCTTCGTCGCCGGTGACCCCGGCGGGGCCGTGGTGCGCCGCTCCGTGCTGCCCGGCGGGGTGCGCGTGCTGACCGAGGCGATGCCCGGGCAGCGCTCGGCCACCATCGGGTTCTGGGTGGGCGTGGGCTCACGGGACGAGGCCGAGGGCGAACACGGCTCCACCCACTTCCTCGAGCACCTGCTGTTCAAGGGCACCCGGAAGCGCACCGCGCTGGAGATCGCCTCGGCCTTCGACGAGGTCGGCGGGGAGTCCAATGCGGCGACGGCCAAGGAAAACACCTGCTACTACGCCCGGGTCCTCGACACCGACCTGCCCCTTGCCATCGACGTGATCGCCGACATGGTCACCTCGGCCGTCCTCGACCCCGAGGAACTCGAGCAGGAACGCGACGTCATCCTCGAGGAAATCGCCATGGACAGCGACGACCCGGCCGACGTCGCGCACGAGGAGTTCGTCTCGGCGGTCCTCGGCGGCCACCCCCTCGGCCGCCCCATCGGCGGCACCCCGGAGGCCATCCGCGCCATCCCAAGGGACGCCGTCCTGGCCCACTACCGGCGGTACTACACGCCCGCCGAACTCGTCGTCACCGCCGCCGGCGGCCTCGATCACGACACTGTGTGCACGCTGGTCCAGCAGGCCCTCGAGGAGGCCGGCTGGGTCCTTGAAGAGGGGGCGCTGCCGGTGCCCCGCCGATCCGCGAAGCCCGTCGAGGTCTCCGGTGCGCCCGGCGTGCACGTGATCCGCCGCGCGGTCGAGCAGGCCAACATCCTGATCGGCTGCCCCTCGCTCGTCGCCACGGACGAGCGCCGCTTCGTCATGAGCGTGCTGAACGCCGTGCTCGGCGGCGGCATGTCCTCGCGGCTGTTCCAGGAGATCCGCGAAAAGCGGGGCCTCGTGTACTCCACCTACTCCTTCTCGGCCTCCTACGCCGACGCCGGCTACTTCGCCATGTATGCCGGCTGCTCCCCGGCCAAGACCGGCCAGGTCATCGCCCTGCTGGGGGAGGAGCTCGACCGCCTCGCCCGCGACGGGATCGGCGAGGAGGAACTGCGCAAGGCCGTGGGCCAGCTCTCCGGCGGACTTGTGCTCGCCCTCGAGGACAGCAGTTCGCGCATGTCCCGGCTGGGGCGCTCCGAACTGGTCTCCGGGGAGTTCATCGACCTGGACGAGTCACTCGCCCGGGTCCGGGCCGTCACCCCCGCCGAGGTCCAGGAACTGGCCGCCGAACTGGCGGCCGCGCCGCGCACCACGATGGTGGTCGGGCCCTTCGACGGCCCGGCGGACTTCGGCCTGTAGGCACCCGGAGGTGGTGCGCCCGACGCGGGCGCGCCGGCGTGGCCGCCGCGGCGGCCGTTGGAGCGACCGATCAGCCGCCGGCGAACGGCGGCAGGACGTCGAGGACGTCGTGCTCGGCCAGGACCCGGCCGCGGTCGCGCAGCGCCACCTCGTTCAGCAGGAAGCTGCTGCGCCGCAGGACCTGCTCCATCGAGGGCGTCCCCGCTCCGGCGTGGCGGACGGCCAGCTTGGCGAGGATTTCGCCGACCGTCACGCCGGCAGCGTCGAGGGTTTCCTCGGCGGTGCCCGCGGCCGCGCGGGCAGCACCGAAATAGCGGATCAGCATTCAGCCACCGATCGCGCTCATGGAGCGGTCCGGCTGGATAAAGCCCTCGGCGCCGAGCCCGGTGCGGGACATCCCGTGCGCCTTGGGCTTGGCCCACATCGCCTCCTGCCACCGCCGGGCCACGGCGGCGTCGTCGGCCCCCGAACGCAGCAGCTCCCGCAGGTCGGTCTCCTCGCGGGAGAACAGGCAGCTCATCACCTTGCCCTCGGCCGTGATCCGGGTCCTGCGGCAGTCGGCGCAGAACGGCTCGGTGACCGAGGCGATGATGCCCACCGAGCCCACGACCTCGTCGGGAGCCGCGCGCCGGCGGACCTCCCACCGCTCGGCCGGGGCGCCGTCGCGGCTGCGCGGGTCGGGGGTGAGGACGAAGGCCGGCTCAAGCAGCGCACGGATTTCGGCGGCCGTGACCATCCCCTCGCGGGTCCAGCCGTGGTCGGCGTCGAGGGGCATCTGCTCGATGAACCGCAGCTCGAACCCGCGGGCGACCGCCCACTCGAGCAGGGCCGGGGCCTCGGCCTCGTTGATGCCGCGCATCAGCACGGCGTTGATCTTCACCAGGCCCAGCCCCACCGCCGCGGCGGCCTCGATGCCGGCCAGCACGCGGTCGAGGAACGGCCGCCGGGTCAGCTGGGCGAAGGTGTCGGGGTGCAGGGAGTCCATCGAGACGTTGATACGGGTGAGCCCGGCCTCCTTCAGCGCGGCGGCCTTCTTATCGAGCCCGAGCCCGTTGGTGGTCAGCGAAATGGGCAGGGCCGGATGCGCGGCGCGCAGGTCGGAGATGATCTGCACCAGGTCCGCCCGCACCAGCGGCTCCCCGCCGGTCAGGCGCAGTTCGCGGACGCCCAGCAGGTCGACCCCGATGCGCACCAGGCGCACGATCTCCGCGCGGGAGAGCACCTGGTCCTTCTGCAGCCAGGCGAGGCCCTCCGCCGGCATGCAGTAGGTGCACCTCAGGTTGCACTTGTCCGTGAGCGACACGCGCAGGTCGGTGGCACGGCGCCCGAAGGTATCGAGCAGGCCCACGCCCGGGTCCGTGGGCGCAGGGCCCGGCAGCCCCAGAGATATTCCCATAGTGAGAGGTTACGCCCTTTCGCGCGCCCGCCAGGGCCGAATCCGGATCGGAATTGGAGGGACCCGCGGGGGTTGAATTTCCGGGGACCGGCGCGTATCCCTTCCGCCGGCCCTGCAGGGGAGCGGCCGGGGCACCGGCGGACTAGGGTGGAAGCATTCCAGCAGCAGCCGCCGCGGAACCCGCATCCCCGGCCGAAAGGACGCCATGACCCGCAGCGTAACCGAGCACCAGTCGGCGGTGGCACGGCTCCTGAGCGGCGGCGGGTATGCCGGCAGGGGACACGACGCCGGTGCGGAGCTGCTGCCGCTCACCGCGGCCCTTGGACGGGTCCTCGCCGCGGACGTCCATGCCCCGATCGCCCTTCCGCCCTTCGACAACTCGCAGATGGACGGCTACGCGGTGCACCGCAGCGACCTGGCGGACGGCGCGGCGGCGGACGGAGCGGAGCCGGGGTTCCCCCTGCGCCTGCGCGTCGGGGCGCCGGTTCCCGCGGGCACCTCCCCGCCGCCGCTTCCGCCGGGCACCGCCGTACCGATCATGACCGGCGCGATGGTCCCGCAGGGCACCGGCGCCATCGTGCCGATCGAACGCGCCGACCCGCCGCGGTTCCTCCCGGCGGAAGCCGGGTCCGGCGCCCCGGCGGTGCACCTGCCGGCCGGGACCCCCGCCGGCAGCTTCATCCGGCGCGCCGGCAGCGACATCGCCGCCGGGGAGCGGGCCCTGCCCGCCGGCACCCTGTTGGGCCCGGCGCAGCTCGGGCTGCTCGCCGCCTGCGGCCTGGCGGAGGTCGCCGTCCGGACACCGTTCCGCGTGCTCCTGCTGTCCACCGGGGACGAGGTCACCGAACCCGGCCTGCCACTGGCGGACGGCCGGATCTACGACGCCAACACCACCCTCCTGGAGGCCGCCCTGCGGGAGGCCGGCGCCGACGTTCTCCGGCACCGCGTGGTCTCCGACGACCCCCAAAGGCTCCGGGAGGCCCTTGAGGCCCGGCCCGCGGCCGAGGTCCACCTGATCCTCACCTCCGGGGGCATCAGCCAGGGCGCCTACGAGGTGGTCAAGCAGGCCCTTGCCGGAAGCGGTGTCGAATTCCCCACGGTGGCGCTGCAGCCCGGCGGCCCGCAGGCCATCGGCACCCTCGGCGGGGTGCCGTTCCTCGGCTTCCCCGGCAACCCGGTCAGCGCCCTTGTCTCCTTCGAGATGTTCCTCCGCCCGGCCCTGACCGCGCTGACCGGCGCCCCGGCACCGCGCGTGCAACTCCGGGCCCGGCTCGCGGCACCGGCGTCGTCCCCGGCCGGCAAGCACCAGGTGCGCCGCGGCCGGTACCGGGACGGGCAGGTCGAGCTCGTCGGCGGCCCCGGATCCCACCTCCTCAGCGCCCTCGCCGGCTCGAACGCCCTCGTCCACTTCCCGGTCGGCCTGCAGGAGGCCGCCGCCGGTGACGAGGTGACCCTCTGGCTGATCGACGCCGTCCTCCCGCCCGCACCCAGTGCCACCACCGACCAGGAGCCGCCCCCATGACAACCAACGAATCCGCGCCCGCGCTGTCCCACGTCCGGGAGGACGGCACGGCGCACATGGTCGACGTCTCCGCGAAGGCCGTGACGGCCCGCCAGGCGGTGGCGCAGTCGGTCCTTGAGACAACGCCGGAGGTCACCGCCCTGATCACCGACGGAGCCCTGCCCAAGGGCGATGCCCTCGCCGTCGCACGGGTCGCCGGGATCCTCGCGGCGAAGCAGACGCCGTCGCTGATCCCGCTGTGCCATCCGCTGCCGATCAGCCGCGTCTCGGTCGACTTCGCGGCCGAGGCCGGTCGCGTCACCGTGACGGCGCTGGTGAAGACCACCTCGGTCACCGGGGTCGAGATGGAGGCGCTCACCGCCGCCTCAATCGCGGCCCTGACCCTCTACGACATGATCAAGGCCGTCGATCCGCGCGCCGTCATCCGCGAGACGAAGGTGCTCTCGAAGTCCGGCGGGAAGAGCGGGGACTGGAGCGTATGACCGCGCTTCGGAACGCCGCGGTGATCATCGCCTCGACCCGCGCCGCCGCCGGCACCTACCAGGACGAATGCGGCCCCCTCGTGGCCGGCTGGCTCCTCGAGCACGGGTTCGCCGTGCAGGACGCGGAGGTCGTTCCCGACGGGGACGCCGTCGGAGCGGCCCTCGGCCGCGTCCTGGCCGCCGGGCCCGCGGTGCTCATCACGAGCGGAGGCACCGGGCTGAGCCCCGACGACGCCACCCCGGAGCAGACCCTGCCGTACCTCGACCGGCAGCTGCCGGGCATCATGGAGGCGGTGCGCCGGGCGGGAGCCGACAAGGTGCCCACCGCCGCCCTGAGCCGCGGGCTCGCCGGGACCGCAGGGCGCACCTTCGTCATCAACCTGCCGGGCTCGCCCGGGGGAGTGCGGGACGGGCTCGCCGTCCTCGCCCCGCTGATCGGCCACATCTGCGCACAACTGGAAGGAACAAATGACCACCGGTGAAGTAGTCCGGGCCTTCGTCTCGGACACCCCCATCACCCCCGAAGAGGCCCTGGCCGCCGTGGACTCCCCGCGGTGCGGCGCCGCCGTCTCCTTCAGCGGCGTCGTCCGCAACCACGACGGCGGGCGGGAGGTCACCTCGCTGAGCTATTCCTCCCATCCCAGCGCCGAACGGGTCATCGCCGAGGTCGCCGCCGACATCGCCGCACGGCACGAGGGGATCCGCGTCTGGGTGGCCCACCGGGTCGGCCCGCTGGAGATCGGCGATTCGGCCCTGGTGGCCGCCGTCGCCGCAGCCCACCGCGGGGCGGCCTTCGCGGCCTGCTCGGAACTCGTCGACGCCGTCAAGGAGCGCGTCCCGGTGTGGAAGGAACAGTTCTTCGCCGACGGCACCGTGGAATGGGTCGGCGCCGGGGAGTAACAGTAGGCTTGAGGCCATGACGCAGGAACTCCCGGTAGCAGTACTCGGCGCCTCGGGGCGCATGGGCTCCCAGGCGGTCGCCGCCATCCAGGCCGCGGAGGACCTCTCCCTCGTGGCGGCCCTGGGCCGGGGCGACGACCGCGCCACCCTGGTGTCCTCGGGCGCCCGGGTCGTGCTCGACCTCACGGTGCCGGAGGCCACCTACGACAACGTTTCCTTCGCTGTCGAACACGGCCTCCACGCCGTCGTGGGGACCACCGGCTGGACCGAAGACCGGCTCGACGGGCTCCGTGCGCTCCTGGACCGCTCGCCGTCCACCGGCGTGCTCATCGCCCCGAACTTCGCCCTCGGCTCGGTGCTGGCCACGGCGTTCGCCGTCCAGGCCGCCCGGTACTTCGAATCCGTCGAAATCATCGAACTCCACCACCCCGACAAGGTGGACGCCCCCTCCGGGACGGCCCTGCGCACCGCCCAGCTCATCGGCGCCGCCCGCGGCGCCGCCGGAGTGCCCGCGGCCCCCGACGCCACCGCCGGCGGGCTTCCCGGGGCCCGGGGTGCGGCCGCCGACGGCGTGCCGATCCACTCGGTGCGCCTGCGCGGACTCACCGCCCACCAGGAGGTGCTGCTCGGCAGCCCCGGCGAACAGCTGACCATCCGCCACGACTCCTTCGACCGTGCCTCCTTCATGCCCGGGGTCCTGCTCGGGCTGCGCAACGTGGCCCGGCATCCCGGCCTGACGGTCGGCCTCGAGGGCTATCTCGACCTTTCCACCGACAAGGACCCCCATGCTTGAGACGTTCCGCCGCCACCGGGTCAAGATCGGCGTGGTGTTCATCACCCTCCTGCTGCTGCTCTGGCTGGGCGTGACGTTCCAGCGCGGCGTCCTGCTGCTCACCGACCCCGAACCGGTGGCCAAGGCCCTGGGCGCGGGCTACCTGTTCCTGCCGGTCGTCGGGGCCTGGGCGCTGATCCGCGAGCTCCTCTTCGGGGCCCAGACCGAGCGCATGGCGAAGATCCTCGAAGCCGAAGGCGGCCTCCCCGTCGACGACCTGCCCCGTACCCCGGCCGGCCGGATCGTCCGCTCCGCCGCCGATGAGCGGTTCCCGCAGTATCGGGAGGAGGTCGAGAACGATCCGGAGAACTGGCGCAGCTGGTTCCGGCTCTCCTGCGCCTACGACGCCGCCGGCGACCGCACGAGGGCGCGGAAGGCGATGCGCGACGCCGCGCGGCTGTTCCGCTGAGCCGGGCGGGCCACTCCTGCCCGCTCCTGCGCCAGCCAGGGGTATAGGCCCGGGGTGAGGCCAGGGGACACCTGCCGGAGCGGTCCCGGTGGGGTCAGTGCCGGTCCCGGCGCGGCGCCGGATGCGGGCCGCTCCGGGCGGCCTGGGAGGCCCCCGAGGCGATCAGCTCGAGCGGCCCCCGGGCGTTGATGCGCTGGAACAGGATGCCCAGCGCGACGGCCCCGACCGCCTGGAACCAGAACACCGGAGCCGGTTCGAGGACGGGCTCCTGCTGGTCGACCCAGCTCATGACGCAGATGTGGAGCGAGTACAGGGTCAGGGTCATCGCCCCCGGGGCGGACAGCGGAAGGAGCAGCTGACGGTACCGGCGGGTGAGGAGCAGGCATGCCCCGGTCACGGCGGCGGCGGTCCCTGCGGCATGGACCAGGTCGAACGGCGTGCCGGAATGCGGGGTGCTGATCGCCAGCCACCACCAGGACCCGGTCTGGTCGAGGCCGCCCACATCAACCTGCAGCATCGCCTCAAGGGGGTACCGGGCGCCATCGGGGGTCCGGAGCAGCGCCGCGAGGCCGCCGCCGGGGCCCAGCAGGTACCTGCTGGCCGCCTTCGCGGCCACGGCCGCGGCGGCGCCGCCGAGGATCAGGCCCACCTGCGCCGGGAGCCGGGACAGGTCGAGGCGCCCGATGGCCACGCCGATGAGCAGGAAGCCCAGCCACTGCAGCGCCGGGTAGTAGCCGGTGAGGAAAATGTCCGCCGCGAGGGTCGCCGGCTCCAGGAAGTGCTCCCAGATCGGATTCTCACCGAGCGAGGGCGGAACGACCGTCCGCTCGACCCACGGGCGCAGCAGGAAGGCCGCCACGGGGGAGAGCAGCAGCCAGCCCGCCGCCCACGCCGCGATGACCGGCAGCCTCAGGCCCAGGAAGGGAAGCGCAAGCAGGAACAGGATCCCGTAGTGGAAGAGGATGATGGCGATGTTCGTCTCGACCCCGCCGAGGACGAGCCCCACGGTGGCGATGACGGCGGCGCGCACCGCGATCCCGCGCCGGTCCCGCGAGAGGGCGAGCGCCCGGTGCGGCGCCTTGCCTCCCGTCAGCAGGGCGAGGCCGATGCCGGCGACGACGGCGAACAGCGCCGAGGCCCGGCCGGAGAAGACCAGGGCGATCCACGACGCGTCGGCGGTACCCGGGATGTAGAGGGGGAAGATGTGGGTGCTCATCATCCCGAACAGGGCAATGCCGCGGGCTGCGTCAAGACCGGTCAAACGCCGGACGGCCGGGGAGGACACCATGCCTCGATCGTCTCACAGCGCGGCACCGCGGCGGGCGATCTCCGCGGCGTCCCGGCGGGCCCCGCCCTGCGCCGGAGCGCCCGAGCGGGTAACGTTTTATCCATGGTCGATACCCCACCCCGCAGCCCGTTCGGCACCCTTGTCACCGCGATGGTCACCCCGTTCACAGCCGACGGGACGGTGGACCTCGACGGCGCCGCCGCCCTGGCGTCGCGGCTGGTCGACGATGGCTGCGACGGCCTTGTCGTCTCGGGCACCACGGGGGAGACCTCGACCCTGGAGGACTCCGAGAAGGAGGACCTGTTCCGGGTCGTCGCCGAGGCCGTCGGCGGCCGGGCGCGGGTGATCGCCGGAACCGGCACCAACCACACCTCCCACTCGGTGGAAATGGCGCACCGGGCGGTCCGCGCCGGCGCCGACGCGCAGCTCGTCGTGACCCCGTATTACAACAAGCCCACCCAGGCCGGGGTCCTCGCCCACTTCACCGCCGTCGCCGACGCGACGGACCTGCCGATCATGGTCTACGACATCCCGGGCCGCTCCGGCATCCCGATCGCGACCGAGACGATGATCCGGCTCGCGGACCATCCGGCGATCCTCGCCCTGAAGGACGCCAAGGCGGACTTCGGCGAGGTGACGAGGGTGCTGGCCAACACGGACCTCGAGGTCTACTCCGGGGATGACGGGCTCACCCTGCCCTGGATGGCCGCCGGCGCCGTCGGCGTCGTCAGCGTGACCGCGCACGTCGCCACCGCCCAGTTCCGGGCGCTCGTGGACGCCGCCGCCGCCGGGGACTTCGCCACCGCACGGCGCCTCCACTTCGAGCTCGACCCGGTGATCCGTGCCGTGATGACGCACCTGCCCGGGGCCATCTCGGCCAAGCAGATCCTGCACCGCCAGGGCATCCTCGCGAGCGCCGCCGTGCGCCTCCCGCTCGTCGTCCCCACCGAGGGCGAGCTCGAGCCGGTGTTCGCCGACCTCGCCGAGGCCGGCTGGGACCTTCCCCCCGGCGCGGCCGGGCGGACCGCCGAGGCGGCCCGGGCATGAGCAGTCCCGCAGCGGCGCTGCAGGCCCCGCCTCCGCCGGCTCCGGGGACGCTCCGCGTCGTCGCCCTGGGCGGGCTCGGCGAGATCGGCCGCAACATGACCGTCTTCGAGCTCGGGGGGAAGCTGCTGATCGTCGACTGCGGGGTGCTGTTCCCCGAGGAGCACCAGCCCGGGGTGGACCTGATCCTGCCGGACTTCTCCTACCTCGAGGGCCGCCTCGACGACGTCGTCGGCCTGGTCCTCACGCACGGCCACGAGGACCACATCGGTGCGGTGCCCTACCTGCTGCGGCTCAAGGAGGACATCCCGCTGATCGGCTCCCAGCTGACCCTGGCCCTGATCGAGGCGAAGCTGCAGGAACACCGCATCCGTCCCTACACCCTCACCGTGTCCGAGGGGCAGATCGAGCAGTTCGGCCCGTTCGAGTGCGAGTTCGTCGCCGTAAACCACTCGATCCCGGACGCCCTGGCCGTGTTCCTCCGCACGGCGGCCGGGAACGTGCTGCACACCGGTGACTTCAAGATGGACCAGCTTCCCCTGGACGGGCGCATCACCGACCTGCGCGCCTTCGCGCGGCTGGGGGAGGAGGGCGTCGACCTTTTCCTCGTCGACTCCACCAATGCCGACGTGCCCGGCTTCACGGCCGCCGAGCGGGACATCGGGCCGGTCCTCGAGCGGCTGTTCGCCGACGTCCGCAAGCGGATCATCGTCGCCTCCTTCTCCTCCCACGTCCACCGGGTCCAGCAGGTCCTCGACGCCGCCGCCGCCCACGGGCGCTTCGTCTGCTTCGCCGGGCGCTCCATGGTGCGCAACATGGGCATCGCCGCGAAACTCGGGTACCTGCGGGTGCCCGACGGGATCCTCGTGGACATCAAGAACGTCGATGACCTGCCCGACGATCGGGTGGTGCTGATGTCCACCGGGTCCCAGGGCGAACCGATGGCCGCCCTGTCCCGGATGGCCAACGGCGACCACCGCATCACGGTGGGCCCGGGCGACACCGTGATCCTTGCCTCATCGCTCATTCCGGGCAATGAGAACGCGGTGTTCCGGGTCATCAACGGCCTGCTGAAGCTCGGAGCGGACGTAGTCCACAAGGGCAACGCCCGGGTGCACGTCTCCGGGCACGCCGCGGCGGGCGAGCTGCTCTACTGCTACAACATCCTGCGCCCGCGCAACGTGATGCCGGTGCACGGCGAGACCCGGCACCTCATCGCCAACGGCCGCCTCGCAGAGCAGACGGGGGTGCCGGCGGAGAACGTGATCCTCGCCGACAACGGCTCGGTCATCGACCTCGCCGACGGCAGGGCCCGGACCGTGGGCGCCGTCGAGTGCGGCTTCGTGTACGTCGACGGGTCGAGCGTCGGCGAAATCACCGACGCCGACCTCAAGGACCGCCGCATCCTCGGCGAGGAGGGCTTCATCTCCATCGTGGCCGTCGTCAACCGCACCACCGGGAAGATCGTCTCCGGCCCCGACATCCATGCCCGCGGCTTCGCCGAGGACGACTCGGTGTTCGACGAGATCACCGGCAGGCTCAACGAGGCCCTCGAGGAGGCGGTGCGCAGTAACAAGGATCACACGACGTACCAGCTGCAGCAGGTGGTGCGCCGGATCATCGGCACCTGGGTGAACCGCAGGTACCGCCGCCGCCCCATGATCATTCCGGTCGTCCTGGAGGCCTGAACGGGCTCCGGGCACCGCCCCGGAGCCCGGTCCAGGGGGCCCGTCGCTGCGCCGGGAACCGCGGATATCCCGGTAAAGCCGGGCCCGGTCCGGTACCGTAGCAGTATGGCGACTCGTACTTCCCCTGCCCCGCGGGGCCCCCAGCGGTCGCGCGCCAAGAACGCGCCCGCCGGACGCTCATCCTCGGGCCGGGGTTCCTCCAGCGCCAGGACGCAGACCACCAAAGCCCTCGCCGTGCCGGCCGAGGAGCGCCCGCCGCTTCCCGTCCGCGCCGTGCGCGGTGCCTGGCTCGGTGTCGCCCGGATGACCGGTGCGGGGGTGCGGAAGTTCGGCCACGAGGTCCACCCGGAGCGTGAACTGCGCCGGGACGGGACAGGGTTCTTCCTGCTGCTGCTGGCCGTGGCCGTCGCCGCCGTCGAATGGTGGGCCCTCAAGGGCCCGGTCGCCGACGTCATCCACGCCGTCGCCGGCGGAACCTTCGGCTGGATGGCGCTGCTCGTCCCCTTCCTGCTCGGCATCGGCGCCGTCCGCCTCTTCCGGTACCCCGAGGCGCACCGCGCCAACAACCGGATCGCCATCGGCCTGCTGATCCTCCTCTTCGCCGGCTCGGGCATCTCCCACCTCGTCGGGGGACAGCCGGGCCTCGCCGCCGGTCTGCCGCTGCTCTGGCGCGCCGGGGGAGTGGTGGGCTTCCTCACCGCCGGTCCCCTCAGCGCCGTGCTCACCCCCTGGCCGGTCGGCGTGCTGCTCGGCTTCACGGTCTTCCTGAGCCTGCTGATCATCACGGCCACGCCGTTCCGCCACATCCCGGACCGGCTTCGGAGCCTCTATGAGCACCTGATGGGCCAGGACCTCACCGACCGCGAAGCCGCCGACCGGGACGGGCATGACCAGAGCTACCTCTACGAGGCGCACGGCTCCACCGCCGTCAAACCCAAGTCCAAGCGCAAGGACCGGTCGGGCAGGAACCGCGGCGCGGACCCCGTGGAGGATCCCTCCTCAGACGGGTTCGTCGGCGACGAGGCGTTCGAACGCGCCCTCATCGAGGACGAGGAACGCAAGGCCCGCGAGGCCGAACGGCAGGTCCCCGCCGGGGTGCGCCGCCCCACCCAGCAGGAGCTCGCCACCGAGAAGATCAAGCGCGCCCAGGGCCTGGGAGACGAGCCCACGGGCGAGCCGATGACCGAGGCGATCGACGTGGTGCCGGCCGCCAAGGCGCTCATCGTCCCCTCCACGCCGGTCCAGCCGCAGACCCCGCCCTCGCCGATCCCGCAGCGCACCGAGCAGCTTCAGCTGGCCGGCGACGTCGCCTACACCCTCCCGCCGTCCGACTACCTGCCGGCGGGCACCCCGCCCAAGGAGCGCTCGGAGGCCAACGACGCCGTCGTGGCCGCCCTGACACACACCCTCGAACAGTTCAACGTCGACGCCAAGGTCACCGGCTTCTCCCGCGGCCCCACGGTCACCCGGTACGAGATCGAACTCGCCTCCGGCACCAAGGTCGAGCGCGTCACGGCGCTGTCGAAGAACATCTCCTACGCCGTGGCCAGCTCGGACGTGCGCATCCTCTCGCCGATCCCCGGCAAGTCGGCCATCGGCATCGAGATTCCCAACACCGACCGCGAGACCGTCTCCCTGGGCGACGTGCTGCGCTCGGGCAACGCACGCAAGACCGAACACCCGATGGTGATGGGTGTCGGCAAGGACGTCGAGGGCGGCTTCGTCGTCGCGAACCTCGCCAAGATGCCCCACCTGCTCGTCGCGGGCGCCACCGGAGCCGGCAAGTCCTCCTTCGTGAACTCGATGATCACCTCGATCCTGATGCGCGCCACCCCCGACGAGGTGCGCATGGTCATGGTCGACCCCAAGCGCGTTGAGCTCACCGCGTACGAGGGCGTGCCGCACCTGATCACCCCGATCATCACCAACCCGAAGAAGGCCGCCGAGGCGCTGCAGTGGGTGGTGCGCGAGATGGACACGCGCTACGACGACCTGGCCAACTACGGCTTCAAGCACATCGACGACTTCAACAAGGCCGTGCGCAACGGCAAGGTCGTCCCGCCCGAGGGCTCCAAGCGCGTGGTGCGCCCCTACCCGTACCTGCTGGTGATCGTGGACGAGCTCGCCGACCTGATGATGGTCGCCCCGCGCGACGTCGAAGACTCGATCGTGCGCATCACCCAGCTGGCCCGCGCCGCGGGCATCCACCTGGTCCTCGCCACCCAGCGCCCCTCCGTCGACGTCGTCACCGGCCTGATCAAGGCCAACGTGCCCTCGCGGATGGCGTTCGCGACCTCCTCGGTCACCGACTCCCGCGTGGTGCTCGACCAGCCCGGCGCCGAGAAGCTCATCGGCCAGGGCGACGCGCTGTTCCTCCCGATGGGCGCCTCCAAGCCGATGCGCGTCCAGGGCGCCTGGGTGACCGAATCCGAGATCCACCGGGTCGTGGAGCACGTCAAGGGCCAGCTCGGGGCGGTGTACCGCGAGGACGTCGCCGTCGAGGCGCCCAAGAAGCAGATCGACGACGACATCGGGGACGACCTCGAGGTGCTGCTGCAGGCCACCGAGCTCGTGGTGACAACCCAGTTCGGGTCGACCTCGATGCTCCAGCGCAAGCTGCGGGTCGGCTTCGCCAAGGCCGGCCGGCTGATGGACCTGCTCGAATCCCGCGGCGTCGTGGGCCCCTCGGAGGGCTCGAAGGCCCGCGACGTGCTCGTCAAGCCCGACGACCTCGCACCAGTCCTCGCCGCCATGCGCGGCGACGACGGCGCCGCCCTGCCGTCGGCCCCCGCGGGCGCACCGGCCGTTCCGTCCGCACCGGTCGACCTTGTGGCCGACGACCTCGCGGCGCGCTCCCAGGCGGTCGAATGGAACGACGGAAATGACGACGCCGAAGAGGACGGCGAGGACGCCTGGAGCCTCACGGGAAGGTAGCCTTATCGCGTGATGAACACCCCAGCCAAAGAAGTGCCCGTTCTGAATATCGCGAACATCCTCACCGTCGTGCGGATCGTGCTCGTCCCCTTCTTCGTCTGGTTCCTCGCCGCCGATGAAAGCACGGGCGGGCTGTTCCGCTGGCTTGCTGTGGTCACCTTCGCCGTGGCGATCTACACCGACAAGCTCGACGGTGACCTCGCGCGCAGCCGCGGGCTGATCACCGACTTCGGAAAGATCGCCGACCCGATCGCGGACAAGCTGCTGATCGGCTCTGCACTGATCATGCTCTCGATCCTCGGGGAACTCTGGTGGTGGGTCACCATCGTGATCCTCGTCCGCGAAGTGGGCATCACCCTGCTGCGTTTCGCCGTGATCCGCTACGGCGTCATGCCGGCCTCGCGCGGGGGCAAGCTCAAGACCGTCGTCCAGACAGTGGCCATCCTGGTCTTCCTCCTCCCGTTCGCCAGCACCCCCGGCGCGTGGGGCTGGTGGATCGCGGCGGCCTTCATGGCGGCGGCCCTGGTGATCACCGTGGTGACCGGCCTCGACTACATCCGGCAGGCCGCACAGCTGCGGGCCAAGGCCCGCTCCAACGGACAGCAGTGAACGCTGCCGACGTCGTCGCGGCCGCCCTGGCCGCGCGCGTCACCGTCGGGACCGCCGAATCCTTGACCGCCGGGCAGGTATCGGCGGCGCTGGCCGATGTGCCGGGAGCGTCAGGAACGCTGCGCGGCGGGATCGTCGCCTATGCCAACGAAGTGAAGCGGGACGTGCTTGGAGTCGACGCGGCGCTGCTCGACTCAGCGGGCTCGGTGGATCCCGGCGTGGCCGCGCAGATGGCCGAGGGTGCCCGCCGGGTGCTCGGCGTCGATGCGGCCGTCTCCACCACCGGAGTGGCAGGGCCAGCCCCGCACGACGGGCAGCCGGTGGGCACCGTTTTCATCGCCGTGGCCACCGCGGACGGGACCGAGGTGCGAAGGTTCGGCTTCCCCGGCGGACGGGCGGCCATCCGCGCCGCATCCTGCGCGGCCGCCCTCGACCTGCTCGGAGGGGCCATCCTTAGGGAACAAATGTGAAGACACACTAGTTATCAATACAGCGAGCCGTTGATAAGGTTGACGACTCAGGCCCTAGAATTTCGGGCTGGACCGACTATGCATTCTCCGCTTCCCGGCGGGTCCGCATTTACGAGGGAGCAAGGCGATACAGATGGTAAGACAACCCGTATCCGTAAACGGCGTGGTCCGTTGGCGCGATGTGGGGTTGGCAGATGACGCACAACGCAAGCCTAAGGAGCGCAAATTGGTCGTACTACGCCATGAGATCGGCGACGTCCTCCGGGACGTGCGCCAGCGCCAGGGCCGTACGCTGCGTGAAGTCTCCCACAGTGCAAGGGTTTCCCTGGGTTACCTGAGCGAAGTGGAGCGCGGCCAGAAGGAAGCGTCATCTGAACTCCTCTCATCGATCTGCAGCGCGCTGGACGTACCACTGTCCTCGATGCTGCGGGAGGTCAGCGACCGGCTCGCGGAGGCGGAGGGTGTCTCAGTGCCGGACACCGTCCCGCAGGAATTCTCCCGCGAGTTCGAAAACAACATCCCCGACGATCTCACCGAAAACTTCCGCAGGGGCCTGGCGGCAACGAACCGCTAGGCAGCAGCGATCGATCCAGGGCCCGCCCACCGGCGGGCCCTGTCGCTGTTTAAGGGCGGCCCTGTTTGAGGGCGGCCTGCGGGCCCGGGGCTACCAGTTGTCCTTGGCGTAGGTGGCGTTGAGCTGGGCGATCAGGTGGCCGAGCTGCTCGAGGTCGTGAACGTCCCAGTCGGCCATCAACTCGTGGAAGGCCTGCTTGCGGGCGGTCTGCGCACTGACGAGCTGCTCGGTGCCCGCCGGCGTGAGCGAGATGGCCTGGGCGCGCCCGTCGAGCGGATCGGCCTCCTTCTGGACCAGCCCGAGCTGTTCGAGCATGGCGATCTGCCGGCTGACCGACGGTTTGCCCACACCGACGCTCGCGGCGATATCGGTGAGCCGCATCGAGCCTTCCTGCTGCAGGATCACCAGGAGGCCGTAGGCGGCGGGCTCCATCTCGGGGTGCACCCGGCGGGCCACCTTGTAGGAATTGGACCGCGCGCGCCTCCAGAGCATGCTCAGTTGCTGCTCAAGCGCCACGATGGCGGAATCCACTGCGGCGTCGGAACTGCTGGGGTCGACTGTCATACCGCTTATTCTATGGTTCGCGGTCCCCGCAGCCGCCCCGCTGCGCGTAACGGATCCGCAACCCCGCCCGGCGCCGCCCGAACACGGGGATGCATCCCCGCGCGCCGATGGGGCATCCTGTAGGAACAGCCAACAACGAAGGATGGACAATGCGGCTCAGCGACTTCTGGCGGCTGATGGACGACGAGTTCGGCGCCTCCTACTCACGGAGCCTTGCGGGTGATCTCGTGATCGGTGAACTGGGGGACCGTACGGCCCTTGACGCCCTGCGGGCGGGCATCGACCCGCGGCGTGTCTGGGAGGCCGTCTGCGCGGCGCAGGACGTGCCCCGCGAGCGGTGGCTGGGGCGGGACGTCAAACCGCGGGCGCGCAGCCGGGCCGAGTAGGACACGCCGGTAATCCACCTAATTCATTCGAATATCTGTTCGGACAGCGATATGCTTGGAGGACGGGTTCTGCCGGTTTTTTCACATACCGGGCGGGCTCCCAAGACTGTCAGAGCCGGCCGGTAGGGTCGGAACGAACACGCAAACGGCCCGCCGGGTTTCGTAAGCCCAGGGCACAACCAACCGAGGTGAACAATGGCCGCACCAGCCGACCGCGAGAAAGCACTGCAAGCTGCCCTCGCGCAGATTGACAAGCAGTATGGCAAGGGCTCAGTCATGCGGCTTGGTGATGAGACCCGGGCTCCCATCGAAACCATCTCCACGAGCTCCATCGCCCTTGACGCCGCACTCGGCATCGGAGGCCTGCCCCGCGGCCGCGTCGTCGAGATCTACGGCCCGGAGTCCTCGGGTAAGACCACGGTGGCCCTCCACGCGGTGGCCAGCGCCCAGCGCAACGGTGGCATCGCGGCGTTCATCGACGCCGAGCACGCCCTCGACCCCGAATACGCCAAGAAGCTGGGGGTGGACACCGACGCCCTCCTGGTGTCCCAGCCCGACACGGGTGAGCAGGCGCTGGAAATCATGGACATGCTCGTTGGATCCGGATCCATCGACATCGTGGTCATCGACTCCGTCGCGGCGCTGGTTCCCCGCGCGGAAATCGAAGGCGAGATGGGCGACAGCCACGTCGGCCTGCAGGCCCGGCTCATGAGCCAGGCCCTCCGGAAGATCACCGGCCGCCTGAGCCAGACCAAGACCACAGCGATCTTCATCAACCAGCTCCGCGAGAAGATCGGCGTATTCTTCGGCAGCCCCGAGACCACAACCGGTGGCAAGGCGCTGAAGTTCTACGCCTCCGTCCGCATCGACGTCCGCCGGATCGAGACCCTCAAGGAGGGCGTGAACCCGGTCGGCAACCGCACCCGCGCCAAGATCGTCAAGAACAAGATGGCTCCGCCCTTCAAGCAGGCCGAGTTCGACATCCTCTACGGCCACGGCATCTCCCGCGAGGGCGGGCTGATCGACGTGGGCGTGGAGAACGGGCTGGTCAAGAAGTCCGGCGCCTGGTTCACCTACGACGGCGACCAGCTCGGCCAGGGCAAGGAGAATGCCCGTAAGTTCCTCATCGACAACCCGGACCTCGCCGACGAGCTGGAGCGGAAGATCCGCGTCAAGCTCGGAATCGACGAACAGCCCGAAGAGCATGAGGACGGGCCCAAGCTGAAGGCCGTCGGAGGAGAGTAGCCGCCGTGGCGGCAAGTGGGTCCTGGGGGCGGCCGGCCGACGGTCCGCCGCCCTCCGGGGGGTCCTCCTCCGAAAAGGCGCCGTTCGGGTCCTCCGGCCGCTCATCGTCCTTCGGGTCATCCTCCGGCAGGTCCTCCTCCGGCAGGTCGTCCTTCGGCTCCTCGACCGGCAGGTCCTCCTTCGGGTCATCCTCGGGTAGGTCCTCCTTCGGCTCCTCGACCGGCCAGTCGTCCGTGGGCGGGCAGGGGGCGCGGCCGCGCCGCCGGCGGAAGGCCGAACGCGAGGCCAAGGACTCCTCCTTCGGGCCCGTCGTCGGCCGCTCCGCGGACCTCCCGCCTGAGCACGAAGGGGACGCCCCCGGGCCCTGGGACTCCTCGGATCCCGGCCATGCCGGCGAGGGAGCACCCGGCGCGGCCCGCAGGTCAGCGGCCGGAAGGACCACAGCCCGCGGGCGCCGGCGAACGCGCGCCGGGGACGGCGCAGCCGGGGAGGCGCTCTCCGGCGGGCCGCTCTCCGGCGGGCAGGCGTTCGGAGAGCCCGGGCCCGGGGAGCCGGCGCCCGCAGAACCAGCACCAGGGAAGACCCGGTCCGGTGATTCCCCCGATGCGTCGGATCCGCTCGCCCTCGCGCGGTCGATCGTGCTGCGCCAGCTCGCGATGGCCCCGCGCAGCCGGCACCAGCTGGCCACCAAGCTTTCGGAGCGCGGCGTTCCGCCGGAGGCCGCCGCCGCGGTCCTCGACCGCTTCGAAGAGGTCCAGCTCATTGACGACGCGGAATTCGCCCGCATGTGGGTGCGGAGCCGCTCCGCCACCCGTTCCCTGGCCCGCTCGTCCCTGAAGCGGGAACTGGCCGACAAGGGGGTGGACCCTGCCCTCGCCGAAGACGCCCTCGCCCAGGTCAGCGACGACGACGAACGCGATGCCGCACGGGAGCTGATCCAGCGGAAGCTGCGGCCCGGCGCGGACCTGTCGGACCGCGCGGCACGGGATAAGGAGATCCGCCGGCTCGTCTCAATGCTCGCCCGGAAGGGCTATGCCCCGGGTCTGGCCTTCGCGCTCGTCAAGGACGCCCTGGACGAACGGCACGCCGCCCCCGACTGATGATGCCGCAACGCAGGAATTCCCGCCGGCACCGCCTGCACGGTTGAGCCGCTGCGCCGGGTGTCCCGGGCCGGCCGTGGAGACCGCGACCCGCTTCCCGGTGGCCGGTCACGGGTGGCCCGGCCCTGACCGGCCGGCGGCGATTGTGGGCCGGTGGTGGAGCGGTCGTACCCTTAACCCGTGAGTATTACTGTCCCCGCACCCTTCCCCGCTGAACCGTCGGCAGTCCCGGCTGCGGCGGCGTCCCCCGGCAGCCAGCGCACGTATGAAGTGCGCACCTTCGGATGCCAGATGAACGTCCACGACTCGGAGCGCATCTCGGGGCTCCTCGAGGATGCGGGACTCACTCCGGCCAGCGGCGGACAGGCCGACGTCGTCGTCTTCAACACCTGCGCCGTCCGGGAGAACGCCGACAACAAGCTTTACGGGAACCTCGGCATGCTCGCCCCCGTGAAGGAGGCCAACCCGGGGATGCAGATCGCGGTCGGCGGCTGCCTGGCTCAGAAGGACCGGGAGTCCATCCTCCGCAAGGCGCCTTGGGTCGACGCGGTCTTCGGCACCCACAACATCGGGGCGCTGCCGGCCCTGCTTGAACGCGCCCGGCACAACGACGAGGCCCAGCTTGAGATCCTCGAATCCCTCGATGTGTTCCCCTCGACGCTGCCCACGAAGCGGGATTCCGTGTACGCGGGGTGGGTCTCCATTTCGGTCGGGTGCAACAACACCTGCACCTTCTGCATTGTGCCCTCGCTCCGCGGGAAGGAGCGCGACCGGCGGCCGGGGGAGATCCTCGCCGAGATCGAGGCGCTCGTGGCCGACGGCGCCATCGAAGTGACTCTGCTGGGACAGAACGTGAACTCCTACGGCGTCGAATTCGGCGACCGTGGCGCGTTCGCGAAACTGCTCCGGGCCTGCGGCGGCATCGAGGGCCTGGAACGGGTCCGCTTCACCAGTCCGCACCCGGCGGCGTTCACCGACGATGTCATCGACGCCATGGCCGAGACCCCGAATGTGATGCCGCAGCTCCACATGCCCCTTCAGTCCGGCTCCGACCGCATCCTGAAGGCGATGCGGCGCTCCTACCGGTCGGCGAAGTTCCTCGGCATCCTGGACCGGGTGCGCGAGCGGATGCCCTCCGCCGCGATCTCGACCGACATCATCGTCGGCTTCCCCGGCGAGACCGAGGAGGACTTCCAGGCCACCCTCGACGTCGTCGAGAAGTCCCGGTTCGCGACCGCCTTCACCTTCCAGTACTCCCGGCGGCCCGGCACCCCCGCGGCGGACCTGCCGGACCAGCTGCCCAAGCACGTGGTGCAGGAGCGCTTCGAGCGCCTCACCGCGCTGCAGGACCGCATCGCGGAGGAGGAAAACGCCCGCCAGGTCGGCCGCCGCGTCGAGGTCCTGGTGACGGCCCACCAGGGCCGCAAGGGCGGTGAGACCCACCGCCTGACGGGTCGGGCCCAGGACCAGCGGCTTGTCCACTTCAGCGTTCCCTCCGGCGCCGAGGTGCCGCGGCCCGGCGACCTCGTCACGGTTCCGGTCACCCACGCCGCACCCTTCCACCTGCTGTCCGATCCCACAGCCGCGGAGTATTCGCTCCGGCGCTCCCGTGCCGGAGACGCCTGGGACCGCAGCCAGGCGGACTCGTGCGGAGCTCCGGTCCCCGGTGGCCGGCCGGGCGCGGCGGCGGGCGTGTCCCTGGGCATGCCGGGACTGCCGCCACGCCGCTCCACGCCTTGACGTCCCGGACCGGAACCTCCGGACCCTCCGGCGGCCCCGGCGGAACCCAATCCACGCCCGGCAGCTCCGCAGGGGCCCGCGCCGCCGGTGACGCCGCCGGTGGGCCTGTCCCGGACGCCCCGGAGAAGGTCACCGGCGGGCCCGTCGTAGCCGTCGTGGGCCCGACCGGTACCGGAAAATCCGACCTGGCCATCGCCCTCGCCCTGGAACTCGGCGGCGAGGTAATCAATGCCGATGCGCTCCAGTTCTACCGGGGCATGGACATCGGTACGGCCAAGGTGCCGCTGGAGGAGCGCCGCGCGGTTCCACACCACCTGCTCGACATCCTCGACATCCGCCAGGAGGCGAGCGTCGCCGCCTACCAGGCAGAGGCCCGGCAGGCCATCGACGCGGTCCGGGCACGTGGCAGGGTGCCGGTGCTGGTCGGCGGCTCGGGCCTTTACGTCCGCGCCGCCCTCGACCGCCTCGAGTTCCCCGGCACCGATCCTGCCCTGCGGGCGCGCCTGGAGTCCGAGCTCGCGGCAGGGGGGTCTGCCGCCCTGCGCATCCGCCTCGCTCAGGTCGATCCGGTGTCGGCGGCCCGGATCGCCGATGACCGCCGGCTCGTGCGCGCCCTCGAGGTCGCCGAGCTGACCAAGCGACCCTTCAGCTCCTTCATGCCCGACCGCCAGTACTATGCACCGGCCGTGCAGATCGGCCTGTCGGTCGACCCGCAGGAACTGCAGGTGCGGCTCGCGGAGCGGGTGCATGCGATGGTCCGCAGTGGCCTGCTGGAGGAGGTGCGGTCCCTCGACGCCCGGGGGCTGCGCGAAGGTCGCACCGCTTCCCGGGCGCTTGGATACTCCCAGTTCCTCCAGGTCCTCGACGGCACCCTCAGCGAATCGGCGGCTATCGAGGACACCGTCGTGGCGACCCGGAAGTTCGCCAAGCGCCAGCGCACCTGGTTCCGGGGAGACCCGCGGGTGCAGTGGATCCCGTGGCGCGCGCCGGACCTGCTTGCACGCTCCCTCCGGCTCGCCCGCGCCGCGGGGACCCTATCCTAGAGGGGTGAGCACCGCACCCATCCAGCAGGCCCCGACCGTATCGCCCCTCACCGGTGTGCCCTTCACGAAGGGCCACGGGACGGGCAACGACTTCGTCCTCCTCCTCGACCCGGAGGCCGCCCTGGACCTCCGCCCCGACGCCGTCGCCGCGGTGTGCGACCGCCACCTCGGGGTCGGTGCCGACGGACTGATCCGTGCGGTGCGCTCCGAGCACCTCCCGGAAGGGCGCGCGCTGCTCGCAGGGCACCCCGACGCCGAGTGGTTCATGGACTACCGCAACGGTGACGGGTCGGTATCCGAGATGTGCGGCAACGGTGTCCGGGTCTTCGTCCACTACCTGATCAGCCGGGGGCTGGTCACCCTGGACGACGGGGCCGCGGTGTCCGTGGCGACCCGCGCCGGCGTCAAGGTGGTCTCCCGGTCGACGGACGGATACTCCGTCGACATGGGCCCCTGGGAGTTCATCCATCCCGGGGAGGCCGCCTCCCGGGCGACGGACTCGACGGTCGAGGCGGCGGGCCTGGGTGTGCCGCGGCCGGCGCTCTCGGTGAGCATGGGCAATCCGCACACCGTCGTGGCCCTCGCGGGGCTCGACGAGCTCGCGGCGCCCCCGCTGGTGGAGGCCCCGGTGGTCACGCCGGTGCCTCCGCACGGAACCAACGTCGAATTCGTCGTCCCCGCGGAGCCCCTCATCGAGGACGGCGTCGGCAGGCTCACGATGCGGGTGCACGAGCGCGGGGTGGGGGAGACCTGGTCCTGCGGCACCGGGGCGTGCGCCGCCGCTGCGGCCACCCGCTACTGGGCCGGCCCGCAGTCGCCCCTGCGCTGGGCCGTCCGCGTCCCGGGCGGAGTGCTCGGGGTCGTGTTCCATGCCGGCGCCGACGGACGCGAGCACGTCGACCTCAGCGGGCCCGCCGTCCTCGTCGCCGAGGGCACACTGCTGGGCGCCTGAGCGGGCCGCGGATGCGCGGGGCCCGGGCGACAGGCCGACTGTTCACCGCGACAGGCCCACTGTTCAACGCGACGCACCCTCCGCATGCAGGGCGCTACCGGTCATGCACCCCGGGCCTGCGGCCGCGGGTCAGCCGGCCGGACGGGTGACGTGGAGGATGCGAAAGGACTTCGCCGTGTCTGCGCGGCGCACGGCGAAGCCGTCCGGGAGCGCCTCGGAGAGCCAGCGCTGCAGCGAATCGGCCCCAAGGTTCTTCTGCACGACGAGCCACGCCTCGCCGCCGGGCGCCAGCCGGGGCAGCCAGCGCAGCAGGAGCCCATGGAGTTCGGCCTTGCCGATCCGGATGGGTGGATTCGACCAGATGGTGTCGAACTCGAGGGAAGGGTCGACGTCGTCCGGGGTGCCGGCCCGGACATTGGACAGGCCGAGGCGGGCCGCATTGTCCCGGGTCAGGGCGATGCACCGCTCATTGACGTCCACGGCGTACACCTGGGCCTCCGGGGCCTTCAGGGCGAGGGTCAGGGCGAGCGGGCCCCAGCCGCTGCCGACGTCGAGCAGGCGCGTGCCGCGCGGCTCGGGGACCGAGCCGAGCAGGATGGCCGTGCCCTTGTCGATGCCGTCGGGACTGAAGAGGCCCGACGACGTCACCAGGTCGCGCTGCTCCCCGTCGAGGACAACCGACAGCGGCCGCCGGACGCCCGGGCCGGCGGGCTGGGGGCTGAAGTAGTGCTGGGATTCCATAAGCGTCAAGCCTAGTGCCGACCGGGCCGTGCCCCGGATTCCGGCCGCCAGGACCGTCAATTGCTGTTGCGCGCAGAGTGAATTCGCTGGGCGCCCGGTTCACCTGCTACTAGCATGTAAGGACGCAATGACAAAGGAGAACATGACCACGAACCACGAAGGATCGACCGGAGCCGAGATGGGACCCGCGGAGATCCAGGCTGTCATCGACCGGATTCTCGCCCACGACGAGGCGGTCGCGTCCAAATCCTCGGCGGCAGCCAAGCCCCCGGCCGGTGACGGATCGGCCGGCGGAGCCCCGGCAACGTGGCGCTCCCGTGCGCAGGCCCTTTCGTCCTCCGCACAGGAGCACTCGGACTTCGACGGCGACCAGGAGCACCTCGCCGAGCGGCACGCCCTGCGCCGGGTCGCCGGCCTGTCGACCGAACTCGAGGACGTCACCGAGGTCGAATACCGGCAGCTGCGCCTCGAGCGCGTTGTCCTCGCCGGCCTGTGGAGCGACGGCACGGCGCAGGACGCCGAGAACTCGCTCCAGGAACTCGCCGCCCTCGCAGAGACCGCCGGCTCGGAGGTGCTCGATGGCATGGTCCAGCGGCGCCTGAAGCCCGATCCGGCCACCTTCCTCGGCTCCGGTAAGGCACAGGAGCTCAAGGACGTGGTGGCGGCCGTCGGAGCCGACACCGTCATTGTCGACAGCGAACTGTCCCCCTCCCAGCGCAGGGGCCTCGAGGACATCGTGAAGGTGAAGGTCATCGACCGGACCGCCCTGATCCTCGACATCTTCGCCCAGCACGCCCAGTCCCGCGAGGGCAAGGCCCAGGTTGAACTCGCCCAGCTCGAATACCTCCTGCCGCGGCTGCGTGGCTGGGGCGAATCGATGTCCCGGCAGGCCGGAGGCCAGGTCGGCAGCGCCGGTGCCGGAATGGGCTCCCGCGGTCCGGGTGAGACGAAGATCGAACTTGACCGCCGGAAGATCCGCACCCGCATGGCCAAGCTGCGCCGCGAGATCGCCGGCATGAAGCCGGCCCGGGAGACCAAACGGTCGAACCGGCGCCGCAACCAGGTGCCCTCGGTCGCCATCGCCGGGTACACCAATGCCGGGAAGTCCTCGCTGCTGAACCGGCTCACCGACGCCGGCGTGCTGGTGGAGAACGCCCTGTTCGCGACCCTTGACCCGACGGTGCGCCGGGCCGAGACAACCGACGGCCTCGGGTACACCCTCGTGGACACCGTCGGCTTCGTCCGGTCGCTGCCCACCCAGCTCGTCGAGGCCTTCCGCTCAACCCTCGAGGAGGTGGCGGACGCCGACCTGATCCTCCACGTCGTCGACGCCTCCCACCCCGACCCCGAAGGGCAGATTGCCGCCGTGCGCACGGTCCTCGCGGAGGTCGACGCCCGGAACATCCCCGAGATCATCGTGCTCAACAAGGCCGACGCCGCCGACCCGTTCGTCCTCGAACGGCTCCGCCAGCGGGAGCCGCGCCACGTCGTCGTCTCGGCCCGCACCGGCCAGGGCATCGACGAACTGCGCATGCAGATCAGCACCTCCATCCCCAGGCCCGGGGTGCGTATGTCCCTGCTGGTTCCCTACGACCACGGGGAGATCATCAGCAGGCTCCACGAGGAGGACGCGGAAATCCTCTCGCTTGACCACGCCGAGGAGGGAACCCTGCTTGAGGTGATGGTGAGGGAGGGCCTGGCCGCGGAGCTCGAGCCGTACCTGAGGCATGAGTAAAGGGCGCGAGCCCGACGCGCTGGACCTGCTGGATGCCGCCGTCGCGGCGATGGGCGGTGAAAGCCGTGCCGGCCAGCATGAGATGGCGCGCCGGGTGAGCGAGGCCATCGACACCGGGGAGCACCTGCTCGTCCAGGCCGGCACCGGAACGGGAAAGTCGCTGGCCTACCTGCTGCCGCTGATCGCGCACGCCATCGACAGCGACAAACCCTCGATCGTTTCGACGGCAACCCTGGCCCTGCAGGCGCAGATCGTGGGCCGTGACCTGCCCCGGCTGCTGTCGGCGGTTCAGCCGCACCTTCCCCGGCCCGTGGACGTCGCCCTCCTCAAGGGGCGGTCGAACTACGTGTGCCTGCACAAGACGGCGGGCGGATTCCCGGAGGAGGACGCCCCCGACGCCCTGTTCAGCCTCGGCGAGGACGCCGTCCAGCACCCCGGCGCGGCACCTGCCGCGCCGGGCAGCGCGCTCGGCCGCGAGGTGGTGCGCCTCCGCGAGTGGGCCGAGGAGACCGGGACCGGTGACCGCGACGAACTGCTGCCGGGCGTCAGTGATCGGGCCTGGCGCCAGGTGTCGGTCAGCAGCCTCGAGTGCCTTGGTGCCCAGCGGTGCCCGGTGGCCAAGGAGTGCTTCAGTGAACGTGCCCGGGAGGCCGCCGCGACCGCCGACATCGTCATCACCAACCATGCGATGCTGGCCATCAGCGCCTTCGAGGGCCTCGCCGTGCTCCCGGACTACGACGTCGTCGTCATCGACGAGGCGCACGAACTCCACGACCGGGTCACCGGGGCGGTCTCCGGGCAGCTCTCGGCGTCGATGGTCTCAGCGGCCGCGACGGCGGTGCGCCGGCACGCCTCCCTGCGCACCGACGCGCTCGACTCCGCCGGCAAGGCCCTGGAGGAGGCCTGTGCGCTCCTGCCCTCCGGGCTGATGCCCGGACGCCTTCCCGAGGAGCTCGGGCTCGCCCTGGAGCAGGTGCGCGATGCCTCCCGGACCGCCCTTTCGGACACGAAGCCCGACGGCAAGGCCGACGGCCCGGGGGACGCCGACGGCGGCCGGCAGCAGGCCCGGGGGCGGCTCGGCCTCGTCTTCGAGGTGGCCGAGCGGCTGCTCGCGGCAGCTGAGGCCGGTGAGGTCGTCTGGGCCTCCCGCCCCAGTACCTTCACCCCGGGCGCCGGCTACTCGATGGCCGACGAAAGCGCGCCGGCCATCCTCAACGTGGCGCCGCTGTCGGTCGCCGGGCGCCTCCGTGAGGGATTGTTCGAAGACCACACCGTCGTGCTGACCTCGGCGACCCTCGCGATCGGCGCCGAATTCGGGCCCGTGGCCGGCTCCCTCGGGCTGACCGGTGCGGGCGCGCCGTCCTGGACCGGGGTGGACGTGGGAAGCCCCTTCGACTACCCCCGCCAGGGGGTGCTGTATGTGGCCAAGGACCTGCCCAAGCCCGAGCGGGGCACCTCCGAGGCGCAGTTGGCCGAGCTGGCCGCGCTGCTGAAGGCATCCCGCGGCGGAGCGCTCGGGTTGTTCTCCTCCCGCCGCGCCGCAGAGGAGGCGGCCGAGGCGCTGCGCCCACTCGTCGACTTCGAGATCCTGTGCCAGGGCGAGGCCTCGCTTCCCTCGCTCGTCCAGCAGTTCGCCGATGAGCCGGACACCTGCCTGTTCGGCACCCTGTCCCTGTGGCAGGGAGTCGATGTGCCGGGGCAGTCCTGCCGGCTCGTGGTGATCGACCGGATTCCCTTCCCGCGCCCCGACGACCCGCTGATGACCGCCCGGACCCGGGCGGTGGCCCGCGCCGGCGGCAATGGGTTCATGAGCGTCTCCGCCACGCACGCCGCAGTGCGGCTCGCGCAGGGGGCGGGGCGCCTGATCCGGGCCTCCGGAGACCGCGGCGTGGTCGCGGTCCTCGACTCGCGGCTTGCCAATGCCCGCTACGGATCCTTCCTGCGCGCAGCCCTGCCGCCGTTCTGGCACACCACCGACCGGACGACGGCGCTCGGGATCCTCGAGCGGGTCGCCGCAGGCTAGGGGAGTCCGGCCGCGGGAACCGTGCCCGACCGGCTTGATGACTGCCGGTGGGGCGCCCTGTGCGGGCGCCCGGGTCCCGGGCCGGGCCGGGCCGGGTCCCGGAGGCAACCCGCCGTGCCCGCCGGTCCCACCGTCAGTGACCGCCCGGTGCTAGGTGGACGCCGCGCGGACCGCCCGGTTCCTGCCCTGAGACTTCGCGGTGTAGAGCGCGGCGTCCGCCGCCGCGATGACCGCCTCCAATCCGCCGTCGGCCGGCCCGGCGTCGGCGATCCCGAAGCTGACGGTGGGGAGCGGGAACCCCTGCGGCGTCCGCGACCCCAGCAGGACCCGGCTGATCTCCGCGCTGACGGCCTCCGCGCGTTCCGCGTCGGCGCCGCTGAGGAGGATGATGAACTCCTCGCCGCCGTAGCGCCCGACCAGGTCGGTGGACCGCACCGAGCGGGAGCACGCCGCCGCAAAGGCCTGGAGTGCCGTGTCGCCGGCGGCGTGCCCGTAGGTGTCGTTCACTTCCTTGAACCGGTCGAGGTCCGCCAGGATCAGCGCCGCCGGGATCCCGGCGCCCTTGAGGCGCTCGAGTTCCCGGGTCGCCCGGTCAAGGAACCCGGAGCGGTTGAGCAGCCCGGTCAGGCCGTCGCGCGCCGCCTTGCGCCGCAGGTTGCGGGTGACCTGGTCATTGCTCAGCGCGGCCATGGTGAAGGACACCACCACCAGGAGGGTGAGGGTGATCAGTGTGGTCACGGCGGATCCGAAGAGGGTCTGGAAGACGCGCCCGTCCACGCCCCCGACGACGAAGGCGACGGCGCGCCCGAGGTAGAACACCGAGAGGAAGCCCGATGCCACCGCCAGCGGCAGCTGGGTCCGGACGAGGTGCGGAGCGGGCCGCCACACCGCCCAGGCGGCGAGGCCGAAGAGCAGCGACATCATGGCCAGGAAGACTTCCCCGCCGGACCAGGGGTTCACTGCGGGGTGGCCCAGTGCCGAGGCGAGGGCGGTCAGCAGGGGCGCGGCGGCGAGCTGTGCCACCGGCGGACGGCCCTTATGCAGGGAGCGCGCCGCCGCCCAGACGGCCGCCGCGCCGGCCACGAGCAGCGTGTTGCCCAGCGGGTTCGCCCAGCGTTGGTGGATTGTGCCGTCGAGGAGGAAGGCCGCCGAGCCGGCCAGGAACAGTCCGATGGCCGCACACCACCAGGCGCTGTAGGCCGAGCGGGTGCGGCGGAAGGTCACGAGGTAGAACAGCACGAGCTGGATCAGTGCCACCACGCCGAATGCGACCCTCAGGGTTGAGGTATCAAGCGGCATCCGGCGGGCCCTCCGTTCCGTGCGACATGCCGCCAGTATCGCACCGGGCGGCGACATTCCCCCGAGGCTCCGGCGCGTGGCGGCCCCGGAGCCCCTTGTGCCGTCGGCGCCGGCGGTGAAAGCCGCCCGGGCTAGAGGGCGCGCATCACCGAGACGACCTTGCCCATGATGCTCGCGTGATCGCCCAGGATCGGTTCGTACCGGGTGTTCTGCGGAAGCAGCCAGGTGTGCCCGTCCCGCTGGCGGAAGGTCTTCACCGTCGCCTCGTCGTCAAGCAGGGCGGCGACGATCTCGCCGTTCTGCGCGCTCTGCTGGCGGCGCACGACCACCCAGTCGCCGTCGCAGATGGCGGCGTCGATCATCGAGTCCCCGGAAACCCGGAGCATGAACAGTTCGCCGTGCCCGACGAGCTGCCGCGGCAGCGGCATGACATCCTCGACGACCTGATCGGCGAGGATCGGGCCGCCGGCGGCGATCCGTCCCACCATGGGAACCATCGCCGTGTCGACCGCGCCGGAAAACTCCGGGCCGGTGCCCGGCCTGTCCTGCTGAGGCGCCGCGGCGTCGGCCAGGGTCAGGGGCAGGAGGATCTCCATGGCCCGGGGCCGCTTGGGATCCCTGCGGATATATCCGAGCCGCTCCAGCTGGGACAGCTGGTGCGTGACGCTTGAGAGGCTCGCAAGTCCGACGGTGTCGCCGATCTCGCGCATCGACGGCGGATACCCGTTGGCGCCGATCGACCGCTGGATGGTTTCAAGGATCTTCATCTGGCGCGGCGTCAGGCCCTTGGGCACCGTCCGGCCCCGTGGACGTCCCCGCACGGGGGCGCCGGTCGGAAGCGCTGCGGCCGCCTCTCCCGCCGGGACGGCCGGAGCCGCCCGCCCCTCTTCCGCTGCCCGCTCTGCCACTGGTTCTGTCCCTTCGCTGCGCCGCCACCTGCGCCGGGAAGTCCCGGCTGACCCATTGTGTCGGTGGCACGTGGTGTTGTCAGGTTGCCGCCGTCCGCCGGCAGGGCCGGACTACGCGTCTTCCTATGAGGCCAACGGTAGGCCAGCACGGACCTGTTTTCAAACATATGTTCGAGCGAGTCTCGACAAAGCTCGATGACAGGTGCTAAGAATAAGCAGGACGAAATAGAAGACATGTTCGAATTAACCGTTCGAACCCGTTGGACTTATTCGAAACTCCAGAAGAGGTACACGTCATGACCGCAATACCAGGCCCGCTCAGTGCCCCCGCAGGATCCGCCGCGGCGGGTGGCCTCCGGTCCCTCGGTGCAACGGGCGGGGGCCGTCTTCCCAGTCAGCGGGATACGGACCTTCCGCGGCTGCGGCTGACCCGGCGCGGCAGGGTGCTCCTGGTGGGGGTGCCGCTGGTGCTGCTCGCGGCCTCCCTTGTCCTCCTCGCGGCGTCCATGACGGCGCCGGCCAAGGCCGGCAGCGACACCGCCCAGCCGGCCGACACGGTGAGTGTCAACGTGGCGCCGGGGGAGACGCTCTGGTCGCTGGCGGGCGAATTCGCCCCCGACCGGGATCCGCGCGACGTCGTCTCGGAGATCGTCGAACTCAACGGGCTCGGCTCCTCGACGGTGCAGGCGGGCCAGATCGTCGCACTGCCCGTCTCCAGGTAACCCGGACCGCCCGTGGCGGCCGGTCGGCGCCCCGCCTCAATTCAGCACTCCGGCGGACCTTCGCTTAAGCTCGGTGGGTGAGGAACCGCCTTGAGTCCCTGTCCCGCCTTCCGCTGCGCGAGAACCTTGTGGGGTTATCTCCCTACGGTGCCCCGCAGATTGACGTTCCGATCCTGCTCAACGTCAACGAGAACACCCACGGGGTGCCTGCCGAGGTCCGCAGCGCCATCGTCGAGGCGGTGCAGGCGGCCGCCCTCGGGCTGAACCGCTATCCGGACCGCGAGTTCACCGAGTTGCGCGGGAACCTTGCCCGCTACCTTGGTGGGGGAGTCACGGCGGAGCAGGTCTGGGCCGCCAACGGCTCCAACGAGGTGCTCCAGCAGATCCTCCAGGCGTTCGGAGGGCCGGGGCGCACCGCGATCGGCTTCCCTCCGACGTACTCGATGTATCCCCTGCTCGCCAGCGCCACCGACACCCGCTACGTCACGGCCGCCCGCGACGCCGCCTTCCAGCTGGACGCCGGGTACGTCGCCCGCGAGGTCGCCTCCTCCGGCGCCAATGTCGTCTTCCTCTGCTCTCCCAACAACCCCACGGGGACGGCGCTGGGGCTCGACGTCGTGGAGGCCGCCTACGAGGCCGGGGCGGCGGCCCGCGCCATCATCATCGTGGACGAGGCCTACGCCGAGTTCTCCCACGCCGGCACGCCCAGCGCCATCACCCTGCTGCCCGGACGGGAGCGGCTCATCGTCTCCCGCACCATGAGCAAGGCGTTCGCACTGGCCGGAGCCCGGCTCGGGTACCTCGCTGCCGCGCCCGAGGTCGCCGATGCGCTGCGCCTGGTCCGCCTGCCCTATCACCTCTCGGCGATCACCCAGGCCGCCGCCAACGCCGCCCTGACCCACTCCGCCACCCTCCTGGCCAACGTTGAGGCGATCAAGGTCCAGCGCGACCGCATCGTGACCGAACTCGCGGGGCTGGGCCTGTCGCCGGCCCCGTCCGACGCCAACTTCGTGCTGTTCGGCGGCCTGGCGGACCCACAGCGGGTCTGGCGGGGCCTGCTCGAGGCGGGGGTGCTGATCCGCGACGTCGGGATTCCGGGCCACCTTCGGGTGACGGCCGGCACGGAGAGGGAAACCACAGTGTTCCTCGAGTCACTGAAGCACCTGCTCTGAGCGGCGTCTCCTAGACTGGAAGGGAGCGTGCGCCGCCCCTCCGTCCGGACGGCGGCCCGCACCGATGCGAAAACCCTAGCGAAGGACACCAATGACCGTGGAGATCTCCGCCGCCCGCACCGCGCGGATCGAGCGGACCACCAGCGAATCCAGCGTGTACCTCGAGGTGAACCTCGACGGCACGGGTACCTCGGACATCAGTACCACAGTGCCGTTCTATGACCACATGCTCACCGCACTCGCCAAGCACTCCCTGATCGACCTGACGGTGAAGGCCACCGGCGATACGCACATCGACGTCCACCACACCGTCGAGGACACGGCCATCGCCTTCGGCGAGGCCCTGCGGGGGGCCCTGGGCACCAAGGCCGGGATCCGGCGCTTCGGCGAGGCGACGGTTCCCCTCGACGAGGCTCTGGCGAATGCCGTCGTCGACATCTCGGGCCGTCCGTTCCTTGTGCACGGCGGCGAACCGGCGGGCCAGGAATACCACCTCATCGGGGGCCACTTCACCGGGTCGCTGACGCGCCACATCTTCGAGGCCATCGCGCTGCACGCCGGGATCTGCCTGCACCTGACGGTGCTCGCCGGCCGGGACCCCCACCACATCGTTGAGGCGCAGTTCAAGGCCTTCGCGCGCGCCCTCCGGGCCGCGGTGGAGTCCGACCCTCGGGTCGAGGGCATTCCGTCGACGAAGGGGGCACTGTGAGCGCGCCCAAGGTGACGGTGCTCGACTACGGCTCGGGCAACGTCCGCTCCGTGGTGCGGGCCCTCGAACACGTCGGCGCCGAGGTCACCCTAAGCGCCAAATCGCAGGACGTGCTGAACGCCGACGGGCTCGTCGTGCCGGGTGTCGGGGCCTTCGCGGCCGTGATGAAGGGCCTCAAGGATGTCGATGCGCTGCGCCTCATCGGCCGCCGCGTGGCCGGCGGACGGCCCGTCCTCGGCATCTGCGTGGGCCTGCAGATCCTCTTCGACGAAGGCGTTGAGCACGGGGTGCGCACCGCCGGGATGGGGGAGTGGCCGGGCAAGGTCGAGCGGCTCCAGGCCGAGGTGGTGCCCCACATGGGGTGGAACACCGTCAGCCCGCCCGAGGGCTCGGTGCTCTTTCGGGGCATCGAGGACGAGCGGTTCTACTTCGTCCACTCCTACGGGGTCCAGCACTGGGACTTCGACGTCAGCCAGCCGATGATGAAGCCACCGCAGGTCACCTGGTCCGACCACGGCGGCCGGTTCATCGCCGCCGTCGAGAACGGCCCGCTCTCGGCCACCCAGTTCCATCCCGAAAAATCCGGCGACGCCGGAGCCCAACTGCTGCGCAACTGGATCGGCAGGGTGGGCTAGCCGTGCTCAGCGTCATCCTGATGGGCGTCGCCGGCCTGCTGATCGGCGGAGCGCTGTCCTTCCGGTCCCAGGGCTTTCCCAAGGCGCTCATCATCAGCTTCTGGGTCCTCGCCGGCATGGCCCTCATCGGGGCGTACCTCTTCACCCTGGAGGCGTAGGCCCTGCTGGGCCCCACGCGGTGCGCAGGCGCGGCGGGGCCCCCAGCGGGCCGGCGCCCGCCCGCCTCCGCCGTCCCCGATCCCGACCCCTGCCCCCACACCATCCGGCCCACCGGCCGCCGTCCACCGAAAGAAGCCCATGAGCCCGTTCACCGACTCACCCAACCTGGAACTCCTCCCCGCCGTCGACGTCGCCGACGGCCAGGCCGTCCGCCTCGTGCAGGGGGCCGCCGGCAGCGAAACCAGCTACGGGGACCCCCTCGACGCGGCGCTGGCCTGGCAGGAGGACGGCGCCGAATGGGTCCACCTCGTGGACCTCGACGCCGCCTTCGGGCGGGGCTCGAACCGGCCGCTCCTCGAGAAGGTCGTCCGCAGGCTCGATATCAAGGTGGAGCTCTCCGGTGGAATCCGCGACGACGAGTCGCTCGACGCCGCCCTTTCCCTGGGGGCCACCAGGGTGAACCTCGGCACGGCCGCCCTCGAGAACCCGGAATGGACCGCCAGCGCCATCGCCCGCTACGGCGACGCGATCGCCGTCGGCCTCGATGTGCGCGGCACCACCCTGGCCGCCCGCGGCTGGACCCAGGAGGGCGGGGACCTGTGGGAGGTGCTGAAGCGGCTCGAAGACGCCGGATGCGCCCGTTACGTCGTCACCGACGTCACCAAGGACGGCACCCTGCAGGGACCGAACCTAGCCCTCCTTGAGCAGGTGCTCGAGCGGACGAGCCGGCCGGTCGTGGCATCGGGGGGCATCTCCACCCTCGACGATATTGCGGCGCTGCGCCAGCTGGTGCCCGGCGGCCTCGAGGGAGCGATCGTCGGCAAGGCCCTCTACGCCGGGGCGTTCACCCTGCCGCAGGCCCTGGATGTTGCCGGGCGCCCGGCGTCCCGGGAATGACCCGCCAACTCCCGGCACACATCGCGGCCGCCCTGGCGGGGAATACAACCGACTCCGCCGGGCGGCCCTGGGCCGGACGTGACCTTTCGGGCAGCGGAAACCCACTCCATAACTTCGACGAGGACGACGGGCAGGCCGACCCCGGCTGCTCGGACGCAGTCCGGGCCCTGATCGGCGGCACCGGCAGTGAGGAGCAGGTGATCCAGGCGCTGGCCCCGGCGCGGGTCTTCATCCCCATCGTGGCCCAGCTCGCCGGCACCGCAGAGGGCGCCCACGGGATCGCCACCGACAAGGAAGCCGACATGGCCCTGGTGACGCTGCGGGCTCCGGACGGCCGGTCGGCGCTGCCGGTGTTCACCTCCTCGGACCTGCTCGCGGCGTGGCACTCCGAGGCCCGCCCGGTGGCCGCCTACGCTGCGCGCGCGGCCCTTGCCGCCGTCGCCGAGAAGGCCGAACTGCTCGTGGTGGACCCGGGAGCCGACTTCACCTTCGTGGTGCGCCGCCCGGCGGTGTGGGCCCTGGCCCAGCAGGAGACCTGGACGCCGTCCTACCGGAGCCCCGACCTGAGCGGCATCGTCGCCCCGATCGTCGGCGGCGAGGAGGCCGTCGTCGACGTCGTGCTTGAGCCGGGGTCCGGGGTACCTGCACGGACCGCTGGCGGTAGGCTTGTCTCCGGCGGCGGAGCCGGCCCCGAGCTTCGGATGAGCGTCCGCCTGCAGCCCGGGCTCAGCCCGACCGCCGTCCGGGACCTGGTGGAGCGCCTGCGCGCCTCCCTGCAGGCCCGCCGGGAGTTCGTCGAGCGTGTCGACTCCCTGGAGATCCGAATAACCAGCTGACCGCGAAGGATCAGCAAGAGAGATGCCGCCGTGAACTTTGCCGTCTACCTGGAACTGCTGCGCATCGTTCCTGTCCGGAGGCTGCTGCTCGTCGGCATGATCGCCCGGTTCCCCCACTCCGCCGCGGGGGTCCTCCTGACCCTGCATGTCGTCCAGACCCTGGACCGCGGCTACGCCGCGGCGGGGTCCGTCGCCGCGCTCGTCACCATCGGGATCGCCGTCGGCGCGCCCTGGCGCGGCCGGCGGGTGGACAGCGTCGGACTGCGGAAGGCGCTGATTCCCTCGGTCATCGCCGAGGCCGTCATCTGGTCGGTCGCCCCGCGGCTGCCCTACGAATGGCTGCTGCTCGCGGCGCTCGTGGGCGGGCTGTTCACCCTTCCGGTCTTCTCCGTGGTGCGCCAGTCGCTCGGCGTGCTGGTGGAGGGGCAGTCCCGCCGCACGGCCTTCACCCTCGACGCCATCTCCACCGAAACCATCTTCATGGTGGGCCCGGCGGTCGGTATCGTGCTCGCGACGCAGGTGTCCACGGTGCTCGGCCTGACCCTGGTGGGCTTCGCCACTGCCGCCGCGGGAATCCTGCTGATGATCTACAACCCGCCGACCCGGACCGGGCAGCCCGGGGCGCTTCCCGCGCCGAGCGAGTCCGAGGACCAGGCCCTGGCGGTCGAGTCGGTGGTGGCTGCGGCGCCCGCCCGCGTCAACGAGGCCTCGGCCGAACTCGTGCCGCGCGCGGCGGTGCCCGTGCTGCGCCGGGTGGGCGGCAGGGTGGGCTCCCGGTTCACCTGGGTCACCATTCCGCTGGCCGTCGTCATGGCCGTCGCCGCCGGAGCCGGCCTCGCGCTTTCCGGCACCGAGGTTGGCATCATCGCGACCCTCGAACAGACCGGGCGGGAGGGGCAGCTCGGCCTGGTGTTCGCCGCCTGGTGCGCCGCCTCGATCGTGGGCGGGCTGCTCTACGGGGCCCTGCACAAACCGATCTCGCCGCTCGTGCTGCTGCTCGGCATGGGCGTGCTGACGATTCCCATGGCGTTCGCCACCGACACCGTCTCCCTGAGCCTGCTCTCCATCGCACCGGGCCTGCTCTGCGCGCCGGTGCTGTCGGCGGCCTCGGAGAAGGTGGCGGACCTCGTGCCGGAGAAGCGCAGGGGAGAGGCGATGGGCTGGTACGGTTCGGCGCTGACGTCGGGGGTGGCCGTCGGGGCCCCGCTCGCCGGGGTCCTGATCGACGCGGTGGGTCCGTGGGGCGGTTTCGTCGCCGTCGGTGGGGCCGCTGCACTCATCGGGACCGCCGGCCTCGCCGCCCAGCAGGTGCGGCGGCGCCGGGCGCCCGTCGGCTGACAGGACCGGCCGGAAGCGGCACCGGCGGGCAGCAGCACCAGCGCCCGCCGGAAGCAGCACCGGCCGCAGCACCAGGCGACAACAGCACCACCGGCGGCGGAGCTGCGGGGCCCGGGCCGTTAAACGCAGCGGCGGCCGGCCCGTGGTGGGCCGGCCGCCGGAAGGATGGTCCTAGTTGACCGGGCCGGTGAACTTCTCGCCCGGGCCCTTGCCCGGCGCGTCGGGGATCACCGACGCCTCCCGGAAGGCCAACTGCAGCGAGCGCAGGCCGTCGCGCAACGGTCCGGCGTGCTGGCTTCCGATCTCCGGAGCCGCGGCCGTCACGAAACCGGCCAGGGCGGTGATGAGCTTCCGCGCCTCATCGAGGTCCTTGAGTTCCTCCGCGTCGTCTCCGGCGGCCAGCCCGCACTTGACGGCGGCGGCACTCATCAGGTGCACGGCCGAGGTGGTGATGACCTCCACGGCCGCCACTTCGGCGATGTCGCGCATGTGCTGGCGGACCTCGTCCCCGGCGCCATCCTGCGGCACCGTTTCATCGGCGAAGCTGCGGCGGATCGGAGAGGGGTCGGAGGCGGAAGCGGGGGTGCCCGGCCCGGTTTCGGCGGGATTGCTGTTCGGAGTGCTCATACTGGTAAGCTTGTCACAGACCAACTGCACGTCGTTACTCCCGGCGCCCCTTCGCGGGTATGGGAAAAGACACGTGCAGGATGCAAGCGGAGTCCTCTCCCACCCGCGATTGCCTGGTGCTTCTTCGGGAAGCGCTTCAGGCAGCCGGGTCCAGGTCGGTGCAGCAGGCGCGATGCGTGCCTGACGACATGCCGGTATCTGCCGGGCAGGTCCGCCGCACTGATACCCGAGGCCTTCGATTGCGCATGCGATTGGAGGCCTTCTCCATGTGCAGGCGGTTTTACAGGTTTCGAACAAACAGGAGCTACACATTAGCGAGCCAAGAATCAATGATCGTATCCGCGTTTCCGAGGTGCGGTTGGTTGGACCTGCCGGCGAACAGGTAGGAATTGTCCGTATCGAGGACGCACTCCGACTTGCCGCCGAGTCCGACCTGGATCTTGTTGAGGTTGCACCGCAGGCCAAGCCTCCGGTCGCCAAGCTCATGGATTTTGGCAAGTACAAGTACGAAGCCGCGGTCAAGGCGCGCGAAGCGCGGAAAAACCAGACCAACACGGTCCTGAAGGAAATCCGCTTCCGCCTGAAGATCGACACCCACGACTACGAGACCAAGCGCGGACACGCCATCCGGTTCCTCGGCGCGGGCGACAAGGTCAAGGCCATGATCCAGTTCCGCGGCCGCGAACAGCAGCGCCCCGAAATGGGCATCCGACTGCTGCAGCGATTCGCCGAGGATGTCGCCGAGGTCGGCGTCGTCGAATCTTCGCCGAGGATCGACGGCCGCAACATGGTCATGGTGATCGGCCCGGTCAAGAACAAGGCCGAGGCGAAGGCCGAGGCCCGCCGCGCCACGCAGCGCGCCGACGCCAAGGCGGCGAACGAGGCGGCCAAGTCGGGCACCCCCCGGGTCGACGTCTCGGGTGCCAGTGGCGCTCCGCTGACGCAGACCCTCGCGGACCTGCTGCCCGAGGGCTACTCGATCACCGGAAGCCAGCCGGCGGAGGCCGCAGCCCCCGCCGAGGCGGCGCCCGCGGCCCCCGAGCCCGCGACTCCCGTCCAGGAGGCAGCTCCGGCCGTCGAGCCGGCGGCACCCGCCGTCGAGCCGGCAGCGCCGGCCGCCGAGCCCGCCAAGGCGCCGGCCCCGCGGCAGGCGCCCGCCCGGGCTGCCCGGCCCGCGGCCGCGCCGTCGAAGCCCGCGGCAGCGCCGTCAAAGCCGGCCGCAGCACGGCCGGAGGCGAAACCGGCCGCGCAGGCTGCACCGGCCGCGGCCCCGAAGCCGATGTCGGCGCCCAAGCCGGGCGGTGCACCGAAGCCGATGGCGGTCCCCAAGCCCGCCGCCGCACCCAAGCCTGCCGGAAGGACGGCTCCGTCGAAGAGCCCGTCGAGCCGGCCGAAGCCTGGAACTTCCGAGTAGGAATTTCCCAGCTCTTGGAATCCCCTTCCGGGTGACCAAGTAAAACCGCAGGCGCCCCCGGGCGCCGTCCCACCGCTGACACCCGTCCGCGGCTAGCAGAAGGAGATCGGTTCCCATGCCGAAGATGAAGACCCACAGTGGCGCCAAGAAGCGCTTCAAGCTGACCGGCAGCGGCAAGCTGAAGCGCCAGCAGGCCAACCGCCGCCACTACCTCGAGCACAAGTCCTCGACGCTGACCCGCCGTCTGGCCAGCGACAAGATCGTCTCGAAGGCCGACACCAAGGTCATCAAGAAGATGCTGGGCGTCTAAGACCACACCAACCTTTCCGTTTCAGGCGCACCGCACCGCGGACAGCGCCGGGGCCAGCAGGCCGGACGGACGAACTACTGAAGGAGTACGCACGTGGCACGTGTGAAGCGGGCGGTAAACGCCCACAAAAAGCGTCGGGTTATTCTTGAGCGCGCCAAGGGCTACCGCGGACAGCGTTCGCGCCTGTACCGCAAGGCCAAAGAGCAGCTGCTGCACTCGTTCGTGTACAGCTACGGTGACCGCCGCAAGCGCAAGGGCGACTTCCGCCGCCTCTGGATCCAGCGCATCAACGCTGCGTCCCGCGCGAACGGCCTCACCTACAACCGCCTGATCCAGGGCCTGAAGGCCGCCGAGATCCAGGTGGACCGCCGCATGCTCGCCGACCTGGCCGTCACCGACGCCGCCGCGTTCGCCACGCTGGTTTCCCTCGCCAAGGCCGCCCTGCCCGCCGACACCTCGGCTCCCGCGGTCGCGGAGGAGAAGGTCGTCAAGGCGCCCCGCGCCACCAAGGCCAAGGCTGCAGCGAAGGCCTAGGCTTCCCCGCCGGCACGTCCGGCGGCAGCCTGCAATTTCATGAATGGATCCGGACGCCCCCAGGCACCAGCGATGACCAACCCCCGAGCCGATCGGGTGAAGGAGGTCGCGCGGCTTGCGGGGCGTCCGGCGCGTTTAAAGCGGCGGCAGTTCCTCGCCGAGGGCCCGCAGGCGGTCCGGGAGGCGCTCCGGCTCCACGCGGCGCGCGCGGCGTCCGGCGGGCCGGAGGTCGTCACCGACCTCTATGCCACCGAGACGGGGCTTGAGCGGAACCCGGACATCGCCGCCCTCGCCGACGCACCGGGCCTGCCGGCCCCCCGGCTGGTGACCGAGGAGGTCCTCGCCGGAATGTCCTCAACGGTCACGCCCCAGGGCCTCATCGCGGTGTGCCATTTCATCGACGTGCCGCTTGAAACCGTGCTCGCCGGGCGCCCCCGGCTCCTGGCGGTGCTCGTCGAGGTCCGCGACCCGGGCAACGCCGGCACCATCCTCCGCGCAGCCGATTCCGCCGGCGCGGACGCCGTGATCCTCACGGCCTCAAGCGTCGATCTCTACAATCCCAAGGCGGTGCGCTCCACCGCCGGGTCGCTGTTCCACCTGCCCGTGGTGCTCGGCGCCGACCGGGACCTGGTCCTCGCCGCTCTGGCGGAGCACTCCCTCACGGTCCTCGCGGCGGACGGGTACGGCGACGTCGACCTCGATGCGCTGCAGGATGAATCTTCGGCACGCCGCCTCGGCGCGGGCGGTGACGCAGCCACTGCGGGCACCACCGTAGGGAGCCGCGCCCGGCTCGAGGAGCCAACCGCCTGGCTCTTCGGCAACGAGGCCCAGGGCCTGCCGCGCGAACTCGTCGAGGCGGCCGGGCACCGGGTCGCCGTGCCCGTCTACGGGCAGGCGGAAAGCCTCAATGTCGGTACCGCCGCCACTGTGTGCCTCTACGCCTCGGCCCGGGCCCAGCGCCGGCCGGCGGGCGGTCCCGCGCCGGCCTGAGCGGAGCACGCACCCGTCCTGCGGTATTTCGGTCCGGCCCCGCCTGAACCCGTACCGGCCTGAGCGGAGCACGCAACCGTGGTGCGGTATTTCGTCCCGCCCCGCCTGAGCCCGTACTGCGCCCGCGCATGCCTGAGTGCCTAGCCGACCGCCTCGAGCGTACGCGCGGCGCTCCGGGCCTGACGGGCGTCCATCCTGCCGCTCGAGAGCGCCACCAGCAGGCCCACGACGGCCAGCCCCGCACCAATCAGGGCCGGCGCGGTGAATCCCCAGCCCGCGGCGATCACCGCGCCGCCGAGCGCCGCGCCGAGTGCGTTGGCGATATTGAGGGCGGCGTGGTTCAGCGAGGAGGCGAGCGAGGGTGCACCGGGGGAGACATCGAGGAGCCGCGTCTGGAGCGAAGGGATGAGGGAGGCCCCGCTGGCCCCCACCAGGAAGACGAAGAGGAAAGCCGTCGGCGGGTAGCGCATCGCCAGCGGAAAGAGGACGAGCACGACGACGATGACCGCCATCACCGCGTAGATGCTGCCCAGGACGGACCGGTCCGCGATCCGCCCGCCCACGACGTTCCCGACGAGCATCCCGATCCCGTACAGCGCGACCACCAGCGGCAGGATGCCTGCGGGCAGTTCGGTGACCTCGGTGATGATCGGCGCAATGAAGGAGTAGACGGCGAAGAACCCCCCGAAGCCGACGGTGCCGATCAGCAGGGTCATCCACATCTGCGGACGGCGCAGGGCGGAGAGTTCGCTGCGGATGCTCGCGTCCGGGTGCACCTCCTGCAGCGGGACGAACTTCAGGACCAGCAGGACCGTGGCGACGCCGGTCACCACGACCAGCAGGAACATCGTGCGCCACCCGAACTGCTGGCCGAGCCAGGTGGCGAAGGGCACCCCGATCACGTTGGCGACACTGAGGCCGACCATGACCATCGAGATCGCCCACGCCCGCCGGGTCGGCTTGGCCAGCGAGGCGGCGATCACGGCGGCCACCCCGAAGTAGGCGCCGTGGGGGAGCCCGGAGAGGAACCGGGAGAGCAGCAGCCAGCCGTAGCCGGCGGCCAGGAACGAGAAGAGGTTGCCCAGGGTGAAAACGCCCATCAGGACCACGGCCATGGTGCGCTGGCGCCTGCGCGCGCCGAGCGTCGCCAGGACCGGGGCGCCGACCACCACGCCGATGGCGTAGGCGGAGATGACGTGGCCGCCCTGGCTGTAGCTGAGGCCGAGGTCATCGACCATTTCCTGCAGGAGCCCCATGATGGCGAATTCGGTGGTGCCGATGGCGAAGCCCCCGACGGCGAGGGCGGCGATGGCGAGGCCCAGCTGGCGGGGCGAAATGGCGGCGGCGGACCGGGAGGAAGACATGAACGACTTTCGGCGGAAGGAGAAATCGGCGCCGGAGCTCCGGCACTTGACGCCGTTGTCTTCCCCCACTGTAACGGGAGCGGGTGCGGCACGCGGGTTGGATGGGTCACAGAAGCGGCGGGTCCGGACTCCGCGTGGTGGCGGGGCCCGGAGTTCTGGTGCAAAGCGGTGAGGTCTGGTTGGCTTTATCCATGAGTTGGTTTCACCCGAAAGACCAGTTGCCGGAGAGCGAGCACCTCCGGGAGGACATCAACCTTCTGGAAGCCGGGCACGGGACCACCGGGGAGTTCTCGGAGGAGGCCTACACCTCGACCCAGCTCAATGCGGGGCAGTTCGTTCCCGGGCTGAGCCCGCACGGCGAATATCGGCATGAGGACAATCCGGAGCACTTCGACGAGCCGGGCGACGGGCGGCTCGTCCACCCCGAGGAGAGCTGAGGCGCCGGCCCCGGTCCGGACGCTGGTTAGACTCGACGCGTGACCCTACGCGAAACGCCCCCCGCGGTGCGCCAGATCGTCGGCGCCGCCATCGTGGACTCCCTGGCCCGGCCCACGGCCCTCCTCGTCGCCCGCCGGACGGCGCCCGAGCAGTTCGCCGGCATGTGGGAGTTCCCGGGCGGCAAGGTCGAACCCGGAGAGGCCTGCACCGACGCCCTCCACCGTGAACTGAGGGAGGAACTGGGCGTCGAGGCGGACCTCGGTCCCGAGCTCACCGGCCCCCTGCCCGGCGGGTGGCCGCTCAATGCCTCGGCCGTGATGCGCGTCTGGCTCGCCGAGGTGGCCTCCGGCGACCCGCGCCCCCTTGAGGACCATGACGAACTGCGCTGGATCGGGCTGGCAGACGCGGGGGCACTGGAGGCACTCCCGTGGATCCCGGCCGACCGCCCCATCGTCGACGCGCTCCTCGAGCTGGTGCGCTCAGAGGAGCCGCTAGAACAGGGTCGGTTCCGCCGGAACCCCGGCTGAGGGCGCACCGGGCCGACGCGGGCGCCCGGGCGGCCTGGGTGCCGGCGCGCCCGCCGGGGTGGGCGCCGCGCCTTCCCGACGGTCCTCCGTCCGCAGGTTGCGCAGGAAACCGGCTCCGGCCCGAAGGCCATGGGCCCTCCGGAAGTGGCGGATCCTCCCGGTGAGCCACTGCGTGTACTCCTTGGAGGCGTAGGAGCCGCCCCCGTAGAGCTCCCGGTAGCGCGGGACCAGGTGCGGGTGATGCCTCGAAAGCCAGCCCAGGAACCATTCGCGCGCCCCCGGGCGCAGATGGAGCGGACCGGCGCTCACCCCGGTTGCGCCCGCCCCGGCCAGCGCACCGAAGAGTGAATCGAGGGCCTCGTCGGAGTCGGTGAGCCACGGCAGGATCGGCATCGCCATCACTCCGCAGGGCAGGCCCGCGTCCCGAAGCCGGCGGATGAGTCCAAGACGCGCCTTCGGCGACGGCGTCCCGGGCTCCACCGCCTCGGCCAGGGCGGCGTCGGTGAGCGCCAGGGAGATGCCCATCCCCACCGGGACCGAGCCGGCCGCGGCCGTCAGCAGCGGAATGTCCCGCGCCAGCAACGTGCCCTTGGTCAGGATCGAAAACGGCGTCCCGGAGTCCGCGAGCGCGGTGATGATGCCGGGCATCAGGCGGTAGCGCCCCTCGGCCCGCTGGTAGGGGTCGGTGTTGGTCCCCATGGCCACGTGCTCGTGCCGCCAGGAGGGCCGGGCCAGTTCCCTGCGGAGCACCTCCGGGGCATTGGTCTTCACGACGAGCTGCGAATCGAAGTCGAGCCCCGCATCGAGGTTGAGGTAGCTGTGGGTCTTGCGGGCGAAGCAGTAGACACAGGCGTGGGAACAGCCGCGGTACGGGTTGATCGTCCAGGAAAAGGGCATGCCGGAGCCCTCATGGACCCGGTTCAGCACGGACTTGGAGACGACCTCGTGGAAGGTGATGCCGGCGAACTCCGGGGTGCGCACAGTGCGGACCAACCCGGCGAGGGGCAGCAGGGGCTCGGTGCCGGCCACCGGCAGGGCCGGTGCGGTCTTCTGGGCATCCCAACGCATGAGGAAATTAGAACACATATTCGACACAAAAGCAGGGGTGGGCGGCAGCCGATGCCCTACGCTTGTTCCATGATCCTCCTGACCGGCTTCGAGCCGTTTGGCGGTGAGGCCACCAATCCCTCCTGGACGGCGGCCCGCCGCGCCGCCGACCGGCTGGCGTCCGAAGGGTACGAGGCGGCCGCGGTCGAGCTGCCGTGTTCCTTCGCGGAGGCACCGGTGGCCCTTGCCGCCGCCCTTGAGCAGTTCCAGCCCCGCCTCGTGCTGTGCGCGGGGCAGGCGGGCGGCCGCAGCGCCATCTCCCTGGAGCGGGTGGCGATCAACGTCATCGACGCGCGCCTTCCGGACAACCGCGGGGAGCGGCCCGTCGACCGCCCGGTGCGCGGCGGCGGCCCCGCGGCGTACTTCACGACGCTCCCGATCAAGGCGGCCCTGGAAAACCTGACCGGCGCAGGGATCCCCGTCGAGGTTTCCCAGACGGCCGGCACCTATGTCTGCAACGCGACCTTCTACGCCCTGATGGATCTGCTCGCCTCGCGGGAAGGCATCACCGGGGGCTTCGTGCACGTGCCGTACTCAACCGGGCAGGGGGCGGTGCACGGCAAGCCGGGGCTCGACGTCGGGCAGATGGCCTTCGCGCTCGCCCTGATCGCCGTGACCGCGCTGGAGAACCCCGTCGACATCGAGGTCCCCGCCGGCGCCGAACACTAGCCCTGGATACTCGAAGCCGCGGCGGCCGGCTCCGGGGGATCAGGGTCGGTTCGTCCTCAGCGCCGGCGGATCACCGCCGCCGCGGCGGCGCGCAGGCCGCGGACGGGCCGCTCCCGGTAGCCGCCGTCGGCCAGGCCGGCACGGCGTTCGAAGGGGTTGAGCGAGGCGGGGTCGCCGGTGCGCAGCACCGACCAGGCGGCGGCGGCGAAATACAGCGGAAGGAACGGCAGGCCCAGGCACGCCGCGTACTGCACGCTGTGCCGGGCCTCGTGGGCGAGCAGGGCCGTTCCCGCCCGTGAGCGGGGCCCGCGCAGGAATACGACGCTGCCCACGGTGAAGGCCCGGGCGATGGGCAGCCGGCCGGTCCAGCCCTCGGCGATGATGAGTCCACCCGGCCCGGCCGACAGGGTGCACCCCTTGGCCCGGGCGAGCAGCAGGGCGCAGGGGGTCGAGAGGTTGACCCAGTTCAGGGCGCTGGCCACGGCGCCGCCGGAGTTCATGCGGTTATCCTAGTTCCCGGTCAATTAGACTGGCCATGCCGGGAAGCTGAAGTTCCACCGCCGCCCCCGGATCTTCCCCGAACGGCTCCGCAGGCCTCCTGCGTCCGCCGGACCCGCAAACGAGAGTGCTAGGTAAGCCATCCCGATGTCTAACTCCCACGAGCAAGCCGGGGCCGGGAGCCCCGGCGCCGAAATCCCGGACCCCCTTGACGCCGCGGCCGTTTCGGCGGCGGTCGAGAAGGCCCTGGCCGACATCGCGGCGGCCGAAAGCCTCGATTCCCTCAAGGCTGTCCGGATTGCCCACACCGGGGAGAAGTCGGCCCTCAGCCTGGCCAACCGCGGCATCGGCGCCCTCGCCAAGGACCAGAAGGCCGCCGCCGGCAAGAACATCGGCCCGGCCCGCGGCAGGATCAACGCCGCGCTCGCCGCCCGCACCCTCGAACTCGAAGCCGAGCGCGACGCCCGGATCCTCGTCGAGGAGGCCGTCGACGTCACCGCCGCCCCCCGGCGGCGGCGCCTGGGTGCCCGGCACCCGCTGTCCACCCTGCAGGAACGCGTCACCGACATCTTCGTCGGCATGGGCTGGGAGATCGCCGAGGGCCCGGAGCTCGAGTCGGAGTGGTTCAACTTCGACGCCCTGAACTTCAAGCCGGACCACCCGGCGCGCGAGATGCAGGACACCTTCTTCGTCGAGCCGCCCGGCGCCCACCTGGTGCTGCGCACCCACACCTCCCCGGTGCAGGTGCGCTCCATGCTTGAACGCGAGTTGCCCATCTACGTGCTGTGCCCCGGGAAGGTCTTCCGCACCGACGAGCTCGATGCGACCCACACGCCGGTCTTCCATCAGTTCGAGGGCCTCGCCATCGACCGGGGCCTCACGATGGCCGACCTCGTGGGAACCCTCGAGCACTTCACCCGGCAGCTGTTCGGAGCGGAGGCCAAGGTCCGCCTCAGGCCGAACTACTTCCCCTTCACCGAGCCGAGCGCCGAGCTGGACATCTGGCACCCCGGAGCCAAGGGCGGACCGCAGTGGATCGAGTGGGGCGGCTGCGGCATGGTCAACCCGAACGTGCTGCGCGCCGCCGGGATCGACCCCGAGGTGTACTCCGGGTTCGCCTTCGGCATGGGGATCGAGCGGGCGCTCATGTTCCGCAATGAGGTCAGCGACATGCACGACATGATCGAGGGCGACGTACGTTTCAGCCAACACTTCGGGATGGAGATCTAAGTGAGAATCCCCCTTTCATGGCTGCGGGAGTTCGCCGCAGTGCCCGCCGACGCCACAGCCGAAGACGTTCTGGCCGACCTGGTCACCGTCGGCTTCGAGGAGGAGGCGGTCCACCGGCCCACCGCCGAGCTGCGCGGCCCCATCGTCGTGGGCCAGGTGCTCAGCGTGGTGAAGGAGCCCCAGTCCAACGGCAAGACGATCAACTGGTGCCAGGTGCGCGTGGTACCCGTAGGCGCCGAGCAGACCCTGACCGGCGAGGGCATCGACCCCTCGGGCGTGCAGGGCATCGTCTGCGGCGCCCACAACTTCGCCGAGGGCGACAAGGTCGTCGTGACCCTGCCCGGCGCCCTGCTGCCGGGCAACTTCGCCATCACCCCGCGGAAGACCTACGGCCACCTCTCGGCCGGCATGATCGCCTCGGTGCGCGAGCTGGGCATCGGCGAGGACCACGACGGCATCCTGGTGCTCTCCACCCTGGGCCTCGACCCCGAGGTGGGCTCCGACGCGATGGAACTGCTCGGACTCTACGATGAGGCCGCCGAGATCAATGTCACCCCCGACCGCGGGTACGCCTTCTCCCTCCGGGGGGTCGCCCGCGAATACGCCCACGCCACGGGCACCAAGTTCACCGATCCGGCTGACGCCGTCACCGTGCCCGAGGCCTCCGGACCCGGCTACCCCGTGCGGCTCGAGGATGCGGCCCCGATCTACGGCCGGCCCGGATGCGACAGGTTCGTGGCGCGCACCGTGCGCGGCGTCGATCCGACCCGGCCCACCCCGCCCTGGATGGCCGCACGCCTGCGCCTTGCCGGAATGCGCTCGATCTCGCTGGTCGTCGACATCTCCAACTACGTGATGCTCGAACTGGGGCAGCCGCTCCACTTCTACGACCTGGACCGGCTGTCCGGCGACATCGTGGTGCGGCGCGCCACCGAGGGCGAGAAGCTGAAGACCCTCGACGACAAGGAGCGCGCCCTCGACCCGGGCGACCTGCTGATCACCGACGCCTCAGGGCCGATCGGCATCGCCGGGGTGATGGGCGGTGCGGCGACCGAGGTCTCCGCCGCCACCTCCAACGTGCTGATCGAATCGGCGCACTTCGAGGAAGTCAGCATCGGCCGCTCCCGCCGCCGCCACCGCCTGCCCTCGGAGGCCTCGAAGCGCTTCGAGCGCGGCGTCGACTGGCACGTCGCCGACATCGCGGCCCAGCGCGCCGTCGAACTCATCGTCCAACTCGCCGGGGGCACCGCCGACACGGCCGCCACCGACGTCGGGACCGCCCCGGAGCCGCGCCGCATCGACCTGCCCGAAGGCTTCCCCGCCCGCCTGATCGGGCTGGACTTCACCCCGGAGCAGATCACCGGCACACTCGAGGACCTGGGTGCCACGGTCACCGCGCACGACGGCGGCCACCGGGTGGTCCCTCCGAGTTGGCGCCCGGACCTCGAGACCCGCGAGGACCTCACCGAGGAGATCATCCGGCTCGTCGGCTTCGACAAGATCCCTTCCTCGCTGCCGACGGCGCCGCCGGGGCGCGGGCTCACCCGCCTCCAGCAGCAGCGCCGCCGCCTCCTCAACGCGCTCGCCGCCGCCGGGCTGACCGAGGTGTTGTCCTACCCGTTCGTCTCCAAGGACTCCAACAACACCTTCGGGTCCGCCGAGGAGGGCGTCCCGGCCCCGGCCGTGAAGCTGGCGAACCCGCTCAGCGCCGAACTCGGGTACCTACGCACCTCAGTGCTGCCGGGCCTGCTCGACATCGTCCGGCGCAACGTCTCCCGCGGGTTCCGGGACCTCGCCCTGATGGAGACCGGCCTGGTGTTCCTCCCGGGTGAATCCATGGGCACCGGGAGCATCCCTCCGCTGGGCGTGCGCCCGCCGGAGGAGGTGCTCGATGCCCTGTACGAGGGCATCCCGTACCAGCCCCAGATGATTGCCGCCGTCTACGCCGGCCATGAGGCGTCCGCCGCGCCGGGCTTGACGCCGCGGGCCTGGGACTGGGCCGACGCGGTGGACGCCGTGCGCCTGATGGGCGAGGTCACCGGCGTCGACGTGGTCGTGGAGCAGGGCGCGCACCAGGCCTTCCACCCCGGGCGCACGGCACGCATCCGCCTGCGCAGCGGGGAGATCCTCGGCTACGCCGGTGAGCTGCACCCGAAGCTGACGGCGGCCTCGGACCTGCCGGCCCGGACCGTCGCGCTCGAGATCAACGCGGACCTCCTTTTCGAGGCCGCGCCGGATGTCATCGTGGCGCGGAACCTCTCCACCTTCCCCGCCTCCACCCAGGATGTGGCGCTCGTCGTAGGGGACGACGTTCCCTCCTCGGCGGTGCTCGAGGCCCTGCGCGAGGGCGCGGGGGATCTGCTCGAGGACCTGAGCCTGTTCGACGTGTATTTGGGCCCGGGCATCGATGAGGGCAAGAAGTCCCTCGCGTTTGCCCTGCGCTTCCGCGCACCGGACCGTACGCTGACCGCGGAGGAGGCGAGCGCCGCCCGCGGCGCCGCCATCGCGGTGGCCGCGGACCGGTTCGGCGCCGTCCAGCGTTAGGGGCACGACGGCGGCACCGGATGCAGCGCGGCTGCACCCGGTGCCGCCGTCGTCTTCCGCCGGGTCCTTCGGGCTCGGGATTTCAGGGGGTCAGGGGATCAGGAGCACCTTCCCGGTGGTCCGGCGGGCCTGGAGGTCCTCATGGGCGCGCCCCGCATCGGCCAGCGGATACCTCGCGCCGATGCGCACGTCCAGGGCGCCGGCGGTGATGGCCCCGAACAGGTCGCCGGAGCGCCAGCGGCGCTCCTCGGCGGTGCGCAGGTAGTGGTTGATCGAGGGCCGGGTCAGGAACAGCGACCCGCCGTGGTTCAGGCGCTGGGGATCCATCGGCGGCACCGCACCCGATGCGGCCCCGAAGAGGACCATCGTGCCGCGGACCCGCAGCGACTTCAGCGAGCCCTCGAACGTGTCCCTGCCCACCCCGTCGTAGACGACGTCGACGCCGGTGCCGCCGGTCAGTTCCCGGACCGCCTCGTCGAACCCGTCATAGCCGAGCACCTCGTCCGCCCCGGCCCCGCGGGCCAGTTCCTCCTTGCCGGGACTGGATACCGTCGTGATCACCCGGGCCCCCTTGGCCTTGAGCAGCTGGATCAGCAGCAGGCCCACGCCGCCCGCGCCCGCGTGGGTCAGCACGGTCTGCCCGGAAGCCACCGGGAAGGTGGAGTTGCTCAGGTAGTGGGCGGTGAGGCCCTGCAGGACGACGGCGGCGGCCGTCTCCAGCTCCACCCCGTCGGGCACCGGCAGGGCCTTGTCGGCCTCCACCAGCGCGTACTCGGCGTAGGTGCCGGCGCCCTCGGCGAAGGCCACCCGGTCACCGACGGAGAACCCCGCCGCCGATGGCCCGAGTTCGACGACGACACCGGCTGCCTCGGCGCCCGGGGTGAAGGGAAGCTCCACGGGGTAGGCGCCGCTGCGCTGGTAGGTCTCGATGAAGTTGACTCCTGCCGCGGCGACCTCGACCAGCAGCTGGGTGCCCGCCGGGACCGGGCGCGGCACCTCCGTGCTGACCAGGACCCCGGGTCCGCCGGTCTCGGTGACGACAATGGCCTTCGGCATGCTGGGCTCCGTTCGTTGGGTTGAGTTCCCCATGCTAGGCGCAGGTATCCCGTGCCGCCACGCATGACGGCGGCCGCAGTCTGCATAACTATGTAGATAAGTGCATAAAACTGCCGTATGCTGGCGGAATGAGTCTTTCTGTTGCCGTCTCGGGAGCCAGCGGGTACGCCGGCGGGGAGCTGCTGCGCCTCCTCGCCTCCCATCCGCAGGTCAAAATCGGCGCCATCACCGCCCACAGCAACGCCGGTGAGCGGCTCGGTGCGCTCCAGCCGCACCTCCACGCGCTCGCCGACCGCGTGCTGGAGGAAACCTCCGTCGAGATCCTCAGCGGCCACGACGTCGTCTTCCTCGCCCTGCCCCACGGCGCAAGCGCCGGGATCGCCGCCCGGCTGTCCCCGGACACGCTCGTGATCGACGCCGGCGCCGACCACCGCCTCGAGGACCCCGCCGCCTGGGAGGCCTTCTACGGCTCGGCGCACGCCGGCACCTGGCCCTACGGCCTGCCGGAACTTCCCGGGCACCGCGAGGCGCTGCGCGGTGCCCGCCGCATCGCCGTGCCCGGCTGTTACCCGACGTCGGTCCTGCTCGCCCTCGTCCCCGGCTTCGCCGCGGGCCTGCTGGAGCCCGACGACGTCGTCGTGGTCTCCGCCTCCGGCACCTCCGGGGCAGGGAAGGCCGCCAAGGCGCACCTCCTCGGTTCCGAGGTGATGGGGGGCATGAGCCCCTACGGTGTCGGCGGAAGCCACCGGCACACCCCGGAGATCGAACAGGGCCTCAGCGCCGCCGCCGGAGAGCCGGTCCGGATCTCCTTCACGCCCACCCTCGCCCCGATGGCGCGCGGCATCCTCACCACCGCCACCGCGCGGGTGCGCCCCGGCACCACTGCGGAGGCGCTCCGGGCCGCCTGGGACGGCGCCTACGCCGGCGAGCCGTTCGTGCGGCTCCTCCCGGAGGGGCAGTGGCCGGTGACGAAGGCCGTGCTCGGCTCCAACTATGCGAACCTCCAGCTTGCCTTCGACGAGCACGCAGGGCGGGTGATCGTCAGCTGCGTCATCGACAACCTCACCAAGGGAACGGCCGGCGGGGCCGTCCAGTCAATGAACATCGCCCTCGGCCTCGAAGAGACCACGGGCCTGACCCTCCAGGGGACAGCACCATGAGCATCACCGCCCCGGGCGGCTTCCGCGCCGCCGGCGCCGCCGCCGGACTCAAGGCCTCCGGCGGGCCCGACGTCGCCCTCGTCGTCAACGACGGACCCCTGAAGCATGCCGCCGCGGTGTTCACCACCAACCGGGTCGCCGCCGCGCCGGTGCTCTGGTCGCGCCAGGTCGTCTCCGACGGCCGGGTCGACGCCGTCGTCCTGAACTCCGGGGGCGCCAACGCCTGCACCGGCCCCGAAGGTTTCGCCAACACCCACCGCACGGCCGAGGTCACCGCGGAACTGCTGGGCGTCTCCGCGGCGGACGTCTTCGTCTGCTCCACCGGGCTCATCGGGGAGCAGCTGCCGATGGACAAACTGCTGCGCGGGGTGTCGACGGCCGCGGGCACCCTCAGCTCCGGCGGGGGCGCGGCCGCCGCCGAGGCCATCATGACCACCGACACCGTCTCCAAGGAGGCGCGCTACCCCGGCTCCCCGGACGCCCCGAGCGAGGGATACTCCATCGGGGGGATGGCCAAGGGCGCCGGAATGCTCGCGCCCGGACTCGCGACGATGCTCGTGGTGCTCACCACCGACGCCGTGCTCGCCCCCGCCCAGCTCGACGCCGCGCTGCGGGCCGCGGTGCGGGTCAGCTTCGACCGGACCGACGCCGATGGGTGCATGTCCACCAACGACACGGTGGTGCTGCTCGCCTCGGGTGCCAGCGGTGTTCCCGCCGACCCGGCGCAGTTCACCCGGGCCCTCACCGGAGTCTGCCTGGACCTCGCCTCCCAGCTGATCACCGACGCCGAAGGGGCGAGCCACACCATCGCCATCACCACGGTGAACGCCGCCTCGGAGGCCGACGCCGAAACGGTGGGGCGGGCCGTGGCCCGCTCGAACCTCTTCAAGACGGCGATCTTCGGCAACGACCCCAACTGGGGGCGGGTCCTCGCCGCCGTCGGCACCACCGACGCCGCGTTCGAACCCGACCGCCTCAACGTCGCCATGAACGGGGTCCAGATCTGCCGCAACGGCGGCATCGGGGATCCCCGTGAGCTCGTCGACCTGTCGGGCCGGGAGGTCTCCGTGGAGATCGACCTCGCCGCCGGGACGGCCAGCGCCACCATCTGGACCAACGACCTCACGCACGACTACGTGCACGAGAACTCCGCATACTCGAGCTGACGCGAGGACCCACCGTGACCCACTCCGCCGCCTCCACCGCCGGCCTGCTCCGGGCGCAGGGCACCGCCGCCGCCCTGATCGAGGCCCTGCCCTGGATCCAGCGCTTCGCCGGCACCACCATGGTGATCAAGTACGGCGGCAACGCCATGATCAACGACGAGCTCCGGCGCGCCTTCGCCGAGGACATCGTGTTCCTCCACCACGTCGGCGTCCGCCCGGTGGTCGTGCACGGCGGCGGCCCGCAGATCAGCTCCATGCTCGGCCGCCTCGGCATCGAATCCGAATTCGCCGGCGGCCTGCGGATCACCACCGCCGAGGCCATGGACGTGGTGCGCATGGTGCTCACCGGCCAGGTGGGCCGGGAACTCGTCGGCCTGATCAACGCCCACGGCCCCTACGCGGTGGGCCTGAGCGGGGAGGACGGCGGCCTGCTGCAGGCGGTGCGCACCGGCACCGTCGTCGAAGGGCAGGAGGTCGACCTCGGCCTCGTGGGGGAGGTCACCGGTGTCAACCCCGGCGCCATCCTCGACATCCTCGAAGCCGGGCGCATTCCCGTGATCTCCACCGTCGCACCGGAGATCGACGGCGCCGGCGCCGGAACCGGGCAGGTGCTCAACGTCAACGCCGACACCGCCGCCGCGGCCCTCGCCGAGGCCCTGGGCGCCTCCCGGCTGGTGATCCTCACGGACGTCGAGGGCCTGTACCGCAGCTGGCCCGACAGGGACTCGCTGATTTCCTCCCTCCCGGCCGGCGAGCTGCGGGACCTGCTGCCCGCCCTGGCCGCGGGCATGATCCCGAAGATGAAGGCCTGCCTCAAGGCGGTCGACGGCGGCGTCGGGAGCGCCTCCGTGATCGACGGGCGCCTTGCCCATTCGCTGATCCTCGAAACCCTCACCGACGCGGGGATCGGCACCCAGGTCGTGGCCGACGCGGCCGCACACCGGGCGGGGGCCCGGGCATGAGCGGCGGAGGTCCGGGCATGGGCGGCGGGACCGGGGGAGTGCCCGAGGCCGGGGGAGCGGAGTTCCTGGCGCGGCTCGGCTCACCAATGGGCACTCAGGCTTCCGGCGCGGACTGGCTCGCCCGGTACGGCTCCTCCCTCCTCGGCGTCTTCGGCACCCCGCAGCGTGCCCTCGTGCGCGGCAGCGGATGCACGGTGGAGGACGCCGACGGCAACACCTACCTCGACCTGCTCGGCGGCATCGCGGTGAACACGCTGGGCCACGCCCACCCCTTCATCACCTCGGTGGTCTCCGCCCAGCTGGCCACCCTGGGCCACGTGTCGAACTTCTTCACGAGCCCCACCCAGGTCGCGCTCGCCGAGAAGCTGCTGGCCCTGGCGGGAGCCCCGGACGGCTCCCGCGTCTTCTTCACCAACTCCGGGACCGAGGCCACCGAGGCCGCGTTCAAGCTGGCCCGGCGTAACGGCCCGCCCACCCGCACCCGGATCCTGGCCCTCGAGGGCGCCTTCCACGGGCGCAGCATGGGTGCCCTGGCGCTCACCTCGAAGCCGGCCTACCGGGAACCGTTCGCCCCGCTCCCGGGCGGAGTGGAGCACCTTCCCTTCGGCGACATCGAGGCCCTGGCCGCGGCCGTCGATGACACGGTTGCCGCCGTGTTCCTCGAACCGATCCAGGGCGAGGCCGGCGTCCGGCCCCTGCCTGCGGGCTACCTGCGGCGCGCGCGGGAGGTCACGGCGCGCCACGGCGCGCTCCTGATCATCGACGAGGTGCAGACGGGCATCGGCCGCACCGGCTCCTGGTTCGCCCACCAGGACGCGGGCATCGTCCCGGACGCCATGACCCTGGCCAAGGGACTCGGCGGCGGGTTCCCGATCGGCGCGCTGCTGACCTACGGGCCCGCATCGGGCCTGCTCACGCCCGGACAGCACGGCACGACGTTCGGCGGGAACCCGGTGGCCGGCGCCGCGGGCCTCGCCACCCTGGCCGTCCTCGAGGAGACCGGCGCCCTCGATCATGCCCGCGCCTTGGGATCGCACCTGCGCGCGGGGCTTGCCGCCGTACCCGGGGTGGTGGAGACCCGCGGCGCCGGGCTGCTCATCGGCTTCGACCTCGACGGGGCGTACGCACCCGCGGCGGTCTCGGCCGCGCTCGACGCCGGGTTCATTCTCAACAGCACCTCCGAGCGCACGTTGCGGCTCGCGCCCCCGCTGATCCTCACCCCCGGGCAGGCCGACTCCTTCCTGGCCGCCCTCCCCGGGATCCTCACCGCCGCGCAAGGAGCCGCATCATGACCCGACACTTCCTCGTCGACACCGACCTCAGCCCCGCGGAGCAGCGGGAGGTCCTCGACCTCGCCGATGAGCTGAAGAAGGACCCCTACGCGCTCGCCCCCCTGGCCGGCGGAGAGCACGGGCGCCGCACGGTGGCCGTCATCTTCGACAAGACCTCCACCCGGACCCGCATCTCCTTCGCCGCAGGCATCGCCGACCTGGGCGGCTCCCCGCTGATCATCGGCGCCGGGGAATCCCAGCTCGGGCACAAGGAGTCGATCACCGACACCGCGAAGGTCCTCGAGCGCATGACCGCGGCCATCGTGTGGCGGACCTACGCGCAGGCCGGGCTCGAGGAGATGGCCGCGGCATCCTCGGTGCCCGTCATCAACGCCCTCTCCGATGACTACCACCCGTGCCAGCTGCTCGCGGACCTGATGACCATCCGCGAGCGCAAGGGCGACCTCCCCGGGCTCACCCTGGCGTACCTGGGCGACGCGGGCAACAACATGGCGAACTCGTACCTGCTCGCCGGGGCCACCGCCGGCATGCACGTGCGGATCGCCGGGCCCGCGGGCCACCTGCCCGCCGGCGCCGTCGTCGAGGCGGCCCGGCAGCGGGCCGCGGCGACCGGCGGCTCGGTGCTCGTCACCACGGACCCGGCCGGGGCCCTCCGGAACGCCGACGTCGTCGCCACCGACACCTGGGTCTCCATGGGCCAGGAGGAGGAGAAGGCGGCACGGCTCGAGCTGTTCCGCCCCTACGGCGTCGACACGGCCGCGATGGGCCGAGCACGCCCCGACGCCATCGTCCTGCACTGCCTGCCGGCCTACCGCGGCTACGAGATCTCGGCGGACGTCATCGACGGGCCCCAGTCGGTGGTGTGGGACGAAGCGGAGAACCGCCTCCACGTCCAGAAGGCGCTGCTGGCGTGGCTGCTGCGCGACCGGGCGGAGGGTTCGACATGACCCGCGAATCGCACCGGCCGGCGACGAAGACCGCCCGCCAGGCCCGGATCACCTCCCTGCTCACCGAGCAGTCGGTGCGCTCGCAGGCCGAACTGGCCGCGCTGCTGGCCGCCGACGGCGTCCAGGTGAACCAGGCGACCCTCTCCCGGGACCTCGTCGAGCTCGGCGCCGTGCGGATCCGCGGCAAGGACGGCGCCCTGGTGTACGCGGTGCCGGGCGAGGGCGGCGGCCGCGCCCTGCAGACCGGGCTGACCCAGGAGATCCTCGACGCGCGGCTGGGCAGGTTGTGCGCCGAACTCCTCGTCACCGCCGAAGCCTCGGCGAACCTCGTCATCCTGCGCACCCCGCCGGGCGCCGCCAACTTCCTGGCCCTGGCGATCGACCACTCGGTGATGCCCTCGGTCCTTGGCAGCATCGCCGGGGACGACACCGTGATGCTCGTGACCCGCGACCCGAACGGCGGCGCGGAGGTCGCCGAACGCTTCCTCAACTTCGCCCGCGACCCCCTCAGCGCGGGAGAACCCGCTGTCCCCCCAAACCCCCACCCGGACGCCGTGTCCGGGGATACACCCAAGGAGCACACCCCGTGACCGAACGCATTGTTCTCGCCTACTCCGGCGGACTCGACACCTCCGTGGCCATCGGCTGGATCGCCGAGGCCACCGGCGCCGAGGTGATCGCCGTGGCGGTCGACGTCGGGCAGGGCGGGGAGTCACTCGAGGCGATCCGCCAGCGCGCCCTGGGCTGCGGCGCCGTCGAAGCCTATGTCGCGGACGCCCGCGACGAGTTCGCCAACGAGTACTGCATGCCGGCCCTGAAGGCCAACGCCCTGTACATGGACGCCTACCCCCTGGTCTCCGCCCTCTCCCGCCCGGTCATCGTGAAGCACCTCGTCGCCGCGGCCCGCCAGTTCGGTGCCACCACCGTGGCCCACGGTTGCACCGGCAAGGGCAACGACCAGGTCCGCTTCGAGGTCGGCATCCAGACCCTCGGTCCAGACCTGAAGTGCATCGCCCCGGTGCGCGACCTGGCGCTGACCCGCGACAAGGCCATTGCCTTCGCCGAGGAGAACAACCTCCCGATCGAGACCACGAAGAAGAACCCGTTCTCCATCGACCAGAACGTGTGGGGCCGCGCCGTGGAGACCGGCTTCCTCGAGGACATCTGGAACGGTCCGACCAAGGACGTCTACGACTACACGGACGCCCCGGAGTTCTCGCCGGCGCCCGACGAGGTCGTCATCACCTTTCAGGCCGGCATCCCCGTCGCCATCGACGGCAGCCCCGTGACTCCGCTGCAGGCGATCGAACAGCTCAACCGCCGGGCCGGCGCCCAGGGCGTGGGCCGGATCGACATCGTCGAGGACCGCCTCGTGGGCATCAAGAGCCGGGAGATCTACGAGGCCCCCGGCGCGATGGCGCTGATCGCGGCGCACCGTGAACTCGAGAACGTCACCGTCGAGCGCGAACAGGCCCGCTTTAAGAAAACGGTGGACCAGCGCTGGACCGAACTCGTGTACGACGGCCAGTGGTTCTCCCCGCTGAAGCGCTCCCTCGACACCTTTCTCGAGGACACCCAGAAGTACGTCAGCGGCGACATCCGCATGGAGCTCCACGGGGGCCGGGCCACCGTCACCGGCCGCCGCTCCGAGACGGCGCTGTATGACTTCAACCTGGCGACCTACGACACCGGGGACACCTTCGACCAGTCGATGGCGCGCGGTTTCATCGAGATCTTCGGCCTGTCCTCCAAGGTGGCCTCGGGCCGCGACCAGCGGGCGGGGGCCTGACATGGAGGCCCGCGCCAGCGGAAGCACCAACGCCGGGTCGCTGTGGGGTGGCCGGTTCGCCGGCGGGCCCGCCGACGCCCTGGCGGCGCTGAGCAAGTCGACGCACTTCGACTGGCGCCTCGCCACGTACGACATCGAGGGCTCCCGTGCCCACGCCCGTGTGCTGCACCGGGCCGGGCTGCTGGATGAGAACGAGCTGGCCGGGATGCTGAAGGCCCTGGACGCGCTCGACGCCGATGTCCGGTCGGGGGCCTACACCCCGGCGGAGTCGGACGAGGATGTCCACGGTTCCCTCGAGCGCGGGCTGATCGAGCGGGCCGGCGCCGAGCTGGGCGGCCGGCTGCGCGCCGGGCGCTCCCGGAACGACCAGGTCGCCACGCTGGGACGCATGTACCTGCGCGACCATGCGCGGATCATCGCCGACGGGGTGATCTCGGTGATCGAGGCCCTCGTTGGCCAGGCCCGGGCCCACCCGGCAGCCCCCATGCCGGGGCGGACCCACCTCCAGCACGCCCAGCCGGTCCTGCTGAGCCACCACCTGCTCGCCCACGCCTGGGCGCTGCTGCGCGATGTCCAGCGGCTGCAGGACTGGGACCGCCGCGCGGCGGTTTCGCCCTACGGCTCGGGCGCGCTGGCCGGCTCGTCCCTGGGACTCGACCCGGGGGCGGTGGCCGCCGACCTCGGGTTCGACTCGGCGACCCACAACTCGATCGACGGCACGGCGTCGCGCGATGTCTACGCCGAATTCGCCTGGGTCGCGGCGATGATCGGCGTCGACCTCTCCCGCATCAGCGAGGAGGTCATCCTCTGGGCCACCAGGGAGTTCTCCTTTGTGACCCTTGATGACGCCTTCTCGACGGGGTCCTCCATCATGCCGCAGAAGAAGAATCCCGATGTCGCCGAGCTGGCCCGCGGCAAGGCCGGCCGGCTCATCGGGGACCTCACCGGGCTCCTCGCCACCCTGAAGGGACTTCCGCTCGCGTACAACAGGGACCTCCAGGAGGACAAGGAGCCGGTGTTCGACGCCGTCGACACCCTGGAGCTCCTGCTCCCCGCGGTGTCCGGGATGATTGCCACCCTTACCTTCTCCACCGAGCGGATGGCGGCACTGGCGCCCCAGGGCTTCGCGCTGGCCACCGACATCGCGGAATGGCTGGTTCGACAGGGGGTGCCGTTCCGCGAGGCGCACGAACTGTCCGGCGCGGCGGTGCGGCTTGCGGAGGGCCGCGGGGTGGAGCTGGAGGATCTCACCGACGAGGACTACGCGGGAATCTCGCCCGCCCTGACCCCCGGGGTCCGGGAGGTCCTCACGGTCGAGGGATCGCTCGCCAGCAGGGACGCCCAGGGCGGCACCGCACCGGCCGCCGTGGCCCGCCAGCTCGAGGCCCTCGGGCGCGAACTGCGGCAGGCGGCGGCCTTCGCGGCTCCCGCGGTCCCCTGAGGCGCCCGGCGGCCCTGACGGGCTGCCGGGGGAGTCTTCCGCCGGGCCCGGAGCCGGGGTAGGTTGTGGCTAACCGACCGGGAGGGACAATGGACGCCAGCACCGAAACCGAAACCCCTGCCGGCGGCACCCTGCCCGGCCCGGCCCCGTCCGGGGGTGCCCCGGCCGGCACCCTGCCCGGCCGGGCCCCGGTTGCGCCCCTCCCCGTTCCCACCGGGCGCGTCGAGCAGGTCCAGGGGAACCACGTGCTGGCCTTCGATGAGCAGTTCGACTATCCCCGGTCCTACCTGTGGGAGCTGCTGACCTCGCCGCCGAAGCTCGAACGCTGGCTGGGGCGGCTCACCCCCGGGTTGAAGCTGGGGAAGGAATTCTCCCTGGAGCTAGGCGGCGGGACGGTCACCGGCACCGTAGTGCACATCGAGCCGCCGACCAGCCTGCAGTTCACCTGGGAGGACGGGTTCGGCCTCGTCTCCATCGTCGAGTTCCGGGTGCTTCCCAGCAACGGCGGGACCCTGCTCCAGCTCCGGCTGCACCCTGAGACCGACGACTTCCTGGCCGAAGGGGCGGCGGGGTGGCAGCTGATGCTCGATGCCCTGCGGGCGGCCGCCGCGGGTGCGCCCGCCGGGGGACCGGCCGCGGACTGGACGGCACTCCGGGACGCCTACTGCCGGCGCTTCACCCTCTCGCCCAGCATGGGCGTGCTCGAAGAGGAGGAGGGCGTGCCGCTGGTCCGCTTCGACCGCCGCTATGACGGGAAACTGCTCCTCGTCAACGACGCGCTGACCGCGGACCCGGAGGACCAGCCCTTCGTCGAACTGGCCGAGGTGGACCTCACCCGCGAGGGCAAGAAGCGCACCCGCGTGACGGTGCGCGCCGTGGTGGAGGACCGCGAGGGCCTTCCCCGGCTCATGGCCCGCTGGCATGCACACCTCGACGCGGTCACCGTCAGCCTGGCCGGCGGCTCACCCCACCGGAGCGAGCGCAAGATCCGGGTCCTCGAGGAGTTTTACCGGCGCCAGCTGCAGCCCGCCGGCTGAACCGCGTCAGCCGAGCGCGAGCTGCCCCTGCGCCCGGTCCGCCGAAGCCTCCCGGTCGAGGAGCCGGCGCTTGACCTCAAGACCCCAGCGGAACCCGCCCAGGCTGCCGTCGGTGCGGATCACCCGGTGGCAGGGAACGAAGAGGGCCGCGGCGTTGCGCGCGCAGGCCGCCGCGGCCGCCCGCACGGCGGTCGCCTTGCCGGTCAGGGCCGCGTACTGGGCGTAGGTGACGGGCTCGCCCGGCGGCACCTCCCGCAGCACCTCCCAGGCGCGGGTCCGGAACGGCCCGGAGAGCTGGTGGACGGGAACCTCGAGAATGGCCGCGAGGTCGCCGTCGTAGTAGGCCTCGACCGCGCTGGTGATGTGCCGGAGTTCGGCGGGGGCGGCGCTCATCGAGACCGGCTTGAGGGTGAGGTGGATCTGCCCGGTGAGGTCCGCCGTGTCGGCGGTCCAGCCCGAGGCGAGTACGACCCCATCGTGCTCGATGATCGTGAAGGGTCCGTCCGGGGTGGGGATGGTCGTGGTCATGGAGGTTGTCATTGAGTGTCCTTTGGTTCCTTGGCGGGGGCCGGAGGTTCGGGGGAGGGGTGGCCGGCTGCTGAGGGGCGGCCGGTGCCCGCCCGCGCCGGGGGTCCGGCGGCCACGCGCCACAGGTGCATGGTCGCATACGAACGCCAGGGGCTGACGGCCGCCATTCCCCCGGCAAGGGCGGCCGCCGCGTGCGCCCGGTCCGCGGCAGCCCCGCCGGCAGGCCTCCCGGTCCCGGTGAGGGCCGCCCACCCGTTCCGGACCGCGGCGTCGTTGCCCAGATGAATGTCGGTTGCTCCAAGCACGCGCATGGCCACGTAGTTCACCGTCCAGGGGCCGATCCCCGGCTGGGGCAGCAGCCGCTCCGTCAGTGACTGAAGGTCGTCCTCGACGCCGAGTCCGATGCTGCCGTCGGCCAGGCCCGCGGCGGTCCGGCGCACCGATTCGATCCGCCGGGCCGGGCCGCGCAGCACGCTTCCTGCCACCTCCGCGATCTGGGCCGGGTCGGGGAAGAGCCGCTCGAAGCCGGGCTGGGACAGGGCCGACGGCGCGCCCGCCCCGGCGAGGGCGGCGAGCGCGCCCGTCGCGGCGCGCACCGTGATCTGCTGGCCGATGATGGCCCGGATCAGCAGTTCCGCCGGGTCCACCGCGCCGGGGAGCCGTATTCCGGGAACCGCTGCCGCCAGCGGTGCGAACAGCGGGCTGCCGGAGAGGACGCCGTCGACGGCCGCGGGATCGGCGTCGAGGTCGAAGAGCCTGCGGATGCGGGCCAGCAGCACGGGCAGGTCGCTGAGCGTTTCAAGGCGCAGCTCCACCCGCAGGCCGCCGGGAGTGCCCGTCGGTACGGGAAACGCCCGGAACCAGCCCTGCCCGCCGGGAAGCCGCACCAGCCGCGCATAGCTTTCCCCGCTTCCCTGCTCCACCCCGGGCACCGCGCGGGCGGCCAGGAAGCCGAAGATGCCGTTGTCGTAGGGGGCGCGCACCGGCAGTGTCAGGACCAGGGAGGGGAAGGCGGCGGCCGCACCGCCTGATTGCCGGGAAGCGGAACCGGCCGCCGGCCGGCGGCGTGAGTCAGCGCCGCGCAGCTGGGACGGCGTGAGGTCGAAGACCTCCTGCACCGTGTCGTTGAACTGGCGGATGCTGCTGAAGCCGGCGGCGAACGCGACCTCCGAAAGCTTCATCGACGTCGCCGTCAGAAGCGTCCGCGCCGTCTGCGCCCGGGTGGCCCGGGCCAGGGCCAGCGGACCGGCGCCGAGTTCCCCGCGCAGGATCCGGTTCAGCTGCCGGGTCGAATACCCCAGCTTGCCGGCGAGGCCGCCGACGCCCGAGCGGTCGACCTCGCCGTCGGCGATCAGCCGCATCGAGCGTGCCGCCACGTCCGAGCGGAGGTTCCACTCGGGGGTGCCGGGCACGGCCTCGGGCAGGCAGCGTTTGCAGGCGCGGTACCCCGCTTGGTGAGCCGCGGCGGAGGTGCGGTAGAAGCGGACGTTCGCGGGCTTCGGGGTCTTCGCGGGGCACGAGGGCCGGCAGTAGATACCGGTGCTCGACACCGCCGTGACGAACTGGCCGTCGAAACGGACGTCACGGGCGTCGATCGCGCGGTACTGCTGCCAGAAGTCCATTGCTTCATCCTTTCAGCTTTCCGGACGCCGACCTAGCGGGTTTCGGACATCGCCGTCGGTGCCGCGGGTTGGAGCGCGGACGGGCCGGCTTGCTACCGTGAACCGTTGTGGTCCACCTGCCTGCCCCCGATGCGCCTGCTGCCGAAGTGCCTGCTGCCGCGCCCGTTTCCCACCCGGCGCGCAGCCGCCTTGCCGTGAGCCCGCTTGAGGCGGCCCCGCTGCTGCTCGGCGCGTTCCTCACCCATACCGGCGAGGAGGGGCCGGTGACAATCCGCATCACCGAGGTCGAGGCATACCTCGGGACGGAGGACCCGGGGTCGCACGCGTTCCGGGGCAGGACCGCGCGGAACGGTGCCCTGCACGGACCGGCGGGCACCCTCTACGTGTACTTCACCTACGGCATGCACTACTGCGCCAACGTCGTGTGCGGCGAGGACGGCCGCGCGGGGGGCCTGCTGCTGCGCGCCGGGGAGGTCGTCGAGGGAATCGCCACGGCCTGCGCCCGCCGCGGGCAGCCCCGGACCGACCTCGACCTCGCCCGGGGGCCCGCCCGCCTGGCGCAGGCGCTCGGCCTCGACCGCCGGTTCGACGGCGCCGACGTCTTCGCCGCGCCGCTCCGCCTCGAGCTGCCCGGGACGCCCGTACCGGCAGGAGGGTACGCCACCGGTCCGCGGGTCGGGCTGAGCGGCCCCGGCGGGACCGCGGAGTACCCCTGGCGCTTCTGGCTGCCGGACGAGCCCACCGTCTCGAAGTACCGGCCCGCGAAACCCCGGAGTGCCCGTAAGGTGATGGGGTGAAGATCAGCCCAGCGGGCCCCCCGGAACCCGGCTCCGCCCGCGACCTCGTCGAAAAACTCTGCGCCCCGGTGCCGGACTTTCCCCTGCCCGGGATCGTCTTCCGCGACCTCACCCCGGTCTTCGCCGATGCCTCGGCGTTCCGCACCGTCATCGACGCCCTCATCGAGCCGTTCCGGGGCGCCTTCGATGTGGTGGCCGGCATCGAGGCGCGCGGGTTCCTGCTCGCGGCCGCCGTCGGCTACGCCGCCGGAACCGGGGTGGTCACCGTCCGTAAGGCCGGCAAGCTGCCGCGCAGCGTCTACTCCGAGCAGTACGACCTCGAGTACGGCCAGGCGACCCTGGAGATCCACCGGGACGATATCGCCCCGGGCGCCCGTGTCCTGGTGCTCGACGACGTGCTCGCCACCGGGGGGACCCTCGCGGCGGCCGCCCGCCTGTTCGAGCGCGGCGGCGCGCAGGTGATCGGGTGCGGCGTCGTGCTCGAACTGGCGGCCCTGGCCGGGCGCGACCTGCTGCCGGGGCACCGGGTGCATGCGCTCTCGACCATGTAGGGTTCTGCGCACGATAGTCAGATAGAATTGACGGTCTGCCTTTCCGGGAGGGAACCCATCATGCATGAAACGTCCCAGGCCAAGAGCGAACTCGAGCACGAGCGCGGGTACGTGAACGGCCTGTACCGGCGGCTTGACCAGCTGCGGGAGGAGAAGGCCCGGCAGCTCGCGGAGGTGCGCCGCAGCGTCGCCGCGGGTTCCCACCAGAACCGCTCCGAACGCGACGCCTTCGCCACCATGTACGAGGACCGCCTCGCCCAGCTGAACGCCGTGGACGACCGGCTCGTCTTCGGCCGCCTCGACCTCGATGACGGGGAGGAGCGGTACATCGGCCGGATCGGGCTCTCCACGGAGGACCTCCAGCAGCTGATGATCGACTGGCGGGCGCCCGAGGCGGGAACCTTCTACCAGGCGACGGCCTTCGAGCGGATGGGCGTCCGCCGCCGCCGGCACCTGATCCTCTCCCGGCGCGACGTGGTTGCCATCGAGGACGATGTCCTCGACGCCGGACTGCTGAGCGACGACGAGTCGCTGCAGGGCGAGGGCGCGCTGCTGGCCGCCCTCAACTCCCGCCGGACCGGCCAGATGTCCGACATCGTGGGCACGATCCAGGCCGAGCAGGACCGCATCATCCGGGCCCCGCTCTCCGGGGTCACCGTCGTCCAGGGCGGGCCGGGCACCGGCAAGACCGCCGTGGCGCTGCACCGTGCCGCCTACCTGCTCTACACCCACCGCGACCGCCTCAAGTCCGCCGGGGTGCTCCTCGTCGGCCCCACCGACGCGTTCATGAAGTACATCGAGAGGGTGCTGCCCTCGCTCGGCGAGACGGGCGTGGTGATGGCGGGCATCGGCACCCTGATGCCCGGCATCAGCACGGTCCCCGAGCACAATGAGGGGGCCGCGGCGCTCAAGGGCCGGCTCGAGATGGCGCAGATCGTTCGGAACGCCGTCGCCAACCGCCAGCGCATCCCGGCCGAGCCCCGGCGGCTCAATGTCGAAGGCACACTGCTGACCCTCACCCCGCGCCAGGTGGCACGGGCACGGGACCGGGCGCGCGCCACCGGGAAGCCGCACAACGAAGCCAGGGTCACGTTCGTGAAGATCCTGCTGCGCGAGCTGACCGAGCAGCTGACCGAGCAGCTCGAGGCGTCCTCCGGCCCCGGGAACAACGCGGACCGCTCCTACCTCGCCGAAGACGTGCGCAGTTCCCGGGACGTACGGATCGCGCTGAACCTCGCCTGGATGCCGCTCACCCCGGAGAAGCTCATCACCGAACTGCTGAGCAAGCCGGCCCACCTCGCAGCGGCCGCGCCGCACTGGAGCGAGGCGGACCGTGCGCTGCTGCTGCGGCCGGCCGACGCCCCCTGGACCGAGGCCGACGTCCCGCTCCTCGATGAGGCCGCCGAACTGCTGGGCGAACTCGACGCCTCCGCCGGCAGGGACACCGCCGCCCGCGAGGCGGAGAGCCGGCGGGACCTCGCCAACGCCGAGCGCACCCTGGAGAACGTCAACGCGTCCCTGGCGGACTCCGGCGTCGACGGCGTCGTCACCGCCGAGGCCCTGGCCCAGCACAATGCCGTGTCGGCCGTCCGGCTCAGCGCCGCCGAGCGCGCGGCCGGGGACCGGACCTGGGCGTTCGGGCATATCGTCGTCGACGAGGCCCAGGAGCTCTCGCCGATGCAGTGGCGGCTGCTGATGCGGCGCTGCCCGGTGAAGTCCTTCACCGTGGTGGGGGACATCGCCCAGACCAGTTCCGCCGCCGGCTCACGCTCCTGGGGCCAGGCGCTCGAACCCTTCGTGGGCGACCGCTGGCAGCTCGAGGAGCTGACCGTGAACTACCGGACCCCGGCGCAGATCGCGGAGGCCGCCGTCCGGATGGCCACCGCCGCCGGCCTGGTGATCTCCGCGCCCAAGGCCGTCCGCGAGGGCCGGTACGCGCCCGTCATCGACCGGGTCTCCGACCTGATCCCCGCCCTGCTGAAGGCCGTGCCGGAGGAACTCGGGATTGTCGACGGCGGTCTGCTCGCCGTCATCGCCCCCGAGGACCAGCTCGAGGCCGTGCGGCGCGCGCTCACGGCCGAATACGGCGACCGCGTCGGCTCCGGAGCCGGTGGCCCCACCCAGGACATCGTGCTGCTGACCCCGCGCGGCTCAAAGGGCCTCGAGTTCGACGGCGTGACCATCCTGGAGCCGCAGCTCATGCTCGATTCGGCCACCGCCCGGGTGGGGGACCTGTACGTGGCCATGACGCGCCCCACCCAGCGGCTGCGGCTGATTACGACCGGCACGATCCCGGAGGGCATCGAGGGCTGATAATTTGGATGCTGTGCCGCAGACGACAGAATCCTCAGACCGGGGCCTGACAGCCCAGCAGAACGACCCCTCATTCCCCAACGTGTGGCAGGAGCTGCGCTGGCGCGGACTCGTCCACGTTTCGACGGACGAGGTCGAACTCGAGAAGCTCCTGGCCGGCGAACCGGCCACCTACTACTGTGGCTTCGATCCGACGGCGCCGAGCCTGCACCTGGGCAACCTCGTGCAGCTGCTGGTGATGCGCAGGCTCCAGCTTGCCGGGCACCGGCCGCTGGCCCTGGTCGGCGGTTCGACAGGGCTGGTGGGGGACCCGCGGCCCACGGCCGAGCGCACCATGAACACCAAGGAGACGGTGGCCGAATGGGTCGGCTACCTCCAGGGCCAGGTGCAGCGCTTCCTCAGCTTCGACGGCCCGAACGGGGCGCGCATGGTCAACAACCTCGACTGGACCGCGCCGATGAGCGCCATCGACTTCCTGCGCGAGGTCGGCAAGCACTTCCGGGTCGGCACCATGATCAAGAAGGACATCGTCGCCACCCGCCTCAACTCCGACGAGGGCATCAGCTACGCCGAATTCAGCTACCAGGTGCTTCAGGGCATGGACTTCCTCGAACTGTTCCGCAGCTACGGCTGCGTGCTGCAGACCGGCGGTTCGGACCAGTGGGGCAACCTGACCAGCGGCACGGAGCTGATCCGCAAGGCCGAGGGAAAGGCCGTCCATGCCATCGGCACGCCGCTGATCACCAACTCCGATGGAACGAAGTTCGGCAAGAGCGAGGGCAACGCCATCTGGCTCGATGCCGCCATGACCAGCCCCTACGCGATGTTCCAGTTCTGGCTGAACACGGCCGATACCGACGTCATCGACCGGCTCAAGGTGTTCACCTTCCGGACGCGCGCTGAGATCGAGGCGCTCGAGCAGGCTACCGCCGAGCGGCCGCACCTGCGCGAGGCCCAGCGCACCCTCGCCTACGACGTCACCTCACTGATCCACGGGGTCGACGCCACCGAGAAGGTGATCGCCGCCTCCGCGGCCCTGTTCGGCCAGGGCGATCTCGGCGGGCTGGACGAGCCCACCCTGAAGGCGGCCACCGCGGAACTGCCGGCCGTGACCCTTCCGGCCTGGAACCCCACCGTCGTTGAGCTGCTCACCGCCAGTGGCCTCTCCGCCAGCAACTCGGCCGCCCGGCGGACCGTGGGCGAGGGGGGAGCCTACGTGAACAACATCAAGGTCACCGACCCCGACGCGGCCATCGGCCCCGAGGCGCTCCTGCACGGCCGCTACGCGCTCGTGCGCAGGGGCAAGCGCACCCTCGCCATGGTGGAGGTCGGGCCGGCCTGAATCCCGACCTGACCGGGCGGGCGGTCGGAGCCGGTTGCCGGGCGCGGGGATCCCCGGGGTTTTGGGGGGTGGGGTGGGGATTTGTGTTTGGTGGTGGGGCGTCGTATAGTTGTTGAGTTGCCCCGGTGAGGGCGGCGAAACCCACACTACTTTCTGAGGCTGTTTCCGGCGTGTGCTGTGCACGTGTGCCGGGGTGGTCTTGGTTTGGTGTCTGTTGTTGCGGGTTGGTTTGTCTGTCGGTGGTGCCGGTGTGTCCGGTGCCGGGGCGGGGGAGCGGATTTGCGGGGATGGGTTGGTGCGGGTAAGCTTGTAAAGTTGCTCCGGAGCGATGATGGCCTGGTTTTGCGGGTTGTTTGGTGCCGGTAGTGCCTGTTGTTTGAGAACTCAATAGTGTGCCAAGTTTGTTGATACCGATTGTTTGTTGATTGGTTGAATTGGCTGGTCTGCCGCACCCCGTGTGGTGGGCTGGTTTTTTTGGCTG
>NZ_JBTNDJ010000007.1:0-170844 GCF_054511055.1 Arthrobacter melezitosi
GTACCACTGGCCGTCTTCGGTCCGGTCCCAGGCCGGCCCGCCGAACACCGACTCCCAGTCCGAGGGCGGCTGCGCACCGTCCGGGCCGGTGCCGTCGCGGAAGATGTAGCGCTCCCGCGCCGGGGAGCCCTTCGGTGCGGCCAGGGCCTCACGGAACCACTCGTGCCGGTTCGAGGTGTGGTTCGGCACGATATCGGCGATCAGCTTGATACCCGCCCCGTGCAGGGCGGCGACCAGCTCATCGAAGTCCGCCAGGGTCCCCAGCTTCGGATCGACATTGCGGTAGTCATCGACGTCGTAACCGCCATCGGCCAGGGCCGAGGGGTAGAACGGGCTGAGCCAGACCGCGTCCACGCCCAGGGACCTCAGGTACGGAACCCGGGAGGTGATGCCCCGGATATCCCCGAGCCCGTCACCGGGGATCCGGAGGCGACGCCGCTCAGGCTCCGCCGCCGGCCGACCGACTTTGGCGAATGGGCCCGGGGCGCGGCCGCCGTGGTGATCCAGCGCTCAATCCTCGGCACCCTGCACTAGCTTCCCGACGACGCCGGCGGGCGGCCCTGCAGCCCCCCCGCCGGTGCGTTCTCGGCCGTGTCCGGCCGCTGGTGAATCAGCGCCAGCCGGCCGCGGGCGCCACGTGCTTCACGATGCTCTCGAGGAGCGTTGCGTTGTACTCGACGCCCAGCTGGTTCGGGACGGTAATCAGCACGGTGTCCGCTGCCTGCACCGCCGCGTCGGCGGCCAGCTCCGCGGCAAGAACATCCGGTTCACCGATGTAGCTCTTGCCGAAGCGGGCCAGGGCTCCGTCCAGGTGGCCGACCTGGTCCCTGCCCTCGGCCTGCGCCCGGAGTCCGAAGTAGTAGCGGTCCTCATCCGTCACCAGGGGAATCACGCTGCGGCTCACGGAGACGCGCGGGGTTCCCGCGTGGCCGGCCTGGGCCCATGCCGTCCGGAACACGTCGATCTGCTCGGCCTGGAGCTGGTCGAAGGGCACACCGGTGTCTTCGGTCAGCAGGGTGGAGCTCATGAGGTTCATGCCCTGCTCCCCCGTCCACTTCGCGGTGGCGCGCGTGCCCGAACCCCACCAGATGCGTTCGCTGAGTCCCGGGGACTGCGGGTCGATCGCCAGGCGTCCGGTGGATCCGGTCATCCGGGGATCGGCCGCGGCGACTCCCGCACCGGAGATCGCGGCACGGAAGATGGCCGTCTTGCGGCGTGCGTCGTCGGCGTCGGTCAGCCCGTCCGCGGGCACGTAGCCGAAGCTCTCGTAGCCGCGCAGGGCCGGCTCGGGTGATCCCCGGCTGACCCCGAGCTGGAGTCGGCCGTTGCTGATCAGGTCGGTGACGGCCGCTTCCTCCGCCATGTAGAGCGGGTTCTCATAGCGCATGTCGATGATGCCCGTGCCCAGCTCGATGCGGCTGGTGCGGGCGGCCATCGCCGCAAGCAGCGGGAAGGGCGAGGCGAACTGGGGGACGAAGTGGTGAACGCGCATAAAAGCGCCGTCGACGCCGACCTCTTCGGCGGCGACCGCGAGCTCCACCATCTGCACCAGGGCATCCCGGGCCGTGGGGGCGAGGGAACCCGGAACATCCTGATAATGCCCGAAGGACAGGAAACCTATTTTCTTCATGCCCGGGTAGCGTACCGGGCCCGCTCCTTATTCCCCGGTTCCTCCCGGGCCGCCGCCGGCGCCGGGAAGGCCCTCCACAAACTCCACCGCCTGGTCCACGATCCGTTCCAGGGGCTGGGCCAGGTCGATCGTCACGCCCGTTTCGTCCTGCTGCAGCGTCTCCAGCACCTCGTACTGGGACATCAGGAGCGCGGGCGGCATGAACTGATGGGTACGCCCCGCCACCCGCTCCGCCACCACCTCCATCGGCCCATGCGGGTGGACCATCACCGAATCGGGTGCGAAGGAGCGCAGCAGGTCGCGGTAGGAGCGCTTCAAGGCCGAGCAGGCCATGACGATCCCGCCGTCCCCGCCCTCCGCGAGCCGCGCCCCCACGGCCCGGAGCCAGGGCAGTCGTTCGGTGTCCGTGAGGGGCGTGCCGGCCGCCATGAGTCTCCGGTTGTGCTCGGGGTGCAGGTCGTCACCGTCCACGAACACGGCACCGAGGCGGGCCGCCAGCAGCGTTCCCACCGTGGTCTTTCCGGAGCCCTGCACTCCCATGACGACAAGCGGCGGAATCGGGGAATGCGTCATGGCTGGCCCTTCGTAGCGCCGCGGGGTTCCGCGGGGAGGAAATGCACCTCCCCGCATTCTACAAACCGCTGCCCGGGGATCCACCGAAACCGATGGACGCGGCGCCGATCTAGGATTCAGGAATGACTTCTGAGATGTGGCGGGCGCGCACGGAGTGGCCCCTGGCCGGGGCCGCGGTCCTCTTCCTGCTGATCTACTCGGTGCAGGTGATCGCCCCGCTCAGTGCTGCCGAGGCGTCCGCGCTGGCCGCCGCGAACTCGGTGATCTGGGCGGTGTTCCTCCTCGACTTCGTGGTGAACCTCGCCCTCGCCGAGCGGCGGTGGCACTGGCTGTTGAGGAACCTCCACGAACTGCTCATCCTCGTCCTGCCCATGCTGCGCCCGCTCCGTCTGCTGCGGCTGCTCACCCTCCTGAGGGTGCTGAACCGGGCCGGTGGGGACGCGCTCAGGGGCCGGCTCGCGCTCTACGTCCTTGCCTCAGCGGTGATCCTTTCCTACGCCAGCGCCCTGGCTGTGCTCGACGTCGAGCAGGATGCTCCGGAAGGCAATATCCTCACGATCGGGGATGCCCTGTGGTGGTCGCTGACGACCGTCACCTCGGTGGGCTACGGCGACCACTTCCCCGTCACGGTGCCGGGCCGGCTTGTCGCCTCGGGCCTCATGGTGCTTGGCATCGCGGTCCTGGGCGTTGTCACCGCCACCGTGGCGTCCTGGCTCGTGGAGAGCGTCTCGACCGGCTCCGCCGACGACTCGGCCGACGCGGTGCAGCGGGAACTCGCGGCCGTGCGTGCCCAGCTCACCGAACTCACCGACCAGCTCGCGGCCCGGCGCGGACCACCGGAGTGAGGCACCGGGGTGGGCTGACCTACCCGGGCAAGGGTCCGCCGGTGAGCAGTTCCCCGGCGAGCCGCCGGAGTTCGTCCTGGATAACCAGATCGGGCTCAACGGTTCCGATCTGTTGGGCCGACGCGGAGGCGGTGCCATCCATGGCCGTCACGGCCATGATGTACAACGTTTGGCCGGTCGGCAGATGCTGGGTCAGCAGGTAGGACACAGACTCCGCGCCTACCGTCTCGACAGGAAGCTCCTCCATCGTGGCTGTCACCCTCTGGCCCTGGACTTCGAAGGTGAACTGGGCACATCGGCTCATGTCAAGGCTCAGCCCGTGGGCGAGAATTGCGGGATCATCGATCGATGCGAGCGCGGCAATAGTCATCGAGCCGGAGGGATCGGAGGCGCTGACTCCAGTCGCCGACGCGACATCCGCGGGAATCTGCCCCATGTTCTTCTTCACCGTCTCCCCGCACTCCGCCGGGTCGATCACGACGCCGTCCAGTGCGGCCTTGACGGCGTCCGCCCCCACTGCAAGCTGATCCTGGGGTACAAGGGCGAACGGTTGGCCCTGGGCGTCGACCAGCCGGGACACGCGGGCCTCAAGGTCCGCCAGCGGAAGGACATTCAGGGCGGGCGGTGCGGCCGGTTCCGCGGCGGCCGTCGAGGCCGGGGCGGCCGGTGCTGCGGTCTCCGGCGCCGTCTCAACCGGTTCCGGGGTACCGGAGGAGACGCCCGGCGCCGGCGAACCGGACGCCTCCCGTCCCTGCCCCGGCCCTCCGCAGCCCGAGAGCAGCAGCCCAAGAGCCAGTAGCGCTCCCGCGCGCGTGCCGTTTCTCCCCATATTTTCCCCCATTGGATTGTGTGCTGACGCAACGTTCAGCACAGCGTACAGGCCCCGGGGCTGCCCCACGTAGAGACCGGCCCGAAGGTTCTGCGTCGACTTGGGCCGAGGGGGCGGCGGATCGAGTCGGACGGTACCGCACAAAAAAGTAAGCAGGTGTATTGCTAGATCGTCTAGATAAATGTCATACTCGAACCCTTCGCTGGGGAGTGGACGGACGGGCTGTGCGTGCGGCAGGACGCCGGCGGGACCTCCACCGGTCTGTGAAGGTCGAGTCCACGAACAAAGCAGGTTTCCATGCCGGGCCACACTCAAGCGACGGGTGCGCATCCGTCTGCCAGCGCATGCGCGGACGCAGGGACCCGGCAGCCATGACGGAAAAGGGCTCAACGACCCCAACCCTGCTTCGGCTCCTTGAGGAGGTGGCGGGCGGTAGCGAATCGGCGTTTGAGTCGCTCTATGAGCAGACGGTCCGCCGGGTCTACCGGGTGGCACTCAATGTGATCAAGAATCCTGCAATGGCCGCCGAGATCGTCCAGGAGGTCTACCTCCTGGTGTGGACCTCGGCTGGAAAGTACGACCCGGCCCTGGGCTCGCCGCAGACCTGGATCCTCACCCTCGCCCACCGGCGGGCCGTCGACCGGGTCCGGAGCGAGCAGAGTTCCTCCGAGCGCGGTGCCCGGCACGCCGAGGAGATGAAGGCGCTCAAACACGATTCGATCGACGAAACCGTGCACCGTTCCCTGATGGCCGAGACGGTCCGCCGATGCCTCTCGTCGCTGACCGATCACCAGGCCGAGGCCATCCGGCTCGCGTATTACGGCGGCCTGACCTACGTCGAGGTCGCCGAGGCCCTGAACCTCAAGGTCCCGACGGCGAAATCCCGCATTCAGAGCGGGCTGGTGAAGCTCCGCCGCACCCTGGAGGTCGAGGGGTACGACGCCTACTCCCGGTAGCTCCCCCGCGCAGCGGCGCACCGGCCTCCGATTGCGCGGGGGCCGGTGCGCGGACGGCGTGGGCCGGGGCTAAGGCAGCTTCACCGCCAGCACGTTGCACCGGGCCGAAAGCAGGATCGTCTGCGCGGTGGAGCCCATGATGAGCTTGCCGACCGGCGTGCGGTGCCTCAGCCCGATCACGAGGAGGTCGGCGTTCAGGCTCTCTGCCGCCTCCAGCACCTCCTCGGCGGCCGTCGCCTCGGAGGTCCCGTGGCGCACCTCGTAATCGACGGTGGAGGAGGCGAGTTTACCCTCCAGCTTCGACACGTCGGCGTCGTCGGCATAGGCCGGGTCGACCAGGCGGTCGGCGCGGGTGGTGTTCACGACGACGAGTTTGGCTTCCCGGCGCCGCGCCTCGCGGATCGCCTCGTCCACCGCTGCGTCTCCGAGGGCATTGGGCACGTAGCCCACAACGATCGTGCTCATGGCTTGTCCTTGCTGTCGTCGGGGATGGATCCTGCGGACCGGGCGCCGGTCACGGCGTCCGCCTCGGCGCCGGGGCGGGGCGCGCCGGGGCCGGTGGTGTCGGTTGGCCCGGTGCTGGGAAGGCCCGGATCGCCGGCTCCCACACCGGCGCCGCCCCCGCCTGCATCCCGGGTGTCAGCCGGAGCGCCGTCGACGCCCTGCACGCCCTGGCCCACGGTGCCGGAGGCGCCGTTCCCGTCGGTGCCCCCATCGGCGTCGACGACCGTCTCGGCCTCCAGCGCGCTCTGGCGCCTCCTCATCCAGAAGGACAGGACGAAGATGATGATCAGCACCACGTAGATTGCGGCGGCGATCGGCGAGGAGATCAGCGCCACCGGATCGCCCTGGGAGATCGCGAGGGAGCGCCGCAGCTGGTTCTCGAAGATGGGCCCCAGGATCAGGCCCACGACCATGGGCGCCACGGGGTAGCCGTAGCGGCGCATGAAGAACCCGAGGATGCCGAGGATCAGCAGGATGATCACGTCGATGGGGGTGAAGTTCACCGAGAACGCGCCCAGGGCGGCGAACACCAGGATGCCCGCGTAGAGGTAGGGCCGCGGGATCTGCAGGATCTTGACCCAGATACCGACCAGGGGAAGGTTGAGCACCAGCAGCATGAGGTTGCCGACGTAGAGGCTCGCGATCAGCGCCCACACCAGCGCGCTGTCGTTTTCGAAGAGCTGCGGGCCGACCGGGATCTGGTACCGCTGGAACGCGACGAGGAGCATCGCGGCGGTGGCGGTGGTGGGGATGCCGAGGGTCAGCAGCGGTACAAGCACCCCGGCGGCGGCAGCGTTGTTCGCCGCTTCCGGACCGGCAACGCCCTCGATGGCGCCCTTGCCGAACTGCTTCTTCCGTGCGCCCTTGGCGAGCTTGCGCTCCGAGGCATAGGAAAGGAAGGTGGCGACGTCGGCGCCGCCGGCGGGGATGGTGCCGATCGGGAAGCCGATGAAGGTGCCGCGGAGCCAGGGACGCCAGGATCGCTTCCAGTCCTCCCTGCGCATCCACTTGGTCCAGCCGCCGGTCACCGGGATGACCTTGATCGGCCCGTGGCGCAGGCGGGAGGCGACGTAGAGCGCCTCACCCACGGCGAACAGCGCGACGGCGACAAGCACGACGTCGATCCCGTCCGCCAGGAACGGGCTGCCGAAGGTGTACCGCTGCTGGGCGGTCAGGGAGTCGAAGCCCATGGTGGCGATGAACAGGCCAAGGGCGAGGGAGGCGAGCCCGCGCAGCACCGAGGAACCGAGCAGGGCTCCAACGGTCAGGAAGGCGACGACCATCAGCGCGACGTACTCGACCGGGCCGATCTGCACCGCAAAGGCCGCCACGTAGGGGGCGACGAAGCTCAGCAGCACCGTGGCGATGGTCCCGGCGATGAACGAACCGACCGCCGCCGTCGCGAGTGCCGCCGCGCCGCGGCCGGCCTTGGCCATCCGGTTGCCCTCGAGGGCCGTGACGATCGACGAGGACTCGCCGGGGGTGTTGAGCAGGATCGAGGTCGTCGACCCGCCGTACATTCCGCCGTAGTAGATGCCGGCGAAGACGATGATGGCCGCGGTGGGCTCGAGGCTGTAGGTCAGGGGCATCAGCAGCGCCACGGTCATGGCCGGGCCGATGCCGGGGAGGACGCCGACGGCGGTGCCGACGAGCACCCCGCCGAGGGCGAACAGCAGGTACATGGGCTGCGCCGCGACGGCGAAGCCCTCGAGCAGGCTCATGAAGTTATCCACTGAAGACACCGAACCCTTCGAGGAAGCCCGCGGGAAGGGAGACGCCGAGCAGCCCTGCGAACACGAACTGCAGGACGAGCGCGAGCACGATGGCGGTGATCAGGTTGCGGAACCAGGGCCGGGCCCCGAGGGACCACGCGCATCCGAAGAACAGCACGGCGGCGGCGACCGGCCAGCCCAGGGGCACGATCAGGAACGAGTGGAGCAGGACGAAGCCGGCGAGCTTCCCGACGGTGGCCCAGTCGGTCGCGATGTTCGGGTCGACGTCCTCCCCCTCCTCGGGTACGCCGGTTCCACCGCGGAGCAGCTGGATGACGAGGCCCACCCCGACGAGCACGAGCATGCCCGAGACAAGGTAGGGGAAGGCCCGGGGCCCGATGTCGCTGGCGGAGGGCGGGGTCTGGATGCCGGCGCCGGCGACGAATCCGACGACTCCGATGCTGAGGACGATCAGCGCGAAGATGAGCTCCCCGATGGGCCTGCCGGGAGCGGCGGCCGTGCCGCTCCCGGCGGGGCTGGAGATTGAGGTACTCATGGTTACAGCAGGCCGATCTCGGTCAGGGTGGTCTTCACCGTGGCGATGTCCTCGGTGAGGAAGGTGTCGAACTCCTCGCCCGTGAGGAACGCGTCGGACCAGTTGTTCTCCTTGAGGGTCGTCTTCCAGGCCTCGGTCTCGTGAAGGTCGGTGACGAGCTGGGTCAGCTTGTCGGCCTGCGCCTCGTCGATGGAGCCCGGGGCGACGACGCCGCGCCAGTTGGTGAGCACCACGTCGATGCCCTGGTCGGAGAGCGTCTCGACCTCGGGAAGCTGCGGGGCCGCCTCGTCGCCGGAGACGGCGAGGGCGCGGAGCTTGCCGGCCTCGACCTGCTCGGCGTATTCACCGACGCCGGAGATGCCCGCGTTCACCTTGTTGCCCAGCAGCGCCGCGAGGGACTCGCCGCCGCCGGAGTACGGGATGTAGTTCAGCTTGTCCGGGGCGATGCCTGCCTCCTTCAGCACCATGCCGGCGAGGATGTGGTCCGCGCCGCCGGCGGAGCCGCCGGTGATGGAGACGCCCTGGCCCTTGGCCTCGATGTCGTCGAGGAGGTCCTGCATTGTCTGATACGGCGAATCGGCGGGAACCACGACGACGAGCGGCTCGTCGGTCATGCGCGCGATCGGCGTGGTGTCCTCGATCCGGTTGGCCGCATTGTTGGTCTCCACGGCCCCGACCATCACGTAGCCCATCACCATCAGGGTGTTGGGGTCGGTCTCGGTCGCGAGCTGGGCCAGGCCGTTGGTGCCGCCGGCGCCACCGACGTTGACCACGGAGGCGGTCTCGACGAGGTCGTTGTCCTGCAGGTCCTTCTGCATGGCGCGGCCGGTCTGGTCCCAGCCGCCGCCCGGGTCCGCCGGGACCACGATGTTGAGCTTCTCGATTGCGCCTTCGCCCCCGCCGGCCGTGGTGCTTTCGGTCATCGATCCGCACGCGGAAAGGGCAAGGGCTGAGGCCAGGGCGAGCGCCGTGAATGTGGAACGGCGCGGAACCGTGTTGGAGATCTTCATGGGGGTGCCTCTTCCTTGAGTTGTGATGTGGATCACCACGCTGGATTCAGCGTAGGAAGGCCGGCGAAGCGGCGGAAGCATACGGTCGTAACGCTCGTATTGGTCTTTATGGTCCCGGCGCCCGGGCGGAATTCCGCGCCACGGTGGCGATCCGCCGTGCCACAATGGGCGCATGATCCGGACACTGTCGCTTCGATCACAATTGTTCCTGCTGCAGTTGTTCATCGTGCTGGCCGTCGTCCTGGTGGCCGGATCCACAGCCGTCACCATGCAGATGCAGCAGATCCGCGACCAGTACGAGGACCGGATGATCGGGGTGGCGCAGTCGGTGGCGCAGCTGCCTTCGATCGTGGAGGCGTTCGACGATCCGAATCCGAGCGCCACGATCCAGCCGATCGCCGAACTGATTGCCCAGTCCACCGGGGTTACCTACGTCGTGGTGACCGACGAGCGCGGGGTGCGGTACTCCCACCCCAACCCGGAACTGATCGGCAAGGTCGTCTCCACCGATCCGTCGGTCCCGCTCTCGGGCAAGACCTACGTCGGCACGCAGACCGGAACCCTGGGTGAATCCTGGCGGGTGAAGGTCCCCATCTACTCACCGGCCGGCGGCATCATCGGCACCGCGTCGGTGGGCACGCTGGAGTCAGAACTCACCGAGGACCTCTTCGAGGACCTCCCCCGCCTGCTGATCTGGCTCGTCGCCGCGGCCCTTGTCGGGTCGGCCGGCGCCATCTACATCTCCCGGCTGGTCTGGCGCCGCATCTACCAGCTCGAACCGGAGGAGATCGCCTCCCTGCTCGAGACCCGCGACGCCATGCTCCATGGCATCAGCGAGGGGATGGTCGCCGTCGACGAGCACGGCAGGATCGCCCTGGTCAACGACGAGGCCAAACGCCTGCTGGAGCTCGACGACGCCGCAACCGGCCGGCACGTCTCAACGGTGCTCGACCCGGCCCTCGCGGAGCTGCTCACCTCCCCCGGTGACGCCGACGAGACGGTCCTCGTAGGCGAGCGGGTGCTGCTCGCGAGGACGACCGACGCCGTCGTGGACTCCAAGCGGGTGGGCCATGTGATGATCCTGCGCGACCGCACCGAACTCCACCAGCTCCTGACCGACCTCGACGGCGCCCGCGACGTCACCGCGGCGCTGCGCGCGCAGGCCCACGAGTTCGCCAACCGCATGCATACGGTGTCGGGGCTGCTCGAGCTGGGGCGCACCGAGCAGGCGGTCGACTTCATCTCCCGCTCCGGCCACGGCGGCGCCCTGGTCTCCGGCAGCATCGCCCCCGGCATCACCGACCCCGACGCCGCGAGCCTGCTGATGGCCAAGAGCACCATCTGCGCCGAGAAGGACATCGCCCTCAGCGTGACCGGGACCTCCACCCTTGAGCCCGACGGCACCACCGACGCCGTCACCATCCTGGGGAACCTCATCGACAACGCGATGGAGGCCGTCGGCGCCAACGGCACGATCAGCGTCGACCTCGAGTCCGGCCCCGAAACAACGCGCATCACCGTCGCCGATGACGGCCCGGGAGTGCCCGACGAGGTGCTGGCCCGCATCTTCTCCTCCGGCTTCTCGACGAAGGACGGCGGGCACGCCGGCACCCGCGGCTTCGGCCTGGCCCTGGTGACCCGCATCGCCGACCGCCGGAACGGGCAGGTCGTCGTCGAGGAGTCCCTCCTCGGCGGCGCCGAATTCACCGTGTTCCTCGCCCGGCAGCCCGCCGGCCGACCGCTGCAGGCCTCATGAGCGCCATCCGCACCGTCGTCGTGGACGACGACTCCGAGGTGGCAGGGGTCCACACCGGGTTCCTGCTAGCGCATGGCGGCTTCGACGTCGTCGGCGTGGCGCACACCGGTGCCCGTGCGCTTGAGCTCGTCGACCTGTTGAAGCCCCAGCTCATCCTCCTCGACATCCACCTGCCCGACATGTCCGGCATCGAGGTGCTGCGCGCCGCCCGGAACCTTCCCGGGGAGCCCGTCGACATCATCGCCATCACCGCCGCCCGCGAGCTTGAGACGGTTCGCGCCGCAATGGCCGGCGGCGTGCTCCACTACCTCGTGAAGCCCTTCAACTCCCGGGTCCTCAACCAGCGCCTTGACGCCTACGTGGAGTACCACCGCGCCGTGGCCACCCACGCCTCGGTGGGGGCGGCGGCACTGGATCAGCACCGCATCGACCAGCTGCTGCGCCCCGCCGGCCCCGGGACGGCGGCCGGGGCGGGTCCGGCCCGCTCGGGCCCGACGCCCAAGGGACTCTCAGCGCCGACCCTCGACGCCGTCGTCGCGGACCTGCGCACCCGCCCGGACGGCGCCTCGGCCTCGGAGGTCGCCGAGCGCCTCGGGATGGCCCGGGTCAGCGCCCGCCGCTACCTCGAGTTCCTCGTCACCAAGGGGCAGGTGCGCATCGTTCCGCGCTACGGCACCGCCGGAAGGCCCGAGAAGTTCTACCTGTGGACCAGGCGCTGAACGCCCGGATGCCCCCGCCACCGGCGCGGGGCCGTTAGTGCGGAACTGGCCGTGGGTGCTGCTCCTCCATGCCCTGTTCCTGCAGCTTGCCGCCTACATTGTCCGTCCGGCCGCGGCCTACCGGGCCCTTGAGCTCGGCGTCGAGCCCGCCCTCCTGGGGCTGATCGCCGCGAGCTTCGCGCTCCTGCCGCTGGTCATCGCGGTCCCCGTGGGCCGGGCGACCGACGCCGGGCATCAGCGCGCTGTGCTGCTCGCCGGCGCCGGCCTGATGGCCGCCGCCGGGGTGGGGCTGGTCTTCGCGTCGTCGTCCCTTGAACTGCTGCTCGCCTGGAACGCGGTGCTCGGGCTCGGGCACCTCATGGGCGTCGTCGGACAGCAGAGCCGGATCGCCGAGGGCGAGGCAGGGAGGCTCGATGCGGCGTTCGGGCTCTACACCTTCGCCGGTTCGGCAGGGCAGGCCGTGGGCCCGTTGCTGATTGCGGTGTTCGGCGGCGGCCGGGTGCTGCCCGACACCCGGGCGCTGTTCCTTGCCTATACCGCCTCCGCCGTCGTCCTGCTGGCGCTCACCTTCCCCCTGGTGCTCCGCCCACGGCGGGCGCGCAGGACAGGCGGACGGCCCCCGGTGCCCCGGGGCAGCCTGGCGAGCGCGTTCACCCGGACCACCCGGGAATCCCGGGGGAAGCTGTTCGGGGCGATGGTCGTCAGCGCCATGGTCCTCGGCGCCGTCGACCTGATCGCCGTGTACCTTCCGGCGCTGGGCGTCGAGCGCGGCATCCCGGCTGCCGCCGTCGGGGTCCTGCTGAGCGCGCGGGCCGGTGCCACGATGGCGTCCCGGCTCTACCTCGGGCCGCTCGTCGCGCGTTTCGGGCGGGCCGGACTGATCGTCGCCTCCACGGCGGTGTCCGCCCTCGCCGTCGGTGCACTCGCCGCACCGCTGAACCTGGCCGCGCTGGCGGCCGTCCTGGTGGTGGCGGGGGTTGCGCTGGGCGTCGGGCAGCCGCTGACCATGACCGTCATCTCACTCGAGGCGCCTGCGGGCACCCGGGGAACCTGGCTGGCGCTGCGCCTGAGCGCGAACCGGCTGGGCCAGTCCGCGATTCCGGCGGCGGTCGGCCTCGTCGCGGCGGCGGCCGGCGTGGCGGGGGTCTTCGGCGTCACGGCGGGCGGCCTCGCACTGGTGGCCGCAGGCTCCTGGTATGCGCTGCGGAAGGGGCGGGGCCAGGAGTAGCACCGGACAGAGCGCGCTCGTCAGTCCTCGCCTGGGGAGGTCCGGTCCGGGCTCCGCCGCCGCGGTGAGCGCCGTCCCACCCCGGGCAACCAGCCGACGCCTGCGGCCGGGATCTCGATCCGGCTGAGCCATGGCTTGGTGCTGCGCTCGCTGTGCTCCAGGTCAAGCTGCGAGACGGCATGGTCGATGGCGGCCAGCACGGAGCCCTGGAGCATCCACAACTCCCTTTGTTCCCGCGGATCGACATCCAGCAACATCAGTTCGGTAAGGACGGCACGGGTCTCGCGGACACTTTCGAGCATATGCGCCAGTGCCTCGTCGGCGCGCTCCCCCATGCCGCTGCCATACTCGGCCTCGACGAGGTCACCGAAGGCGCGCAGTCCGTTCGCCAGATCGTCGAGCACGAACGCGAAGGCCCGGCGAAGTTCCTTTTCGGTGGGGTTCGGCAATCCACTCTGCTCCGCCGGCGCCTCTTTTCCGATGACGACGAGCAGCGCCCGTTGCGCGGCGAGGCATTTTTCCAACCGGTCCAGTGCCGCGCGCAGCCCCGGGTACACAACCGCCATGGCCAACGCGCGCGGGTTGAACCGGCGGCTCTCCTTCACTGTCTCCACTTCGGCCGACGCAGAACGGAGTTCTTTGGCGATGTCGTCCGTCCAGTCGAACCATGCCTTCACCTCGTCGGGATGCGGTGGTCCACCCCCGAGTGCCCGTGCGACTTCGTCCATCAGGGCCGCCTGCGACCGCGTAACCCGCCGCACCGCATCGCTGGCACGGGAGTTCGGGATCGCGACCGGGACCACGAGGCTGAACGCGATGCCCACCACCGTGCCGATCAGGGTGTTCGCCAGCCGCACCTCCGCGGCAATGCCGGGCGTCGAGACCGCGAGGATCAGCATTCCGCTGATGGGCGCCTCGAGCGTCTGGTCCCCCAGCCGCAGCACCATGGCGGCGGTCAGGGAGGCGGCGATCACCAGGCCCAGGCTCCACCACGACAGGCCCATCATCTCCGCGAAGCCGACCGCGATCAGGATCCCGGTGAGCACCGCCCCGACGCGAACCATTCCCATCAGCAGCGTTCCGACCGTCGAGGCCTGAACCACCAGCAGCGCCGTGAGCGGTGCCGTCAGATCGAGGATGCCCGGGAAGAGGGTGTCGGCGACGATGTAGGCGACCACTGCTGCGACGGTGAGCCGGAGGATCTGCGTGGCAGCCGGGCTGAGGCGCTTCGGCACCTCACCCCAGGACGCCGGCATGGCAGGCCAGATCGACCACAGCATCCGGCGCACGGACCACTGAGGACGGGGCCTGGAACTTCCATTCCGTTCACTCATGTCGATCCCGGGTCTGTTGGGAGGATGCGCCACCCGGCAAAGCTAGCGCTGAGCCGGAGCGCGCCTTGGCCTGAACGTACCCCTGACTCGGCCGCGTGACTACCCCGACGGAGTTCCAACAACGGACTTCCCTGACCGCGGCCGAGGACCTGTAGTTCGCTGCGCGGTTCCCTTCGGCATCGAAGGATTCAGACCCCGGGCACCTGGGGATCTGCCGCGCCCCAGATCGAGAAGCGCCTGCCTACCGGATAGGAGAATTCGGCGTCGTCCGGCTCGATCAGGTCGCCGGGCTCCAGCGCCACCGCCGAGGAGACGACGACCCGCCCCTCGGCGCTGACGAGTGACACGGCCGGCCCCAACTGGCGCAGGCCGCGGATGAGGTGCTGCTCGAGGGTCCGCACCGCGACGTCGGTCCCGACGATCCCGGCAACCGCGTCGCTGCCCTCCCGGCGGACGGGATGGGTGAAGGTGACGACGTAGTCATCGGTGCACAGGAAGTCGATGTAGGGCCCGGTGGCGTGCGGCAGCCCGGTCCCGACCGGGATCCGGAACCATTCCGCCTTCAGGTAGCGCTCCATCGAGCTCGGGCTGAAGTTCGCCAGCGCATCAACGCGCTCGAGCTGCTGGCCCTGCCACCAGGCGATGTAGCTGCGGTCCGGCCCCACGAGGCCGGAGTTGGCGATGAATCCCGCTCCGGCGAGTTCGGGCCGGTCCCTGGCGAGCAGTCCCTTCACGGCGGGCTGGACCAGGGCGTCGATCGCCGCGCCGGGCACCACCCCCCTCATGCCCGAAAGGTCCCGGCCAAGATCCCGGGCCCACTCCTCGAGGATGCCCTCGATGCCGGCGATCAGGGACTGCACCTGGCGGACGGGTGCCGGTACTTCACTGTGTTCTGCAGCCATGGCAGGCTCCTTGGGGGCGCGGACGGTCATCGCGAATGCTCGTCGAGCAGCCAGTGGATCAGGGCGCTGATGAGCTCCTTGGTTAAGGTTTCGGCGAGCGCGCTGTCACGGGCCTCGATGGCCGTGGCGACAGCGGTCCGCATCCCGACGGAGGCCTCCCGGAAGGATCCGTCGGTGTAGGGCAGCAGGGTGAGGGTTCCCAGGTCGGCCTGCAGCCGCACCAGCTCCCGGCCCAGGCGCGCCGAGCGGGCGATGGCGGCGAGTTCGAGCAGGAACTCCGAGTCGACAAGGCGCCACGCCAGCAGCGTGTCCTCGGCAGGTCGGAGGTAGGTGCGCAGGATGCCCAGCTCCGTGGCATCGGCCCGGCGTGCGGCGAGCCCGGCGCACGCCACCGTGACGATCGAGTAGTGAAGACCGAGATCGTTGATCTGCACCCGGGTGAGCGCCCGGAGCTGTTCGAGGGCGCTTCGGGTCGAGGGGAGGAAATCCTCGGCGACGAAGCTGCCGCCGTTGCGTCCCCGGGTGGTGGTGATCAGGCCCCGGGCCCGCAGGCTCGACAGCGCTTCCCGGGCCGTCACCGGCGACACCCCGAGGGCCGCCGCAAGTTCGACCTCACTCGGCAGCCGCTGGCCGCTGACCAGCAGCCCGGTCTCCACCGCCTGCTCGATGCGCTCGACCACCTGCTCGGCGAGCCCCGCCGAGCGCAGCGGCGAGAAAACGGCGGCAAGTCCCCGGGACGCGGAGGCGGCTTGCTGGGTCACGCACCCACTGTAACGAGGAATTAATCAAAGCGTCTATACATAAAACATATAAGGTCATATGCTTTAGCGCAGATCGATGAGTGAGGCAGGTCACAGTGCCTCGACAGCTGCCGGCGCAGCGGAAAGGCACCGCCCCCGATGACCCAGACGGCCCTCAACTCCCCAAGGATGATGAACGTGTCCTCAGATGTCCCGGCGATCTCGCTGCGCAAGCTCACCAAGGAGTTCGGCGAGACGACGGCGGTCGACGGGATCGACCTCGAGATCCGCCAGGGCGAGTTCTTTTCCATGCTCGGCCCGTCGGGTTCCGGCAAGACGACGGTGCTGCGCCTCATTGCGGGCTTCGAATCGCCCACCAGCGGAACCGTCGAGCTTGAGGGGACCGACGTCACCGCCCGCGCCCCGTTTGACCGGGATGTGAACACCGTCTTCCAGGACTATGCGCTCTTCCCGCACATGAGCCTCATCGACAATGTCGCCTACGGCCTGCGGGTGCGCGGGGTCCCGAAACGGGAACGCCGCGAGCGCGCCGGGGCGGCGCTGGAACGGGTGCAGCTTGGGGGCTTCCTCGGCCGGAAACCGTCCCAGCTCTCCGGCGGCCAGCGGCAGCGCGTCGCCCTCGCCCGGGCCCTCGTGGTCGAACCGCGGGTCCTCCTGCTCGATGAACCACTCGGAGCCCTCGACCTCAAACTGCGCCAGCAGATGCAGGTCGAACTCAAGGAACTGCAGCGCTCCCTGGGCATCACCTTCATCTTCGTCACCCACGACCAGGAGGAGGCGCTCACGATGAGTGACCGGATCGGCGTCTTCAACGCCGGCCGCCTGGTGCAGGTCGGCTCGGCGAAGGAAATCTATGACAAACCGAACGGCGAGTTCGTCGCCAATTTCGTCGGAACCTCGAACATCTTCCCGGCCGCCGTCGGCTCGAGCCTCTACGGAAGGGCCGAAGCCTTCTCCGTCCGGCCCGAACGCCTGCGGCTCGCCCATCCCGCCGACGCCCGCCGGGACGGCGCCACCGCGATCCGCGGAACCGTCGCGGCCCTCGTCTACCTGGGCCATGCCACCCAGGTCCGGGTGACGATCAGCGACGGAACCACCGTCGTGGTCCTCGTCCACCCCGCCGCCCTTGCGGAGGAGGACGTCGCGCCGGGCCGGGAGGTCTCCGTCGAGTGGCGGGCCTCCGACGTCGTCTGGCTCCCGCCCACCCCCTGACCGGGCAGCCCCCCGGACCGGCACCGACTTTCCCGCAACACCGATCTTCCCGCATCACCGACCTTCGAAAGGCAGAACCATGACCACGTCCCCCAAGCGGTACTGGCCGCTCTCCCTGGCGGCCGTCGCCGTCCTCGCGGCGACCTCCTGCGGCACCACCTCCGGCGGCGGCGACTCCGACGCCAAGGCACCGGAAAAATCGGCGCAGGCCGAGATCGGCGAGGGCGAAGGCAAGCTCTCGATCCTCGCCTGGCCCGGCTACGTCGAGGACGGAAGCAACGACCCCGAGGTCGACTGGGTCTCCGCCTTCGAGGAGGAGACCGGGTGCATGGTCGACTTCAAGCCCTTCGGGACCTCCGACGAGGCCGTCACCCTCATGCGCACCGGCCAGTACGACGTCGTGTCCGCCTCCGGGGACGCCTCCCTCCGGCTGATCGCCGGCGGCGACGTCGAGCCGGTGAACACCGACCTGCTGGAGAACTACGCCGACGTCTACCCCTTCCTCAAGGACCAGCCGTGGAACACCGTCGACGGCGAGAACTACGGCATGCCACACGGCTGGGGCGCCAACGTGCTGATGTACCGCAGCGACCTCGTCGACCCCGCCCCGACGTCCTGGAAGGCGGTGTTCGAGGACGCGGAGAAGTACTCGGGCAAGGTCACCGCCTACGACTCCCCCATCTACATCGCCGACGCCGCGCTGTACCTGATGAAGCACAACCCGGAGCTGGGGATCGAAAACCCCTACGCCCTCGACAAGGACCAGCTGGCGGCCGCCGTCGACCTGCTGAAGTCCCAGCGTGAGCATGTCGGCGAGTACTGGTCCGACGTCGTCAAGGAGGTCCAGTCCTTCGCCAGCGGCGGCAGCGTGGTGGGCACCACCTGGCAGGTCGGCGCCAACATCGCGACGGCCGACGGCACCAAGGTCGAGACCATCCTCCCCGAGGAGGGCGCCACCGGCTGGTCGGACACCTGGATGATCGGCGCCGAGTCGCCGAACAAGAACTGCGCCTACATGTGGCTCGACTACATCGCCAGCCCCGAAGCGAACGCGCAGGTCGCCGAGTACTTCGGCGAGTCCCCGGCCAACCCCGCCGCGTGCGAGCTGACGACGGACAAGAACCACTGCGAGACCTTCCACTCCGGCGACGAAGAATACGCCAACCAGATCTGGTACTGGACCACCCCGGTGGCCGAGTGCATCGACGGGCGCACCGACGTCGAATGCACCGACTACTCCGAGTGGACCAAGGCCTGGACCGAGATCAAGGGCTAGAGAACATCCCCATCAGCAGGGCGGACGGAAAAGGTAAACCGACATGACACTCAAGATCCAGCCGAGGCCCACCCCGGCGCCTCCCGGCACGGGGAACCGGCGGGTATCGGCGGCGCTGCACCGCAGCCCCCGGCTGCGCCTGGCGGGCCTGCTCACCGCTCCGGCGGCCTGGCTGATCCTCGTGTACATCGCGGCGCTGGCCGCCCTGCTGATCACCGCCCTCTGGACGGTGGACACCTTCACGGGGAAGGTGTCCACCACCTGGACCCTCGACAATATCCTCACCGTCACCACCGACCCCGTGTACCAGGCGATCGCGCTGCGGACCCTGCGCATCGCCGTCGTCGTCACCCTGATCGACATGGTGATCGCCCTGCCGATGGCCTTCTTCATCGCCAAGGTGGCCACCAAGCGGTGGGAGAAGCTGCTGATCGTCGCGGTGCTGATGCCCCTGTGGGCCAGCTACCTCGTCAAGGCCTACGCCTGGCGGAACGTCCTCGCCGAGGGCGGACTGCTCGAGTGGCTCGGCGCCCCGGTCGGGCTGAACAGCCCCGGCTACAGCGAGACCGCGATCGTGCTCACCCTCGCGTACATCTGGCTGCCCTACATGATCCTTCCCATCCACGCCGGCTTCGAACGGGTGCCGGACTCGCTGATCGAGGCCTCGGGTGATCTGGGCGCGAAGCCCCTGGCCACACTGCGCCTGGTGGTGTTCCCCATCCTGGTGCCCTCCATCATCGCCGGCACCATCTTCACGTTCTCGCTCTCCCTCGGGGACTACATCACCGCGCAGATCGTCGGGGGCACCACACAGATGCTCGGCACCGTGGTGTACGCCAATGTCGGGGCGGCGAACAACCTGCCGCTGGCGGCCGCCGTGGCGCTCATCCCGATCGCCATCATCATGATCTACCTCTTCGTGGTCCGCCGCACCGGCGCCCTGAACAACCTGTAGGAGCGGACCGTGAAACTCTCGCGCAGTGCCAAGACCATCCTCGGGGTCATCACCGGGCTGATCCTGCTGTTCATCTACCTGCCGCTGCTGCTGGTCGTGGTGAACTCCTTCAACGGCGACCGCACCTTCGGCTGGCCACCGCGCAGCTTCACCCTCGAGTGGTGGGGCCGCGCCTTCGCCTCCGAGGGGGTGCGCGACGCCCTGGCGACGTCGGTGCAGGTCGCCGTGATCTCCACTCTCCTCTCGCTCGTCCTAGGGACGCTGCTGGCCCTGGCCCTGCAGCGCTACAGCTTCTTCGGACGCGACGTCATCAACCTCCTGGTCATCCTGCCCATCGCGCTGCCCGGCATCGTCACCGGCATCGCCCTGAACAATCTGTTCACCACGGTGCTGGGGGTCCCCCTGAGCCTGTGGACAGTCATCGTCGCACACGCCACCTTCTGCATGGTCACCGTGTTCAACAACGCCATCGCCCGGCTGCGGCGCATCAACGGCAGCCTGGAGGAGGCCTCGGCCGACCTGGGCGCCGGCGTCTTCACCACCTTCGCCCTGGTGACCCTGCCGCAGCTGCGCTCCGCACTGCTCGCCGGCGGGCTGCTGGCCTTCGCGCTGAGTTTCGATGAAATCATCGTCACCACCTTCACGATCGGCGCCGGCCAGCAGACCCTGCCGGTCTGGATCCTCTCGAACCTCTTCCGCCCCAACCAGGCCCCCGTGGTGAACGTCGTCGCGGTGATCCTGATCATCGTCTCCATCGTCCCCATCTGGCTGGCGCAGCGGCTCTCCAGCGATTCGGTGACGGGAACCGGCGCGCCGGGCCTCGGACGGGGCAAGATGAAGAAAGCCAAGGCTCAATCCGCCCCCTAACCCGGAGGTGACCCAATCCTCGACCTGCTGCTCGTCAACGCGGCCATCTTCACAATGTCCGAGGCCTCCCCCACCGCCGGCACCCTCGGAATCCTGCACGGGCGGATCGTGGGGCTCGACGGGCAGGTCGAGGGCCTGCCCGCTCGCCGCACCCTGGACTGCCGCGGCGCGGTGGTCCTGCCGGGGTTCGGGGACGCCCACAACCACATGGCCTGGTTCGGGCAGTCCCTCTCCGAGCTCGACCTCAGCTCCTGCACCACCGTGGACCAGGTGTACGACGCCGCGGCGGCCTTCGCTTCCGGGCTCCCCGCCGGCGCGTGGGTAATCGGTTCCGGGTACGACAACACGGTCCTGGGCGGCCACCCGCACCGGAGGGGACTCGACGCCGCGGCGCCGGGTCACCCGGTCTGGCTCAAGCACCGCTCAGGCCACGCCTGCACGGTGAACACCGAGGTGCTGGTGCGCGCCGGGGTGATGAACGGATCGGCCGGGGCCCCGGTCGGCGGAGAAGTCGTCCGCGACGCCGAGGGACCCACCGGGGTGCTGCAGGAACAGGCGCAGAAACTTGTCACCGAGCTCGTGGTTCCCTACCCGGTGGAGGACCTCGCCGGTGCGATCACCGCCGCCAGTGCGCGCTACGCCGCCGAAGGGCTAACGCACGTCACCGAGGCCGGGATCGGCGCCGGCTGGATCGGGCGCAGCCCCGTGGAGCTCGCGGCCTACACCCTCGCCCGCGAACGCGGCGGCCTGAAGACCCGGGTGCAGCTGATGGCCAGCAGCGACGCCCTGCACCCGCTCCGGTCCCACCGCCGTGACGGAATGCGCTTCGGGCTCGATCTCGGGGTGCGCACCGGGTTCGGGGACGACACGCTGCGGCTGGGGCCGATGAAAATCTTCATCGACGGCTCCCTCATCGGGCGCACCGCCGCCGTGACCGAGCCGTTCTGCGGGCACGGGCACAACACGGGCAGCCTCCAGCTCTCCCTCGAAGAGCTCACCGGCCGCATCGTCGACGCCCACTGCTCCGGCTGGACGGTCGCCGCCCACGCCATCGGTGACCGCGCCGTCGACGTCGCCCTCGACGCGTTCGAGGCCGCGCAGGCCGCCCGGCCTCGCCCGGACGTGCGCCACCGGATCGAGCACGCCGGCATCGTCCGGGAGGACCAGCCCGCACGCTTCCGGGCCCTCGGCGTCACCCCGGTCCCCCAGCTCCGTTTCCTCCACGAAATGGGACAGGTGATGCTCGGGACGGTCGGCGGGGAGCGGGAGGCCCTCGTGTACCGGCACCGCTCCTTCCTTGAGGCCGGAGTCCGGGTGCCCGGCAGCTCCGACCGCCCCGTCGCCGCCGGCGCCCCGCTGCTGGGGATGCAGTCAATGGTCCAGCGCAGCACCGCCGGCGGCAGGGTGATGAGCCCCGGCGAACGGGTCGATGCGCAGACGGCCCTGCGCGCCTACACGGTCGACGCGGCCTGGATCGCCGGCGACGAGGACATCCGTGGGACCCTCGAGCCGGGAAAGCTGGCCGACCTTGTCCTGCTCTCGGACCATCCGGCGGCCGTCCCGGCCGACGGAATCGGGCGGATCGGGGTCCTCGCCACCTTCGTCGACGGCCGGTGCGTGCACGGGGAGGACTTCGTCTCCTCCCTGGAGGTGGAGCCTGGTGCCTGATCCCCGAACGCCACCGGACGGTGTTCCCTGGTGGAAGACCGCGGTGATCTACCAGGGATATCCGCGCTCCTTCGCGGACGGCGACGGCGACGGCGTCGGGGACCTCCCGGGCCTGCTGGCGAGGCTTCCCTACCTCGCGTCACTGGGGGTCGATGGGCTCTGGCTCACCCCGTTCCAGCCCTCCCCGCAGGTGGACCAGGGCTACGACGTGAGCGACTACTGCGGGGTGGATCCGCTGTTCGGCACTCTGGCCGACTTCGACGAGGTGCTCCGCAGAGCCCACGCCCTGGGGCTGCGGGTGCTCGTCGACGTCGTTCCCAACCACTGCTCGATCGAGCATCCCCTCTTTCGGCGGGCTCTGGCCGCTGGGCCCGGTTCGGCCGAGCGGGAGCTGTTCCACTTCACCGAGGGACGAGCCGATGGGGCTCCCCCGAACAACTGGCAGAGCGTGTTCGGGGGACCCGCGTGGACGCGGGCACACCCGGAGTCCGCCACCGACACCTCGTGGTATCTTCACCTGTTCTCCCCGGCCCAGCCCGACTGGAACTGGCGCAACCCGGCCGTGGGCGACTTCTTCGAGGACGTGCTGCGGTTCTGGCTGGACAAGGGCGTCGACGGGCTGCGCATCGACGTGGCCCACGCCCTGTTCAAGGCGGAGGCACTCCCCGATTCCCCCACCGGCGCCCCCGTGGTGGACGGGCTCCGGTCGAACCGGCAGGTCTCCGATCAGGAGGAGGTACACGCCGTCTACCGACGGTGGCGCAGGCTCGCGGACTCCTACTCGCCGCACCGCGTGCTGGTGGGCGAGGTGAACCTCGAGCCGGCACGTGCCGCCCGGTACACCCGGCACGACGAGCTGCACCAGGCGTTCGCCTTCGCCTTCGTCCGCCTCGGGTGGGATCCGGCCGCCTGGGCCGCCGTCGGGACGGAGCTGGAGGCGGCGCGGAAGGCCCACGGCGCATCGCCCACCTGGGCGCTCGAGAACCACGACGTCGTGCGCGCGGCCACCCGCTTCGGCGGCGGGCAGCGCGGCACCGCCAGGGCGCGCGCGGCCCTGCTGGCCCTGCTCGGTCTTCCCGGCGGCGCCTACCTCTACCAGGGGCAGGAACTCGGGCTGCCCGAGGTCGCGGTCCCGGCGGCGGCACGGCGGGACCCGATGGAGGCCCGCGGCGGGGTGTCCCGCGACGGCGCACGCGTGCCGATGCCGTGGACCGGGGACGCGGCCCTGACCCACGGGTTCTCACTCGCCGATCCTGCGGCCGATCCCTGGCTGCCGGTGCCCCCGGGGTGGGGCCGGTGGGCCATCGAGGCACAGCGGGGCGACCCGGCGTCGACGCAGCAGCTCACCGTCCGGGCCCTTGCCCTGCGCCGCCGGCTCCTCGCGGAGGGGGTGCTCGACGCCGGCGACGGCGCCGTCTGGCGCGTGGAGGACGGCGGCCTGTTGATCTGCGAGCGCGGCCCGCGTTTCCTCGTGGCCGTCGCCATGGGCGCGGCGCCGGTCCGGCTTCCCGCCGGCACGGTGCTTGCCAGCGCTGTGCCGCAGGCCGCCGAGGGCTGGCTCGAACCCGACAACGCGGCATGGCTGCTCCGCGCTTGAGCCCGGCGCCGGCCGGGCCCAAGCGGCGGTGCCGGGCTAGTCTTCGGTCGGCAGGGTCCCGGTGGGGATCGTCGATTCCTCCGGCGACGGCGAGTCCGTCATCTCCCCGTCGGAGGTCGGCAGGGTCCCGGTGGGAATCGTCGACTCCTCAGGGGACGCCGAATCCGTGGGCACCGGGGTGATATTGCCCGTGGGGGGCGTCACCGGTTCCTCGGCCGGATTATCGCAGCCCACGAGGGCCAGCGCGCTGAGGGCCACGACGGCCGGGAAGCTCCTCATTGTCTTCGATCGCATGACCGCCTCCTGACTTCGGTCCGTCCCCTGACCCTTCAACGCTAGCGAGGCCAAAAACCGAGGGACAGCACCGTTCCCGCCACGATCTTCCTTGGAGACCGGCCGTCCCAGGCGTAAAATATGGGGGCTTTCGGCCCCGTTCAGGCCGGGGTTGTCCGGGGGCCCGGGGCAAAGCGGAGGGTCATCAGCTGGAACGGGCGCAGCAGCAGGGCGACCCCTTCGGACGCCGCCTCAGGCACTCCTGTCCGGCGCTCGAGCAGGTCGGTGACGAGCACGGCGGAGTAGTCGAAGTCCGGCGTGAGCACCGCCCTCGCCCGGGTGCCGTGCGCCTCGTAAAGACGGACGATCACATCCCCCGAACGGTCTTCGGCCAACTTCACGGCTTCGACGACGATGGCCGGATTATCCACCGTGAGCAGGGGGGCCAGGTCCGTCCGGTCAACCCCCTCCAGCTCCCGCAGCGGCAGGTTCAGCCGGTAGCCCGCCGCAACGGCCTCGGGAATCCCGGAGTCGGGGCGGAGGCTGAAATCGAACGAGTGCGTTCCCTGGTCCGCGTCGGGGTCGGGGAAGAGCGGTCCCCGCAGCAGGGACATCCTGGCAAGGGTGAACGATCCGCCGTCGGGGCCCTGCACGCGCGAGATGTCATGGCCGTACGTCGAGTCGTTGGCGATGACGACGCCGAAGCCCGGCTCCCCGACATGGACCCACCGGTGTGCCACCGTCTCGAACCGTGCGGAGTCCCAGGAGGTGTTGGAGTGCGTCGGCCGGGAGACGTGCCCGAACTGGATCTCCGACGCCGCGGAGTCGGCCAGCACATCGAGTGGAAACGCGAGTTTGAGGAGTTTCTGCTGTTCATGCCAGTCGACCCACAGCGAAATGTCGACGGCCGTTCCGTCAGCGCTCAGGCGGATGTCTTCGACGATGCGGGACTTCCCGAAGGAGCGTTCGATGTGGAGGGAGGTTCCCACCGCCTGGATCGGATCCGTGGCACGCAACTCCGTCCTGGTGAAGCGGTAGTGCTCATCGATATCCCAGGCGTCCCATTGGTTCGGGGTGTCCCGGAACAGCTGGAACACGTTGCCATGCATTCCGGCAGGCAGCACTTCCCGGCCCGAGGGGAGCGAGAGGAGCGAGACGAAGTGGCCGGCGCTGTCCACAGTCAGCCGCAGGTGGCCGCTTTCGAGGACCCACTTCCCATCCTGTTCGGTGAGCCGCGCTCCACCCTGGACAGGCGTGCCGCCCCCGAGGGCGGGGACTCCGTCCACTTCGTACGGCCCGGCATTGAGGGACAGGGCCGAGGTCCCGGGCGGGAGCAGGGCCCGCAGCGCCGTCCCGATCAGCTCCTCGAGCACCGCCTCCACCTCGGCATAGCGCCGCTCCGCCTCCTCATGGACCCAGGCGATGGAGGAACCGGGCAGGATGTCGTGGAACTGCTGCAGCAGGACCGTGTGCCACGCCTCCTCCAGTTCGGTGTAGGGGTAGGGAGCATCCGCCCGCAGGGCGGCGGTGGCGCACCACAGTTCGGCCTCGCGCAGCAGGTGCTCGCTTCGGCGGTTCCCTTTCTTGGTCTTCGCCTGGGAGGTGAAGGTGCCGCGGTGCAGTTCCAGGTAGAGCTCACCGGACCACACCGGGGAGTCGGGGTATTCGGCCTCGGCCGTCTCGAAGAACCGTGAGGGGCTGGAGAGGGTCACCGTCGGCGAACCTTCAAGGGAGGCGGTGCGGTGGGCGGCCGCAAGCATCTCCCGGGTTGGTCCTCCCCCGCCGTTCCCCCAGCCGAATGGAACGAGGGACGTGTTCGCCGCACCCTTTTCCCGGTAGGTACGCTGCGCGTGCGCGAGTTCGCGCCCGGACAGCTGGGCGTTGTAGGTGTCCACCGGCGGGAAATGGGTGAAGACCGATGTCCCGTCGATGCCTTCCCAGCGGAAGGTGTGGTGCGGAAACAGGTTCGTCTCGTTCCAGGAGATCTTCTGCGTCAGGAACCACCGGGACCCCGAGGCCTTTACGATCTGGGGCAGGGCCGCCGAATAACCGAACGAGTCGGGGAGCCAGACCTCCAGGGGTTCGATGCCGAAGTTCTCGAGGAAGAACCGCTTGCCCGCGACGAACTGCCGGGCGAGGGCTTCACCGCCCGGCATGTTGGTGTCGCTCTCCACCCACATACCGCCCGCCGGGACGAACTGGCCCGAGCGGACCTTCTCGGCGACGCGCTGGAAAAGGTCGGGGTAAAACTCCTTCAGCCACGCGTACTGCTGGGCGGAGGAAGCGGTGAAGACGAAGTCCGGGTCCCGGTCCATCAGGTCGAGGACGTTGGAGAAGGTCCGCGCGACCTTCCGGACGGTTTCACGGGTCGGCCACAGCCAGGCGCTGTCAATATGCGCGTGGCCGACGGCGTGCAGGCGGTGCGCGCTCGCGTAGGCCGGCGAGGCGAGGACGCCGGCGACGGCGGCGCGGCCGGCCGGGGCCGATCCGCCGACGTCGTCAGGGTCGACCGCATTGACGGCGGCTTCCAGTGCGCGGAGGATCTCGTGGCGGCGCGGCAGCTCGACGGGGAGTTCGTGCATCAATCCGTGGAGGGTCGAAAAATCCTGGATCAGTTCCCAGACCGGGACGTCGAGGAGTGCCAGGTCCGCCCTCCGGAAGGTGTACAGCGGGCCGGCACCGGCGGTGGACAGTGAGCCGAGCGGGGTGGGCGCATAGTTGAACCCTTCGATGACATTGGGATTGGACGCCGCTTCGAGGTAGAACTCGAACGTCCTGCCAACGGTGCCCTCCGGAAGGAGCGCCTCAACCGGAATCCACGCGTTGAGGGGCTCGACCGCCTTGAGAACGCGGCCTCCCGCGGAGTACGCAAGGGCTTCGGCCTGGAAGCCGGGCATCAGGCTGGTGAACCCCAGGTCGATGAGCACTTCGGGCCGTGCCTCCATGCCGCCGTAGGAGGCCCATTCCTCGGGGACCGTGCCCGTGATCCGGAACCAGGTGGTGCCCCACGGTGCTCCCCAGCTGGTGCTGGCGGAAAAGCAGGTGAAGGTTTGGGTCACCGCTTCGGCAAAGGGAACGGGTTCGCCGGGGCACTGCCAGGCGGCGATGTCGAGGTGCACGGCGGAATGCCAGGCCGCGGGAACGAGGCGTTCCCGCAGAAAACGGTCGATGCGCGCTTCAACCAGCAGCCGGTTGTCATGCATGGCTGATCCTATCCTTTCAGGGCTCCGGACACGGTGAACGAGCCGCCGAAACCGCGCGAGACCACTATGTAGAGGAGGATCACGGGCATTGAGTACAGGATGGAGAAGGCTGCGAGCTCTCCGTAGGCGACCGATCCGTACTGGCCGAAGAAGCGGAAGATGCTCACTGCGGCGGGCTGGTTTTCGAGCGAGAACAGGAGGATGAAGGGAACGAAGAAGTTTCCCCAGGCCTGGATGAAGACGAAGATGAAAACGACGCCCAGGCCCGGCCGCATCAGGGGGACCACGACGTGCCAGAGCGCCTTCATCGGCGACGCCCCGTCCATCCATGCCGCCTCCTCAAGGGAGATGGGCACCGAGTCCATGAAGTTCTTCGTCATCCAGATGGCCATGGGCAGGAAGGTGGCGGCCATGAAGAACGTCGTGGCGGCCAGTGAGTCGAGCAGATTGAGCTGGACGAAAAGGCTGTACACCGGAACCATGATCGCCGTGATGGGCAGGCAGGTGCCGAACAGCACCGTGTAGAGGAACGGCCGATTGAACCTGGTGTTGAACCGCGAGAGCGGGTACGCGGCGAGCACCGCCGCGGAGACCGTCAGGGCGGCGGATCCGGCGGAGAGGATCACGCTGTTGAGCAGCGGGAGAAGGGTCTGGTCCGGCGTGAGGACGGCGGCGAAGTTCGCCAGTGAGTAGGATGCCGGCAGCCTCGTCTGGTACGTCGCCCCGGCATCGAGTGAGGCAAGGATGAGCCACATGAGTGGAACGAGGAAGCACAGGGCCAGGAGGATCAGGACTCCGTTGGAGAACCGCGATGCGGTGGTCGACGGCCTGGTGTGCCCGGCAGGCCGGGAGGACGGCGCGCGGGTGGCGGTACTCATGCCTCATTCCTTTCCCGCAGCAGCCGGATGTAGGCGAGGGAGAACGCCCCTCCGATGATGAGCATCACCACCGCGATGGCCGTGCCGTAGCCGATGTTGCTGTAGCTGAAGGCTTCCTCGTACGCCAGAATCGGGAGCGTGGTGCTCCGGTTGGTGGGGCCGCCGGCGGTCATCACGTAGATCAGCGTGAAGACGGCGAGGGTCTGGAGCGTGATGAGCATGAGGTTCGTGGCAATGCTGCGGCGGATCATGGGAAGGGTGACGAACAGGAGGCGCTTGGCGCCGCCCGCGCCGTCGATTTCCGCTGCCTCGGTGATTTCCCGTGGCACATCGTTCAGGGCCGCCTGGTACACCATCATGGAGAACGCGGTTCCGCGCCAGATGTTGGCCAGGATGATCGCGGCCATCGGCGTCTCGTACAGCCAGTCCACTCCGGGCAGGCCGAGGAATCCGGTCAGCTGGTTCAGGGTGCCGTCGCGGAAAAAGAAGGCGTAGGCGACGAACGCCGCAACAATTTCCGGCAGGACCCACGCAGCCACGACGCAGGTGCCCACCACTGCCCCCACCACCCGGTTCGCCTGCCGCATCAGCAGGGCGAGGGCAAGTCCGAGGAAGTTCTGACCGATGACGGCGGAAACCAGGACAAAGACCACGGTCAGGAGAACCGAGCGGGGAAAAAGCGGATCGCGGAACAGCGTGAGGTAGTTCTCGAGTCCTATCCACCGGGGATTGCTTGCGTTGGGACCCGTGAGGGCCGCGTTGGTGAAGGAGCCGTAGAAGGACCAGAGGATCGGCCCGGCCAGGAACACCCCGATGAGCGCGGTGGCCGGGGCCAGCGGCAGCACCCGGAGCCAGCCCCTGCGGTGGCGGCGCGGCGGCCGCGCTCCCCGGCCGTCGGTGCCGCCCTCCCCCTCGCGGCCCTCCCGGTTCCCGGGCCCTGCTGCCGCCCGGGTCCTCGTCGCGGAGATGGCCTACTCCTCGACGACGTTGTCGTCCCCAACGATGCCGCGCAGCGCTTCGTCGTAGGCGGCCGCGGCCTCCTCCGGCGTGCTGTTTCCGGTGATGACCGCCTCGGTCGCCTCCTGGACCGCGGTTGAGATCTCGGGGTAGTCCGACGTCGCGGGCCGGTAGTGGGTCACGTCGACAACCTCGGAGACCTCCTCGATGAACGGATTGGCCTCGAGGTAGGCGGGATCCTCGGCGATGTCGGTCCGCACCGCGATCTGGGAGTTGTCCACGGTGTACTGCAGCAGGTTGTCCTTGCTCAGGGCCATGCTGAGGAATTCGAAGGCGAGGTCGGGCTCTTCCGTTCCCGCGCCGATGGCGAGGGTCCACCCGCCCGACATGCTTACCGCGCCGGGTTCCTGCCCCTCCTGCGTGGGGAACGGCACGGCCCCCATGACGTCGCCGTACTCGGGCCACTCGAAGTCGCCGCCCTTCTGCCAGAACGAGGGCGCGTACGAGCCCTCGACTGTGGCGCCCATCGCGTCTTCCGGCAGCAGGTCCCCCACCACCTTCTGCCATACGTTCGCGTCAAGCGCCTCGGCGGGAGTGACGGCGAGTTCCTCCTCGTAGAGGGTCTGCAGGAATTCAAGGGAATCGATGAAGCCCTGGGATCCGGCAATCCATTTCTTCTGCTCCTGGTCGTACAGGCCTCCGCTTTCCGTGCCGTAGAGGAGTTCGTAGAAGCTCTGCATCACGGTGCCTTCTCCGGTGCCGGTGCCCGCGTACAGGCTGAAGGGCACGGCATCGGGCTGGGCCTTCTTGACGGCGCGCGCCATCTCGAGGAGGTCGTCCCAGGTCTTGGGCTCCCAGGGGACCTCGACGCCGGCGTTCTGCAGGACGTTCTTGTTGTACCAGATCACCCTGGTGTCGGTTCCCAGCGGCACGGCGTAGGTGCCTCCGTCGTCGGCGACTCCCGCTTCCTTGGCCGCATCGTTGAAGCTGTCCCACTCCTCCCACTCGCTGAGGTGGTCGTCGAGTTTCAGGAGATATCCGGCTTCGACGTCCGACCGGAGCTTGAAGGTGTCCTCATAGAACACGTCGGGGGCGGTGTCGGGTGAGCGCTGCGACAGCGCCAGGCGCGTCGCGTAGTCCTCGTCGGTGCCCTCCACCGGTTCGAGCTTGACTGTGACGCCCTCATGGGCGGCCTCGAACTGTTCCTTGGTTTCCTGCATCAGCGCGTGCAGGGGGGATGCGTCCCCCATCTTCTGGTACACGATGCGCAGGCTTGCGGTTCCGTCGTCGCCGCCTCCTGCGGAGCACCCCGTCAGCGTCAATGAGCCAATCGCCGCAGCCGCGGCAAACGTCCTGGTGCTCCCCCGCATGGTTCTCCTTTGAGCCTTTGGGCAGCATGCCCCCCACGGCACGCTGCTCGGTAATAGTACATCGAATCGATTTACTCAACAATGGATGTTTTAAGCACCGGTTCAAGCGGTCATTCACCCAGGAGCAGGCGGTCCGAGCGGGGCCCAAGGGTGTTCTCCAGGACCAGGCATGCGGCGCCGATCGCCGCCACGTCCTCCCCGATGGTCGTGGCGATCACCGTGACCGGGTGGATGCTCCGCGCCGCCCTGAATTCGGCCAGGGATGCGGGGATCATCTCAAGGTAGCGCCGTTCCAACGGGCCCCAGAACGGCCCGCCGAAGATGACGCTTTCGACGTCGAGCATGTTGGCGAGGACCGAGACCGCCCGCGCGGTCCTGGCCGCCGCACGGTTGAGGATGTCGATGGCACCCTGATGGCCCCGGTCCGCGGCACGGCACAGCTGCAGGAAGCTGTCGGTCACTTCGGTTCCGGCGCTGCGCTGGCGCCGGTCCTCGAGGATGCCGAGCTGCTCGGCCTCGCGCACAAGGGTCTCCGGGATGCAGGTCACCGCCACGCACCCGCGCATCCCGCATGCACAGTGCGGTCCGCCCGGATCCGTCACGATATGGCCGATTTCCCCCGCATTCCCCGATGACCCCCGGAGTACCTCACCGTTGATCACCATGCCGCTGCCGATACCTGTGCCGATGTAGACAAAGACAAAGCTCTGCGTCGCCTGCCACCGCCCGGCCCAGACCTCCGCCACGGCAGCGGCGATGACGTCCTTCTCGACCAGGACAGGCAGCCCGGTTTTCGAGGCCAGCGCCTCACGCAGTGGGACGCGGTGCCATCCCAGCAGCAGCGGCGGATCCACAACGGTTCCGGCGGGCAGGTCGACCGGTCCCGGTGGTGCGACGCCGATCCCCTCGATCCGCCCGGAGTCGACGCCCGACTCCCTGACCATCTCATCGATCAGCTGGGCGATGGCCGCGATGATCCCGGCAGGGTCGGCCCCGAACGGCGTCTGCTTCACCCTTCGGGCGAGGACACGGCCCAGCAGGTCCATGAGCACCACAGTCATGACGGCGGGATCGAGGTGGACTCCGACCGCATACCGTCCCTCGGGGTTGATGCGGAGGATCGTGCGTGGCTTGCCGGGTCCGGTGCCACTCTTCCCGCCTTCGAGGATCAGTCCCTCGTCGAGCAATCTCCGGGTGATGTTCGAGACGGCCTGCGCGGACAGGCCGGTGGCCTTGACCAGCTCGACCCGGCTCAACCCCTCCTCCGAGCGGCGGATCGCATCGAGGATCACACTTTGGTTGAAATCTCCCATTCTCGGGAGGTTCGTACCCCGGCGCATGCTCCACCTCTCGGCGCGGGCCCGTCCCGTCACCCCGCCGTCACCCCGGCGGTGTGCCCGCTGGAGGCACCCTACCGCGAATCCACCGGCGGGCGGAGGTGGAAACCGAACGTTCCACGGGCCAGTGGCCCCAACCGGCGGAGCGGCGCACCGGGGACACCACCTCCACTAGGATCGGAGCGATGTTTTCCACCACGGGCGGAGTTCGGCATTGAGCGTTTCCATCGGCACCTCCGGGTGGAGCTACGACCACTGGAACGACGTCCTCTATCCCGCCGGGACGCCGACCGCCCGGCGGCTGCAGTATTACTACGAGCGGTTCGGCACCGTCGAGCTCAACGCCAGTTTCTACCGGTGGCCGCGGGAATCGACCTTCGCAGGCTGGCGGGAGCGCCTCCCGCCGGGATTCCTCTTCTCGGTCAAGGCGCCGCGGGGGCTGACCCACGCCAAGAAGCTGTACTCGCCGGAGGTGTGGGTGGAGCGCATCGTCCGGTGCTGGCACGAACTGGGTGACAAGCGGGCCGTCCTCCTGGTGCAGCTGCCGCCGGCCATGGCGCGCGATGACGCCCGGCTCGACTATTTCCTGACCCTGCTGCCGGACTGGATCCGGGTTGCTGTTGAGTTCCGGCATCCGAGCTGGGAGACGGAGGACGTCTATGCGCTGCTCGAACGACACGGCGCGGCGTACTGCGTGATGAGCGGAGCCAACCTGCCGTGCGTGCTGCGGGCCACCGCGCCGTTCGTGTACCTGCGCATGCACGGCCCGGACACCCACCATCTCTACGGGGGATCCTATTCGGATGAAGACCTGCACTGGTGGGCCGACCGGATCCGCGAATGGCAGGGCGCCGGGAAGGACGTGTACGTGTACTTCAACAACGACGGCGGCGGCAATGCCGTGCGCAATGCCGACACGCTGCGGGGCATCCTGGGCGCAGGCTGAACCCTCCGGCCCCGCGGCTCAGGATCCCGCCGAAAAACAGCTCGGTTCCCCGCGGGCGTTCCGTCTAGGGTAAGCACCATGACGAACTCTGCTGACACCGGACCCGACGCGAACCACCGACGCCCGGGCGGCGTCGACGACGCCACTGTCGAGGCCCTCGGGAAGCTCTCCGAGGCACTCGAAGTGGTTGAGCAGGCCCGGGGTTATCTTTACGGCTTCCACCGCCTGACCGGCAAGGCGGACCTGGCCCTGGGCGAGGCGGTCGAGCTGCTGCGCACCGCCGGTCACGCGGACCTGGCGGACACCGTGGAGACGGACCTCGTGGGCCGCAACGTGATCGAGGGCCGCTGGACCTTCCAGATCGTCGAGGACTACGACGACTCCTACTACGCGGAGTTCAAGGCGCTCGAGAAACTGGCCCGCGACAAGCTCGCCGGCGGGAAGCGCCACCTCTTCGAGGCCGAAATGAAGGAGGACCGCCGCACGCAGGGCCGGAAGCACCACGAGGCGCTGCCACCGGAGACCTCCTAGGCGCTCAGCGCTGCTTCCGGTTCGTGATCGCCGCCCGCGTCGTCTCCAGCGCGTCCACTGTCGCGTCGTAGCTGCTCTGCGCCACCCCGACGAAGATGCAGTCCACGAGGGCGAGCTGGGCGATCCGCGACGCCATGGCGCCGGAGCGGAATGCCGTCTCGCGGACCATCGTGAGCAGGCACAGGTCGGCGGCCTCGGCGAGCGGTGACCCTGCACCGTTGGTGATGCCGATCGTCGTCGCACCAGCCTCGCGGGCCCGCTCGACGAACTCGAGCGTCTCGGCGGTCCTGCCGCTGTGGGAAAAGGCAACGGCGACGTCGTCGGCTCCCATCAGGGAAGCGCCCATCAGGGCGTCGTGCGGGTCGTCGAACGAATGCACCATCCGGCGGATGCGGAAGAGCTTGTGCTGAAGGTCATCGGCGACGACGGCGCCCGCGCCGACTCCGTAGACGAGGATCTGGCGCGCCGAGCCGATGCTCCCGATGACGCTGCGCAGCTGGTCGATGTCGAGGTGGGAGAGGGTCTCCTCGATGCCCAGGGTCTCGGCGAAGGCGATCTTGGCGACGGTGTCCGCAAGGGAGTCGTCGGGGCTGATGTCGGCGCCGAACCGCTTGGTGTCGCCGAACTGCGCCGTCTCGCGCCCGATCTCGGTGGCCATCGAGAGCCGCAGCTGGGCGTAGCCCGCGTATCCGACGGCGCGGCAGAAACGGACGACGGACGGCTCGGAGGTGCTGCAGATCTGCGCCAGTTCCGAGATGGTGTGGCGCAGCACGGTCTCCGGATCGGCGAGGATTTCCTCCGCCACCCGCCGCGCGGAGGGAGGAAGTGTGGGCAGCTGCGCCTGAATTGCCGATTGGATGCTCATCTGCCGCTTTCGGGAACCGGTCGGAAGGAATAGTCAGTCAGTTACAACCATGTAAAAGGTATCGTAAGTGACCTACAAGGGAGTTGGTGCAGTGGGGGATGAAATTCGAGGCGGCCGGTCCGCTGCGAGCGCCCATTCCGGACCGCGGCCATCGCTCGTGCTCACGGCGCACGCCGTCACCGTCCCGCTGATCCGGCCCTTCATCACCGCGGTCCGCCGTACGACGGTCCTCGAATCGGTGCTGGTCGAGGTGCGTGACGGCGAGGGACGCTCCGGCTGGGGCGAGGCGCCGATCAGCCGGGTGACCGGCGCAACCACCGCGGGCGTCCTCGGCGCGGTCCACGGCCCCCTGCAGGCGCTGGTGGCCGCGGAGGACGGAGCCGGCGGCCTTCCCGCGGCGCTTGCGCGGATTGCCGGATCCGGGGAGCGAAGTGCCGCACGGATGGCGGTTGACTGCGCACTGCACGACCTCGCCGCCCGCCGGGCCGGGCTGCCCCTGTACCGGTACCTTGGCGGCCGGAGCGGCCGGATCAGCACCGACATGACGCTTTCGGTCGACGGGCCCGAGGCCCTTGCCCGGGCCGCCGCCGCCCACCGGGACGCCGGCTTCGGCTGCATCAAGGTCAAGCTGGACGCCCAGGGCGACCCGGTGGCGAGGCTTCGGGCCGTGCGGAACGCGGTCGGTGACGGGGCGAGGGTCCGGATCGACGCCAACCAGGCCTTCACCGCCGACCAGGCCATCCGGTTCATCACGACCCTCGAGGACGAGGGGATCGACCTGGAGCTGGTCGAGCAGCCGGTCCCCGCCGGCGACTGGGACGGACTCGCCCGCGTCACCCGCGCCGTGCGGACCCCGATCATGGCCGACGAATCGATCTTGACCGCAGCGGACCTTGCACGGCTGATCGATGCCGGCGCGGCCACGATGATCAACATCAAGCTCGCGAAGACCGGAGGGCTCTCCCCCGCGCTGGAGCTCGCCTCGACGGCGAGGTCCGCCGGCATCGGAGTTCTTGTCGGCTGCATGATGGAAAGCAACGTCGGCATCAGCGCCGCCGCCGCCCTCGCCTCCGCCCTCGCCGCGGACTCCGGGGCGGACGTTCCGCAGGACCTCGACGGCGGCCTGTGGCTCAAGGAGTCACCGGTCGACGGCGGCGCCCGCTACAGCGGCAGCACCATCGCGCTGCCCGAGGTGCCGGGCACCGGAATTACGAGCCTCCGGAGGCTCCAGCCGGCCCGCTGACCGACCGATGCGCCTCGATTTCCGCCCGGTGCTCCTGCGCCCACCCGACAAGCGGCATCGCCTGCCGAAGGAAACCTGCACCGAGCGGGGTCAGGGCGTACTCCACCCGGGGAGGCATCTCCGGATAGGAGGTGCGGGTGACCATTCCGTCCTTCTCGAGGGTCCGGAGCGTGGCGGTGAGCACCCGGTGGGAAATAGGGGGCAGGGCGGCCTGCAGCGCCGTGAACCTCAGGGGCCCGCCGGCAAGCTGGTCGAGGGCGGGCATCGACCATTTGTCCCCCAACCGGCTGACGATCTCCCGCACGAAGACAATGGTGCCTTCATCCCTGTCGCAGATCACACGTTCCTGCTGGACAGCAGTCGATTCCATACTTCGCCGACTCTCCGGATCTCTCCTATTGGCCTCCGTGCGCTGGGTGCCGCCCCGCGGACTTCCGGGGGCGGCGATTCGCCCCGGCCGGGCCGTTGGCCGGTCCCGCAGCGGGAGACGGCCGGCACCACCGTGGCAACGCACCCATCGATTATGCCGGAGGAGCCTGAGCGTCAACCGGGAGTGTGGCCAAGGCCACGACCGCCGCCTCGGCGGCCGGAGCGGTCTTCCGCTGTCCGGAAATTCATTGCGCACTTTCACATCCGTATCAGGGCACTTCAAAGTGCCCATTTGAGCACCTTCAAGTGCGTATCCGGAAGGGGAAATATCCCCAATTTAGGGCGGGTTGTAGAGCTTGCTGGACAAGCACAAGTACAACCGGTCCTGAAAGGGAACAATATGACTAAGATCGCAATCATCCTCGGAAGCACGCGCCCCGGGCGCAACGGCGAAGCCGTCGCCAACTGGGTGCTCGAGCACGCTGCAACCCGCGACGGTGCCACCTACGAGATCGTCGACCTCCGGGACTACCCGCTGCCGCACTTCGATGAGCCGATGCCGCCGCTGATGGGTCAGTACTCGCAGGACCACACCAAGGAGTGGGCGGCGAAGATCGCCGGCTTCGACGGTTTCGTCTTCGTCACCCCCGAGTACAACCACTCGACCTCGGGTGTCCTGAAGAACGCCATCGACTTCCTGTCGGCGGAGTGGAACAACAAGGCTGCCGGCTTCGTCAGCTACGGCTCCGTCGGAGGCGTGCGCGCGGTTGAGCACCTCCGCCTCGTCGCCGCCGAACTGCAGATGGCGACGGTCCGGGACCAGGCAGCCCTGTCTCTGTTCACCGACTTCGAGAACTTCTCGACCCTGAAGCCGGGCGACCACCAGGTGCAGGCCCTCGAGAGCATGTTCACCCAGCTCGAAGCCTGGGCCAGGGCACTCGCGCCGCTGCGCGCCACCGTAGCCGCGTAGGCAGCCCGCAGTTCGGCCGACGGGCCGCGCCCCGCGAGAGCCCCGTGAGGGCCCCCGGCCGACGCGGAATCCGCGGTGTACCGCCCGCTGCGCCGGCCAGCACGGGTTCGGCCGCCCCCCATTCGCCAGTGGGCGGCCGCGTCCCGGCGACGACCGCGTTCCGCCGCCCCGGCGGCCGCGGCGCCCCCGGAGCCGCCCTAGCGGGCCGCCCACTCCTCAAGTGGGCCTTCAAGCACGAACTGAAGTCCTCCCGATCGCGTCCGGGACAGGCCCCAGGCGAGACGGGACAGGGCGCCGATCGCCGCCGTTGCCTCCGCCTCGCCATACGCGCGGGTGCACACCGCGAGGATGAATCCACCCGTCGGGTCGGTGCCGGCGCATGGCTGCACGAAGGCGACGTCGTGGCGGATTCCGGTGACCCAGCCCGACTTCGAACCCCACCGGGCCTCCGCGGGCAGCGCCGGCCCGATGAGGCTGTATTCCTGGGCCCGCAGCAGTTCGACCATGAACCGCGTGCTCGACCGGCCGGCGGCCCGGCCGGTGACGATGGCGCTCATGATGACGGTGAGGTCCCGGGCCGTCGTTTGCTGGGTCAGCCCGGCCTCCAGCGCCTCCAGGTCTCCGAAGAGCCGTTCCATCTTCGAGGATCCCGCCCCGCACACCGCCAGCGCTTCCCGGACCGCGTCGAGTCCGACAAGTTCAACGAGCATATTGGTGGCCTCGTTGGAGGAGACCACGATCATCCGCCGCAGCACCTCCCGCAGCGAGACCTGCCGTCCGGCGGGCGGCATGCCATCATCGATCTCACCGGGCTCGAAGTCGAAGGTGCCGCCGCCCGGCGCCGACGAGGTGAAGGTTCGACGGGAAATCAGCTGCTGGCTCAGCCGGAGCCTGCCGGCGTCCACGGCCCGCATCGCGGCGATGAGCACGGCGAGCTTGATCGTGCTCGCGGCATACACGGGGTCATCGGCGCCGTTCTCGGCGGTCACCTCCCCGTCGAGGGTGGTGAGGCAGTAGGAGATGAAGGGTACGCCGTCGCTGTAATCCGAAACGATGCTCATGCCGTCGCCTTCCCTTCAGTCGTGGCGTAGGCCGCGTCGGCGACGCGGACCCGGAACGGTCCCATGGCGTTGGTGAGCCGGTCGGGATGGACGCGGTTGGCCAGCAGCACCACCGTCACCGAACGGGTCCGGTCCATCACCAGCGAGGTCCCGGTGAAACCGTTGTGGCCGCGGGCCGCCGCGGCGTGCGTGCCCATCCAGTCGGGCTGCCCGATCCGCAGGCCCAGCGCGTGCCAGCCCGGATCGGGATGCGCGGCGCGCTGCGGGCCGAGCATGCGCGGCAGCTGGTCGTTCCACAGGCCGTCGGCGAGCGCCGGCGGAAGCAGTGCTTCGGGCCGGTCACGCAGCACGTTCCCGAGGCCCAGCACCGCTTCGGCCGTGCCGAAGAGTCCCGCGTTGGCGACGGCGCCGCCCAGGAACCAGGCGCTCTCATCGTGCACCTCTCCGCGCACCATGCCCCGGCCGGTTCCCGGCTGGTACTCGGTGGCGGCGCAGTCCTCGCGCCGGGGTGTGTAGGTCAGCGGGGCGGTGCGCGGGTCGAGGCTGCGCAGCGGGGCCAGCACCTTCGCCTCCACGAGGTCCGCCCATCCCCTCCCGGAGGCGCGCTCGGCAAGGGCCATCGCCGTGTTGAAGCCGACGCAGGAGTAGGTGAATCCTGTCCCGGGTTCGGCCTCGAGGGGCACCGCGAGCAGGTCCCCGAGCCGGTCGGCGCGGTCCGTCGCGGCGGGCAGCGTGCGCCATCCCTCCCACGTGCCGGGCAGCCCGGAGGTGTGGGTGAGGAGGTGGCGCAGGGTCACCTCGGCGCGCGGGCCGTGCCGGAAGGAGGGCAGGTGGCGGCCGGCCGGTTCGTCGAGGTCGAGTACGCCGTCGGCCACAAGCGCGAGCAGGGCCACGGTGCTGACGATCTTCGAGACCGAGGCGAGGTCGTAAAGCGTCTCCGCCCGGGCCGGCACGCAGTCACCGGGCGGGAGGGCGGCGCCGGCGTCACCGAATGCCACGGCGTTGCCGACCGCGACCGGGCCGGTGGTGCGCCCGCCGACGTCGACCGCGGCGACGGCCGACGGCGCGGCGTCGGCAGCGACCTCCTCGGTGAGGATCCGCAGGAGCTCCTCCCGGAGGGAGCCTTCGGCGCCGGCGGGCAGGGCGTAGGGAAGGGTTTCAGGAGAGGACAAGGCGGGGGCTTTCGTCGGCGGTCAGGGTGGCGGGCACGCCGAGGGGAACGCTGAGGGCCGCCGGGCCGTGCCCGAAGCCGAGTTCCCAGACGAGCGGAATGCCAAGGGGCACCAGCAGCTCCTCGACGAGCGATCTCACCTCGTGCAGCTCGCCGCACTGGCTCCACGAGCCGAGTGCGATGCCGGCGAGTCCGTCGAACCAGCCGGCGCGCAGCAGGGAGGTGAGGAGTCCGTCGAGCTTGTAGATGTCCTCGGTGACGTCCTCGAGCAGCCCGATCCGTCCCTCGTAGGAGGGTTCGGACCGGCCGCGGGCGCCCAGTGTCATGGCCAGCAGGCTCAGGTTGCCGCCGGTGAGGGTCCCGGTGGCGGTCCCCGGCACCAGCGTTTCGGCCGCGGGGCCGGCGAGGGTCCGGCCCGGGTACGCGGTGAACAGGGCCCGGCGCACCCCCTCGCGGGCGGCGGCGTCCTCGAGCAGGGCGTCGCTGGCGGGCATCGGGGTGAACCAGGTGGCCAGGCCGAGGTTTTCGGCCCAGTACTCGTGCAGGGCGGTGATGTCGGAGGAGCCGATGAGGGGTTTGGGGCGGGCGGCGCGGAGCTTTCCGGCGTCGAGCAGGTCGAGGATCCGGACCGCGCCGTAGCCGCCGCGCAGGCAGACCACCGCGGCGATGCTGTCGTCGCACACCAGGTCCTGGAGGTCGGCGGCCCGGTCGGCGTCGGTCCCGGCGAGGTAGGGCGCGCGCGGGTGTACGTCGCGGGCGTGCCGGCCGAGCACGGGTTCGAGCCCCCACTCCTTCAGCAGCCGGACCGCCCGGTCCACCTTCCCGGGAGCGGCCGGGCCCGACGGCGAGACGAGGCCCACGCGGTCCCCCGCCTTCAGCGGCCCCAGTTCGGGCCGCAATGCCCGGGCCGCCAGTGGGCCCGCTCCCCCGGCGGTGCTCACGAGGCGGCCCGGGCCGGTGCCGGCAGATCGCGGGTGCCCGCGCTGGTGGGGACGACGCTCAGCAGCTTCCGGGTGTAGTCGTGCTGCGGGTTCAGCAGCACGTCCTCGACGCGTCCCTCCTCGACGATCCGCCCCTCGTACATCACCACGACGCGGTCGGCGATGTTCCAGGCCAACCCGAGGTCGTGGGTGATTACCAGGGCGCCCAGGCCGAGCTCGCACTTGAGCCGGAGGAACAGGGCCAGGACGCCGGCGCGCACCGACGCGTCGAGGCTGGCGACGGGTTCGTCGGCCACGAGGAACTCGGGGTCCAGGGCGAGGGCCCCGGCGATGACGACGCGCTGGCGCTGGCCGCCGGAGAGTTCCTGCGGGATCGCGGTGAAGTACTTCGACGGCGGGTTCAGCTCGGCCCGGGCCAGGGCCGCGGTGACGAGCTCGCGTTCGTCGCCCTCCAGGTGGTGGAGGCGCGGGCCCTCGGCCACCGCCTCGTACACCGAGTGCTTCGGGTTCAGGGCGGCGGTTGGGTCCTGCAGCACGAACTGCACGGCCCGGCGGTAGGCCTTGAGTGCCTTGCGCCGGTGCACCAGCGGCTCGCCGCGGAAGAGGACCTCACCGGCGCTGGGCTTCTGCAGCCCGAGCAGCGTCCGGGCCAGGGTGGTTTTGCCGGAGCCGGACTGGCCCACCAGGGCGACGATCTCCCCGGCGTTGCAGGTCAGGTTCACCGAGTCGACGGCGTTGGTGGCGCTGCGGCCGAACCGCACCGAGAGGTTCCGGGCCTCGAGCACCGGAGTCGGGACGGCCGCGGGTGCTGTTGGTGCTGTCGCCGGTCCGGCCGCCGGCACTGAGGGTACCGGCACCGGGGAACCCGCCATCGGCGCTGGGGAATCCGTCGTCGGCGCGGCGGCACGGCGGCCGGCGCCAGTGCGGGGTAAGGCGCCGTCGTTGTACCGGTCGGCGTCGTGCGCCGTCGGGGCGTTCGGCGCGGTGTAGGTGGGCAGGCGCAGCCGCGAGGCCGGGTCGCCAATGGTGGGGAATGCCGACGCCAGCGCGGCCGTATGTGGGTGCTGCGGGTTCCGCATCACCTCCGCCGAGGGGCCCTCCTCGACGATCCGGCCGGCCTGCATCACCACGATGCGTTCGCAGGTGGCGGCGAGCACGGAGAGGTCGTGGCTGATCATGATCAGTGAGAGGCCGCGCTCCCGGACCAGCGAGGTGAGCAGGTCGAGGACCTGCGCCTGCACCACGACGTCGAGCGCCGTCGTCGGCTCATCCGCGATGAGCACCTCCGGCTCGCACGCCAGGGCCATGGCCATCATGATGCGCTGCTTCTGCCCGCCCGAGAGTTCGTGCGGGTAGGACAGTCCCTTGGACACCGGCAGCCCGACCTGCCCCAGGAGTTCGTTGACCCGGGCGATCCGCGCCGCCGCGTCCTTGTACTTCGCGCCGTCGCCGGTGGCGTGGATCTGCAGGGCCTCGGCGATCTGGTCGCGGACCTTCCGCACCGGGTTCAGGGAGTGCATGGCGCCCTGGAAGACGATGGCGGCCTCGGTCCAGCGCACCGACCGGAGCCTGCCCCAGCTGAGCGTGGAGATGTCGTCTTCGCCGAGCAGGATCGAGCCCTCGATCGTGGCGTTGGCCGGCAGGAGCCGCAGCACGGACACGGCGAGGGTCGACTTGCCACAGCCCGACTCCCCGGCGATGCCGACGGTGGCCCCGGGCTCGACGGTGAGGTTGACGCCGTCGACGGCGGTGACGGTGCCGCGTCCGCCCTCGGTCTGCGTCGTGTAGGTGATGCGCAGGTCCTTCAGTTGCAGGCGGGCCATTTAGCGTCCTCGCAGTGTGGGGTTGATGACGGATTCGAGGGCGCGTCCGACGAGGGTGAAGGACAGCACCACGAGGACGATGGCGAGGCCCGGCGGCAGTACGTACCACCAGTAGCCGCCCGTCGCGGCGCCGGTGTCGAGGGCGGACTTGAGCATGCCGCCCCAGGAGACGCTGCTGGGGTCGCCGAGGCCGAGGAAGGCCAGCGTCGACTCGGCGATGATGGCGGAGCCGACGGTGAGCGTGGTGTTGGCCAGCACGAGCGGCATGACGGCGGGCAGCACGTGCCGGGTGATCACGTGCGCGTCCGAGGCCCCCAGCGCCCAGGCCCGTTCGATGTAGGGGCGGGCCTCCACGGTGAGGGTCTGCGAACGGACCAGGCGTGCGGTGCCGGCCCAGGAGGTGACGCCGATGGCGACGACGATGGTGGCGATGCCGGGCCCGATGATGCTCGAGAGCACGATGGCCAGCACCAGCCCGGGCACCACGAGGAAGAAGTCGATCAGGCGCATCAGGACGGCCTGGGTGGCGCCGGTGAAGTGGCCCGCGGCCATGCCCATGACGGTGCCGATGACCATGGAGACGAGGGTGGCGGCGAAGCCCACCACGAGGGAGATCCGGGCGCCCCAGATCAGCAGGGCGAGCACCGACCGCCCGGCGGGGTCGGTGCCCAGCGGGTTGGCGGGGCTTGGCGGTTCGTTGCGCCCTGCGGTGACCTGGGTGACGTCGAGGACGCTGGCCGGAGCGAACAGCGGGATGACGGCGGCCAGCGCGATGACGGCCAGCAGGATGATGAGTCCGATCAGGCCGGCCCGGTTGCGGGCGAACTCCTTCCAGCCGTCGGCCAGGGCCTGGCGGCGCCGTGCCGCCGCGACGTTGACGCGGCGGGTTCCCGCGGATCCGGTCGTCGTGCTCATGCGGCACGCAGCCGGGGGTCGAGGAAGCGGTAGAGCAGGTCGGCGAGGAAGTTCATGACGATCACAATCGAGGAGAAGACGACGAAGGTGCCCTGCAGCAGCGGGAAGTCCGGCGCGGAGAGGGCCTGGAAGGTCAGCAGGCCGAGGCCCGGCCAGGAGAACACCGTTTCGACGGTAACCGCTCCCCCGACGAGTCCGCCCAGGGTGAGGAAGATGAGCGTCACCGTGGGCAGCAGCGCGTTGGGCACCGCGTGGCGGCGGCGCACGGCGTCCTCCCGCAGGCCCTTGGCGCGGGCGGTCTGGAGGTAGTCCGAGGTCATCTCCTCCAGCAGGGAGGCGCGCATGACCATCAGGTACTGGGCGTAGACGACCGCGACCATGGTGACAACGGGCAGGATCATGTGCCGGGCGATGTCCCAGAGCAGCGGCAGCCCGGTCGCCGAGGTTCCGGCCGTCACCAGCCCGCCGGTGGGGAACCAGTGGAGGCCCCCGCCGAAGACCAGCAGCAGGATCAGTCCGAGCCAGAAGGTGGGCACCGACCAGAAGACCAGGGCCAGCCCGGTCGAGGTCTTGTCGAACAGGCTGCCGCGGCGCCAGGCCGCCCGCTGCCCCAGCCACAGCCCGAGGACCATCGAGATGAGCGCGGCGGTGCCGGTGAGCAGGAGCGTCGGGCCGAGCCGGTCGAGGATCAGGTTCAGGACCGGCTCGCTGTAGGTGTAGGAGTAGCCGAGCCGGCCCTGGGCGAGGTCGGCGAGGTAGCGCAGGAACTGCGTGAGCAGCGGGTCGTTGAACCCGAGCTGCTCACGCAGCAGGTCCATCTGATCGGCGCTGACCCGGCGCCCCTCCGCCAGTGAGCGGACGGGGTCGCCGGGCAGGATGCGGAAGGCGAAGAAGCCGAGCAGCACCACCATGATCAGGGAGATCACGGCGCCGCCCGCCTTCAGGGCCGCGTAGCGCAGCCACGAGGACGCCCGGGGTGGTTCATCCGGTGCCGGTTCGCCAGGGGCGAGGTCGGCGGCACTCAGCGCGTTGGACATGGATTACTGCCGGTCGTCCGCGGTGGCGCGTCGGCGCTTCGCGAGGAAGAACGCGGCGAGACCGCCAACGACTAGCACGCCCACGACGGGGACGATAACCGCTGCCGGGTTGGCGTCGCTGGTCGCCCCTGCCGCTTCGAGCTCCCCGACCGGCGTCGCGCTGTAGACGCCCCAGGGGCCGTTCTGGGCCAGGATTACCCCGCCCTTCTTGGGCTGGGTGGTGAACGGCTCGAACTTGTCGGACCGGTAGGCCTCAAGGGAGTCGGCGTAGAACAGGACGTTGTTGACGGCGGCGTCGTAGATCAGCTTCTGGGCCTCGACGACGAGTTCGCTGCGGCGTTCCTGGTCGAGTTCGGTGTGCTGTTCCTGATAGAGGGCGTCGAACTCCGGCGAGCACCAGTTGGATTCGTTGGTGGCGCCGGTGCCGTCGGCGTTGGGGCGGGAGGAGCACTGGTTGATCGAGAGCTGGAAGTCGGGGTCGGGCCCGATGCCCCAGCCGGTGAAGTACATGTCGTAGTTGCCGAGGATCGAATCGTCGTTCAGCTGCCCGGAGGCCTTGATCTCGGTGGTGGCCTCGATGCCGATCTCCTTAAGCCACGGCACCACGTAGTCGGCCATCTGGGCGTGCGCGGGCTTGCTGTTGCTGCCTGCGAGGCGCAGCTTCAGGGGCTTGCCCTCCTTGTCCAGGCGGACGCCGTCGGGGCCCATTTTGTAGCCGGCTTCGTCGAGGATGCGGTTGGCTTCCTCGGGGTCGTAGCTGTAGGGCAGTTCCTCGTCGGTGTCCCAGTGGTACAGCGGGTAAACGGAGGGAATCTCGCCGGTGGCCGGTTGGCCGAGGCCTTCGAGGACCTTCTCCAGCAGGGTCTTGCTGTCGATGGCGCGCACGATCGCCTTGCGCAGTTCGATGTCCTGCAGGGCCGGGTTGCCGTCACCCATCAGGTTGCCCTCGGAGTTGATGGTGCCGGAGTTGAGGTTCAGCGCCTGGTAGCGGCGCCCTGCACCGGAGTTGACGGTGACGTTCTCCTCGGACTCGAGCGCCTTGTACTGGGCCGGGGTGAGGTCGCCCACGACGTCGAGTTCGCCGTTGAGCAGTGCCTGCACGGCGGCGTCGCTGTTGCGGTAGGGCACGTAGGTGACCGCGTCGACCTTGGCCTTGCCGCGCCAGTAGTTGGGGTTGGCCTTCATCCGCACGCCCGACGTCGGGTCGTAGCTTTCGACGGTGAACGGTCCGCTGCCCACGGCGTCCTTGGAATTTTCAAAGGTTGCGGGGTCCTCGACCTTGGACCAGATGTGCTCCGGCACGATGGCGAGGTCCGCACCGGGGTTCGGTGCCTGCGCCTCGTTGAGCTTAATGACCAGGGTCTGCTCATCGGGGGCCTCGACGGAGTCGATGTTCTCGAGCAGGGTGCCGTTGGCCGCCTTCAGGGTGTCACTTTCGGCGATCGCGTTGAAGGTCCAGGCGGCGTCGTCGGCCGTCACCGGCTCGCCGTCGGACCACTTGCGGTCCTTGCCGATGGTGTAGGTCCAGGTAGTGCCGTCCTTGGAGGTCTCCCACGATTCGGCGAGGGCCGGCACGATTTCATTGTTTTCGGCGCCATAGGTGACGAGGCCTTCGTACTGCAGCAGCAGGATGTTGGTGCTGGCCGCAAGGATGGCGGTGAAGGGGTTGAGAGAGTCGATGTCGCCGGTGAGGGCGAGCTTGAGCGTTTTCTCCTCGGCCTTCTCGGCGGCCGTGGCCGCGGGGACGGCGAGCGCCCCGGGGGTGAGGGCCAGTGCTGCGGCGAGGAGGCCGGCTCCGGCCGTTCGGGCGAGCCGTTTGCCGGGGAGGAACGGGCGCGCCGGCCCGTCGGTGGGGAGAGGAGACCTGGATGCCATCGTTTCTCATTTCGCTTGTGCCTGCCAGCAGGTCAGGGTGGCGCGGCAGAGCGCCGCGGACCCGATTCTGGTGAGAGAAAACCCGTCTGGAGAATTGGCCGGCACCACGCTGTGCGGGCCAATGTAAGTAAGCTACACATGAGGCTGTTGTGATGCAAACCACTTACCAAGGTGTGTTGGATCACGCGGTACAGTCGGAAGCTGAGGCGGATTTCCGCGCCTTGACCCCAGCACCGGAGGAACAGATGGGCAGCATCGATACGGCCGAGTTGTGTGCAGCGCTCATCCGCTTCGACACGAGCAATTACGGTGAAGGCAAGAGCGAGGGTGAGCGCGGCGTCGCCGAGTACATCGTCGGGCTGCTCACCGGCGCAGGGTACGAGCCGCAGATCCTGGGGCCCACGCCGGAGCGTGCGTCGGTGGTCGTGCGCGTCCCGGGCGCCGACCGCTCCCTGCCGGGCCTGCTCGTCCACGGCCACCTGGACGTCGTTCCCGCCGAGCCGGAGCAGTGGAGCGTCGATCCGTTCGCAGGCGAGATCCGCGACGGCTACATCTGGGGCCGCGGCGCCAGCGACATGAAGGACATGGTCGCCATGACCCTCGCCACGCTCCTGGCCTGGGCGGAGGAGGGAACGGGCCCGCAGCGCGACATCGTCGTCGCCTTCGTCGCCGATGAGGAGGACAAGGGCGACTACGGCGCCCTGTGGCTGGCGGCGGAACACCCGGAGCTGTTCGAGGGGGTCGAGGCCGCGATCGGTGAATCCGGTGGGGCGCCGACCTTGCTCACCTCTGCGGCGGGTGAGCAGGTGCGGCTGTATCCGGTGGCGGCCGCGGAGCGCGGCACGATGCACATGCGGATCACGACGACGGGCACCTCGGGCCACGGCTCGCGGCCGAACGCCGACAATGCGGTGATCCACCTCCTGGAGGCGCTGCACCGGGTCACCGGGCACGCCTGGCCGATCGTGCTGACGCCGACGGTCCGCGCCTACCTTGAGCAGACGAACGCGGCGCTGGGGCATGCGGTGGACCTCTCGAGCGAGGAGGGCGTCGAAGAGGCGGTGGCGCGGATGGGCGATCTCGGCGCCGTCGCACGGACCACCATCCGGTGTTCGGCAACGCCCACGGTCCTTCACGCCGGCTACAAGGTCAACGTCATTCCGGGCATCGCGCACGCCGAACTCGATGTGCGGTGCCTGCCGGGCACCGAGGAGGAGACCCTGGCGGTGCTCGACGGCCTGCTGGGCCCGCGGGTGTCGCGCGTCTTCATCTCGCACCAGCCGCCAGTGCAGGCGCCGATCGATTCGCCCTGGTTCGAGGCGATGCGGGCGGCCCTGATGCGGCACGACCCGGCGGCGGTCGTCGTCCCGCGGTGCATGGGCGGTGGAACCGACGCGAAGGCGTTCACGCCGTTGGGCATCGCTTGTTACGGCTTCTCCCCGCAGGGGGCGGACCCGGAGGGCAGGACGTCGGACGGCGTGCACGGGGTGGACGAGCGGGTCCCGGTGTACGGGTTGAGGACGGGTCAGCGGATCCTGCAGGACTTCCTGAGCACGGTCTAGTCCAGACGTCGTTCCTCGCGGAACGCCTATGTACGTCCATCTGCGGCTCGTCCATTCGAGTATTTGGAGCGGAGGTGGTCGTCCCGCGAAGAATGGACCGCAAAACTTTCAAGGTATATGCACCCGTCCTTGATTTAGCGCTGCGCTGATGCTGAAAAACCTGAAGTGACGGTCGGCCCGCGGCGGCCATACCCCACGGAGAAATCCATTGGTTGTATTTCCCGCGATGTCCACAAAAGGCACCTTTCCATTTGTGATGTCACCCTCGTCCGGATCAGGACTCGGATAGTCTGACGTCGACGAATCGACAAGGGGGGTACACATGGACGAACGGCAGGCCGTTGCGGCTGTGGCTAGAGCGGTAGACAACATTCCTGCAGAACATTTTGGGGTCTGGCCCGGCGGATGGCCAGGCCAAGTCGGGATGGCGTTAGTGGACGCGGTGTATTCGATTCGAGCTACCTACAGAACAACGAATCCAGAGAAGGGTGTCTTGGGCAGGGTGAAGATATTCCGCGAGACCTACCCCGACGCTGCGAAGGATCTCAAGAGTCTACAAAGCCTAGGCGAGGAACCAATCCGCGGCATCATGGGCAACGGGAAGACAGGTGGCCGATACAAGAGCGAGTGCATCATAGAGGCAGCTGAAAATTTCCTGTCCCTCGACCGGCCAGTGAGGCGCACAACGGATCTCTGCGAGAGAGACCCAAATCACCGGCGGGCTTACACACGGGTCAAAGGACTTGGCATAGTGACTTACGAGTATTTCACTATGCTGCTTGGCAAGCCTGGCATCAAGGCGGACCGAATGATTCGCGGTTTTGTTGATAGCGCAATTGCAGGCCAGGGCCTGCCTGCGGTGGATGCGCAAACGGCCCGGCGCATCGTGCAAAAAGTACATGCGTCAGGCCACTCCCAGATTGAGCTGCAGAAATTCGACCATGCGATCTGGATATACCAGAGGGATCTTCTTCGAAATTTTAGGACGGTTCCTCTGTCGGAAAGAACCAGCGGTGAATCTGATGGAGACGCGCAAAGGGATGTCCGTGGCTCTGCATGACCTTACCGACAGGGAAGCCGTACTCCGGGCAATGGAAGAGTATGACGGCATTGGGCGGCAGGCTTTTCTCGCCAAATACGGCTTCGGGCAGGCCCACAAGTATCTTCTTGTCCACAAAGGGCGTTACTACGACTCCAAGGCCATCGTAGGGGTCGCTCACCGCATCCAAACCGGCGCTCTGCTGAGCCGTTCCGAATTTAGCGGCGGTGTCCACGGCGCAGTTCAGCGCCTCGAAGCACTTGGATTCGACGTCGCCCACAACCAACCCGAGGCGGGCGAAGATCAGAGGAACGCGGCGATAGAACTTCTCTGGAACCCCGAGGAATGGAGCTGGAATGAGATCGATTTCCAGGCATCTCAAGACGCGATCACCGAGCGTGGGGTGGCGTTGGGACGGTGGAGTACTGGCACCAGGAAGCGCGACATTCACCCTGGAGATCGCGTCTTCCTCTTCCTAGTTGGCACCAAGAATCGGGGCTTGATCGCCTCAGGGCACGCAACCAGCAACATTTTTCGGGGGCCGCATTGGGACCCACTTCGACCCGGCGGCGCCCCCTACATTGACGTCGTGTGGGACGCGCTCATGGATCGCGAAAACATCCTTCCGTGGAATACGATCGTGAACTGCGTCCAAGGTTTCCCCGAGCGCTTCCAAGCAGGTGGGCAAAAGCTGGATGTTCTTCAAAGCCGCGCGTTGGAAACCCGTTGGCAGGAACACTGCGATTCCACGACTCTGAGCCGCGTCGAGACCCCGGGTAGCCCAGCAATTCAGCAAAGTTATTCGTACGGCCTCGCAAAACGCCGGAATCATCAGCGTCGGTTTCGAAACCTTCTCCTCGCCAACTATGATCCCGTCTGTCATGTTTGCGGGTTTGATCAGGTGGAAATTCTTGAAGCGGCTCACATCGTTCCTGACTCAATGGACGGGCCATCCACAGTCGAAAACGGGCGTCTGCTGTGCCCAAACCATCACCGCGCGCATGACGCCCGACTTTTCCACTTCAAGGACGATCGTCCCGTATGGCCCAATAGGAACGCCGAGTTTCTTGCGCCGACCCGGCCCTAGTTGGGCGGAGGCGGAGAGAATACCCGTCCGGCACCATGGGCTCGCTCCACTCAGCCGGTGCCCTTCCACACGCGCTGCCACCAGGAGCGCCGCTCCGCCTCCTCCGCGGCTGCGTCCTCGTCACGGGCAGCCTGGGCCGTCTTCGAGGTGCGCCGCTGGTGCCACCGCTCCACCTCGCCGTCGACGTCCCGCGTCTTCGTGATGACGGGCGGGCCGCCAAGCAGTTGCCGCCGCGCGTCGATGACGCGCTTGTTGAAATCCTCGACGATGTCGCGGACCTGCTTCTCGGTGTAAACGTGGTCGAGGCGGGCATCGAGCCCGGCGTCCTCGGTGCGCAGCAGAATAGCCTTCGGCCCGAGCCCGGTAAGGTTCTCGCGTTCGATTAGGCTCGTGACCCACCAGTCCGGGTCGTGCGCCTCCCCCAGTCCGGGGATCGGCTTGCCTGCGTACTTGAGGTTGTCCCAGTCCCCACGCGCCATCGCCTCCCGCACCAGGAAATCGGCCCTTGCGGCGTTGTCTTTGAGGCGGGCCCGCGCGGCGAGCGCCTCGTCGTCGGAGACCTGCCTGGATTGCGCGGCCTCGGCCTCCTCCTTGCGCAGTTGGGCGAGGTAGCCCTGAGGATCGCCCGATTCCCGCGCCGCCCGGTACTCCGCCGCGCGCTGCATGCGGCGTTCGTACTCGCGGGCTGCCCTGCTGTTCATGATGAGTCACCATCTCCCTGCCGGAGATTAACAAGTGGACCTATCCAGTATTCCCAGCGCTTCCGGGGCGGAGCAACTGGTTGGAACCACGGTTACGGGGCGTGCCATCGGGGACCCTGCGCATCGGCGTGGAGATCGCGGAGCGCCAGAGCGCACACCTCGTCTTCATCGGGGCGAACTGCTCCCCAAGGTCTACTCGCTGTGGGGTCCGTCGTCGGTGCAGCAGATCCAGCACCTCCGCGTCGATGTGGCGATCTTTGGCGCCGACACGGTCGACGAGCAGGGGATCTTCAACACGAGCAGTTGTGAGATCGAGCTCAAACGCACAATGCGCTCGATTTCAAAGGAAGCTTTTTTCGTCACCGACAGCTCGAAGTTTGGGCGGGAGGCCCTCTTCGAGGTGTTCGACCTCGACCAGTTCACCGCCGGCATCACCGACAACCTGCTCGACCCCATCCGTGCGTCCCATTTCCCGGTGCCGGTCATCACTGTGAACCCGCGGAACGATCCGGGGGTCTGGGCAGACCGCTGCGCCGGCTGTGCCCTTTACGCGCCGGTGCGCCGCTGCCACCATTGACGGGTGGACGAGCAGGAAATCATAGCCTTCGTCTCGTGCCTGCCCGGCGTCGCGGTGGAAACCGCAACGGAGGAGTCCGGGGCCCCGGAGGCCGCATGGGGTGACACCTTCGTCTTCTACGATCCCGACGACGGCGCTCCGACGTATCGGCGCTACCCCTTCGCCACGATCGTCGCCAGCGACTACCCGGGATTCGACACCGCCTCCGACCTGAACCGGCCCGGCGTCTTTCGGCTCAATATCTTCGTGGGGAGGTCGATGTACGAGGACCTGGTGGGCCACCCGGCCGACGAGCATGCCGAACACCTGGCCGAATTCGACTTCACCGGGGTGGACCGCATCCTGCCTCATCCGGTTTATGGTTCACAGGCGTGGGTGTCCATCCTCAACCCCGGTGAGGCAACGGCGGAGAAGGCACGCTCCCTGCTGGTCCACGCACACGAAAATGCTGTGAGGCGCTACGACCGGCGGCACTAGAATGCCCGGCCCTCTTGACGGGCCGGCAGCTCCCGGGCAGCGACGTCTCCGGAACACCGGCCGCGTCTACGGCGATGCCGAGGTCTCCGGAACCCCGGCCGGGTCCTACCGCGAGCGGCGGAAGCTTCCCAGAAGCTTAAAGATGCCTGCTGCGACAAGCTCCAACGGCGCACCATTGGCGCCCGCCGCAGGCGCCTCGATCGCCGCCGGGCGAACTGCGGGCGCCTCAAGCGCCGGGGTCGCCTTGAGTGCCGGGGTTGCTTTACTGGCCGCCCGCTCCGTGGGATGCCCGACCGCACCGGCCGCAGGTGCCAGCCATTCGAGCAGCTGATTCTCGCTGACAGCCTGGATTGTCTGGCCGGCCTCAACGTACTGCAGCGCCTTGCGTTCCTTGCCGCTGTCCGCGCTGATTTCCACGCGGGCACTGTGTGGATCCTGCCGCCCGATGACGAGCATCGTTGTCTTCTTCGTGATGTTCTTGGCGTTGGCCGCGCCGCGGTGCGCAATCTGCGCCATGGCCTCGGGCCGGTCGAGGGTCAGGAGCTCCCCGGTGAAGACGACGACCTGGCCGAACAGCGGGTGCGCCGGATCGGCCAGCGGGTTGGCCTGCGGAAGGTCTGCGAGCGCGGGCTCGCTGGTGTAGCGGCGCGAGCCGGAGGATTTCGGCGGCTTGGCGGGCCACAGCAGCTCGAGGGTGTGAAGGCCGTCACGGCGGGCGATGGCCAGGACGGCGTTGGCGCACGTCTCGGCGTCGCTGCCGGCGTCGTGGTGGCGGAAGCTGCCCAATCCCAGGGCCTCGGCGACCTGTGGCAGCCGGTTTACCTCAAGGTCCAGCTGGCGCCGCGCCAGCTCGAGCGAGCAGCGGAACTCCACCTCGGGCACCTCAAGGTTGGATTCGAGGCAGGCGTTCCGGAACACCGAGCGGTCGAATGAGGCATTGTGGGCGACGAGGACGTCGGCTCCCGCAAAGTCCAGGATCCGCTGCAGGGAGGTCACCCACGAATCAGCGCCGAGCACGTCCCGGGGGCGGATTCCGTGCACGGCGATGTTCCGCGCCTCGAAGGAGTTCACTCCGGCCGGCGGCCGGATAAGCCAGCTCACGGACTCGGTGACGACGCCGGCGCGTACTTTGGTGAGCCCGACGGCGCACACCGATCCACGCTTGCTGTTGGCTGTCTCGAAATCGATGGCCGTGAAATTCAGGCTGTCCACTCGTCCCCTTTTGAGTTGTTGCGTACGGGACCCCGCACGAAGCCCAGAAGAGCCTATACCGGCCGGGCCTCCATAGGTCCTTCGCCCCTGTCGGCGGCAGCGGTCGAGTGGGACCGTAGACAAGGGCTTCACGCGATCCCCGTACGAGGAGGATGGTGTGGCGACCATGGTGATCCCGGTGCTGATGGGCCGAGGGTGGGGTACCCCATGACGGCGTTGACGGTCCAGGTGCCTGCGGAGGTGAGGGACGAATGGTCAAGCCTCCGCTACGGCGACGTGATCCCTCCCGGCTATGAGCCGTCCCTGACGGCGGGCCTGCCGCGCCCCGTCCGGCGGTGGCTCGCCCATGCGATCCAGCCCGGCACCCCCTTGTGGTCCTCGGTGGAGCTAACCATGGCCGGGCAGATCAAACTCGGTTCCTCATGGCGACCGTTCTGGGCGCGCCAGATCCTCGCGCCGCAGCGGGGATTCATCTGGGCCGCCAAAGCGCGCGTCAGCGGTCTCCCCGTTCGCGGTTATGACTGCTTCAGTTCAGGCACCGGGCACATGCGCTGGCGGCTGCTCGGCATCGTCCCGGTGATGACTGCGGATGGCGTCGACGTCACCCGCAGCGCGGCCGGCCGCCTGGCGTGCGAGGGGGTCCTCGTTCCCACCGCTTTCCGCAGTGCAATCTGGAGCGCCGGCCCGTCCCCCGACACGGCGGTGATGACCCGCATCATCAATGGCGAAACCGAGCAGGTCACGCTCAGGGTCAACTCGACCGGGGCGCTGACGGAGGTCTCGATGATGCGGTGGGGCACCCCGGGAGGCTCTCCCCCGGGACGGTATCCGTTTGGCGTGGCGATCGAGGCGGAATCGGAATTGGAGGGGATCGTGATCCCCTCCGTCCTGCGCGCCGGCTGGTGGTGGGGCACACCCCGGGCTGCCGAGGGGGAGTTCTTCCGTGTGCGGATATCCGCGGCGGTTTTCCGGTAAGCACCCGGCGCGGTGGGCGCACCGCCGAAGTTGCCGTGCTGGACTGCGGGCCCAGACCGGCGGTACGCCGGACCGGGCAGTTGCCCTTGGAACAGCCACCCGTCGTCGCTGGTCGCCCGACGGCGGGCCTTCACGGAACACACCCTCTTCCAGCGCCGTCGCCTGCGGGGCGGAGAGCTGGCTTACGCCGGTAATCGCAGGCTGCCGGAAGGCCTGCTGAATTCCTCCCCCGGGCATCGTCACCTCCCTTCGAGCCGTCATAGACTTTCCGCATGGCTGTGCGCAGCGGATTTCCAATCCTTTCGACCCGGGAGCTTGAGCGTCTCGTGAGCTTCTACGAGTCGGCATTCGACGCCGAACGGACGTACTCATTCCCCGGGTCGGACGGCGCTGACGTCTTTGTCTCCCTTCGCATCGGTGGGGCCACCGTCGCCATTGCAGCAGACGATGTTCAATCCGGCCGCGTCGACCGGATGGCGCTGTGGTTCTACGTCGACGACGTCGATCGTTCCTACGCGAAGGCCCTCGCTGCCGGCGGTCAGGCTGTGAGGGGGCCGGCGGATATGCCGTGGGGCGAGCGGGTCGCGAGCATCAAAGACCCTGACGGGTTCCTCATCAGCATGGGCGCCGAGCAGGCAGATCCGGGCCCGACTGAACGAACCAGCAGAAGCTAGGACCCCTTCCCGAAATCCACGGCGTCCTCCCAGCTAGCAGGAGTACCGTTAGGAGAGCGTGGGGGTAAGGAAATCACCCGGAAGGCACAGTCATGGCAAAGAACTGGCAGCGTTGGCTTCCCGCCGGCATCGTCCCGGCGGTCATTGTGACGGCGACCGTCGTCGGGCCGACCCTCGCGGAGGCGAGCCCCCAACTGCCAGCGAAGTCGGCCCAGGAGCTTCTGGAGCATGTCGCCGACAGCACCGACAGCGCCTTCTCCGGAACCCTGGAGCAGTCCTCCGAACTCGGTCTGCCGGAGCTGCAGTCGATGGGACCCGGCGGCGGCAGCACCGACGGTCCGGCCGCGGCCCTCGAATTCCTCACCGCCGACCACACCGCACAGGTCCACGTCGACGGCCCCGACAAGGCGCGAGTCCAGGTACAGGACCGACTCGGCGAGCGCAACGTCATCCGGAACGGCGACGAGGTCTGGTACTACGACTTCCGCGAGCAGGAAGCAGCCCACGCGGTCCGCCCGGCGGACGTGAACGCGACCGACGCACCGGCGGCCGAGACCTACACGCCGGCCGCGATCGCCGAGAAGTTCCTTTCGAAGATCGACCCCTCGACCGAGATCAGCGTGGGGGACAACGCCCGCGTTGCCGGCCGCACCGCCTACGAACTTGTGCTGACCCCCAGCACCGACGACACCCTCGTCGGCGCAGTGTCCCTCGCCGTGGATGCCGAGACCGGCGTTCCACTGAGCTTCACCATCGCCGCGCAGGGCCAGTCCGAGCCCGCGTTCTCGGTCGCCTTCTCCAGCATCGACTTCAGCGCTCCCGACGCGGGCCTGTTCGAGTTCGCTCCCCCGGCAGGCACCACCGTTACCGAGGTGCCGGTGAAGGAGCTCCGCGATCACGATATGCCCGACCGGGACCCCGGCACTGAGCCGACGGTCCTCGGCGAGGGCTGGAGCTCGATCGTCGCTCTGCCCGCCGGCTCCGCGTCGAACGCCTTCACCGCGACCCCCAACAGCGAGGACGCCGCCGAGGCGCAGGCCCTGCTGCAGCAGGCCTTCGTCCAGGTGGATGGCGGGCGTGTGCTGCAGACCTCGCTGGTCACGGTGTTCATCGCCGACGACGGACGCGTCTTCGCCGGGGCCGTCAGTGCCGACCAGCTGATCGCTGCCTCCCAGCAGTGACGCCGGGGGCGCCGCGGGGGCAGGCAACCGACCGTCGTCGGGCCCGCCCTGGGGTGCGCCCGTGACCGCGGCCGCCACCGAGCTGGCCATCGAGACCCGGGGGCTCACCAAGACCTTCGGCCACCAGCGCGCCGTGGACGAAATCGACCTTAGGGTGCCCCGGGGATCGGTTTTTGGCTTCCTCGGACCCAACGGGTCCGGCAAGACGACCACCATCCGCATGCTGCTCGGCCTCGCCGCCGCCTCCAGCGGCGAGATCCGGCTGCTCGGCGGCGCGATGCCGGAATCCTCCCGCGACGTCCTCCCCCGGGTCGGCGCCCTCGTCGAAGGCCCGGCCATTTACCCGTTCCTCTCGGGCCGGGCGAACCTGCAGCGGTATGACGACGCCGATCTGCTCACCTCCCGCGCCACACGCAACAAACGCGTGGACGCCGCCCTCGAGCGGGTGGGGCTCGGCCACGCCGCCCGGAAGCGCGCCCACGCCTACTCACTGGGCATGAAGCAGCGCCTCGGCATCGCCAACGGCCTGCTCACCCCGCGCGACCTGCTGATCCTCGACGAACCGAGCAACGGCCTCGACCCGCAGGGCACCCGCGAGGTCCGCAGCCTCATCCGTTCGCTGGCCGACGGCGGCACCACCGTGTTTGTTTCAAGCCACCTGCTGGCCGAGGTGGAGCAGATGTGCGATCAGATCGCAGTGATGAGCGCCGGGCGGCTCGTCGCTCAGGGCACCCTCGACGAGCTGCGGGCAGAGGGCACTGCGCACGTGCGGGTCCTCACCCCCGATCCGGGCGCGGCCCGCCGGGTGCTCGAATCTCTCGGGCTGAGCCCGGAGACCGGCGACCGGGACGACGTCGTGACGGCCGAACTCACCCTCAACGGCCTCCAGCCGGAGACGGTGAATGCGGCACTGGTCCGGGCGGACGTGCGCGTCCGCGGCTTCACCGTCAGCGGAGCCTCCCTCGAGGAACGCTTCGTGGCCCTGACCGGAGAGGGGTTCGACGTTGCCGGCTGAAGCGATCCCCTCTCACCCACCCGGCAACGACGGCGCCGTGCGGGCCCGACCCTTCGCCGGCCGGGCGCTGCTGGCCTCCGAGATCTCGGTGCTCTTCCGCCGCCGTCGGACCTGGGCCATGCTGGCCGCCCTTGCCGCAATTCCGATCCTCATCGCCGTGGTGGTACGGCTTTCCGACGGTCCGGAGCCCGGGCGCGGCCCGGCGTTCCTGGCGAGCATCACGCAGAACGGGCTATTCGTGTCGCTGACCGCGCTGACCGTGTCGATTCCGCTGTTCCTGCCGCTGACCATCGGCGTGGTGGCCGGGGACACCATCGCCGGCGAGGCGAACCTTGGGACGCTGCGGTACCTGCTGGTGGCGCCGGCCGGGCGGGTGCGGCTGCTGCTGGTGAAGTACGCGGGGGCAGCGGTGTTCTGCCTTGTCGCGACGCTGACGGTGGTGACAACGGGGGCGCTGATCGGCGCTGCGCTTTTTCCGATCGGGCCGGTGGCGCTGCTCTCCGGGACGACAGTCGGCTTCGGCGGCTACGTGGTGCGCCTGCTGCTGCTGGCCCTGTACGTGACGATGTCCCTGCTCGGCCTGAGTGCGATCGGACTGTTCATCTCCACCCTCACCTCCGTTCCGGTGGGCGCCATGGCGGCGACCGCTGCGCTGGCGGCAGTCTCCCAGATCCTCGGTGCGCTGCCGCAGCTTGAGTGGATGCACCCGTGGCTGTTCACGCACTACTGGTTCGGGTTCGGGGACCTCCTGCGGGACCCGATCGCCTGGCAGTCCTTCGGCGACAACGCCCTGCTGCAGCTTGGGTACATCGCGGTGTTCGGGGCACTGGCCTATGGGCGTTTCAGCACCAAGGACATCCTGACCTAAGGTACCGGTTTACCGAGCGTCAAAGAATGCCAGGCGTTGCTTCGCAACGAAATACTCTCTGCCTGTTTCAATTGGCAAATGGAAGAACAGACTCAGGAGCTCGGCATCTTCGTCTCTGGCAAAGAAGCGGCAATCGTCGGAAACTCCGACCTCGTGCAGAAGTTCATGCAGGAGTTGGCGGTCAATCCAGAGCTGGGCGACACTGCGAAAAGGGCGACGCTTGACGCCGTTGCAGTAGTGAGCGGCATGGCAGCGCTCAGTTCTTCGATGGCGGGCAAGACGTTCACCTTGACTGCCGACTCCGCCGAATTGTTCGACAAGTTGAAACAGTTCAATCCTGACGGGAACGGCCCGCTCGCGGGAGTAATCCGGGGAGCGAAAGGGCGCATCGCCGCCCACGCGCAGTTCGAGCCCACGAAGATGAATCCGATGGTTGCGTCAAACATGGCGACGCTGAGCGCCGCCGCCGCTCTAAAGGCTGCCCTGGCCGACCTCGAGCAACTCGTGAAGGCCATGGACATCAAGCTCGACCGGCTCCTATCCGATAACAGGGCACAGGCACTCGGAGACGTTCAGGGCATCACATTGGTTCTCGATAAGGCGTACGCGCTTTACGAGGAGACCGGCCGCATCAGTGAGACGACATGGACTCAGGTCTCCGGTCATAGCACGGCGCTCGCCCAGTCGACCTCTTATGCACTGAACCAGCTGGACGTCATCGCCGATTCCCTTTCCACCGGAACTGCTGCGGAAAAATCTGATGCGATAAAGCATGCAAGCGGCTCCGAACTCCGCTCGTGGCTTGTGCTTCTCGCTGCCTGCCAGACGAACCAGACGAGACTGGATGCACTAGAGATCGCTCACGTATCAAAGTCTGAACCGGAGGACCTTGAGCATCATATTGCGGCGGTGGAGCGTGCATCTGCACGTCGCCAGGAACTGGCCGCACTTCGGCTGCAGAAGTTGAACGATGCAGTGAGCGCGACTGCAAAAATCAACGACTTCTCGCGGGTCGTAAATCCGCTTCGGAGCGCGGCGACACTGAACGCCGTTGAGAGTATTCAGCAGACTGTGGCGCAGTTCGCGAGAATCTACGGCTTGGAGGGCCTCGTCTACGGTGATGTGGAGCGGGAGACCTGGCGCAAGTCGCTCAGCGACCTCACGAGCCAGACCCGCCAGGTGCTGGGCACCGCAGCGAGTTCAGTACCCGGGGCCGTCACCAAAGCGAAGCCCCAGGTACAGAAACTGCGGGAGATAGAGTTCAGCAGACCAAAGTGGCCTAGGCGGAACAAGGCCGGCGACTCGAAGGAACTCGAGGCACCAGAGGAGCAAGCAACAATCAGCCAGTTGCCAGATACGCCCTGACGCTGGAGCGGAGGGTGTCTGCGTGCTCGTAGATCTCGTCAAGCGAGCTGATGGGCACGCGCTGCTCCACTTTCTGGTCGTCGAAGACGCCGAGGTACTTCTGCACCCGGTTGAAATGCAGCCGGGCGATTGGCTTCCGGTTGTTGTCATCCAACAGGACGGCGAAGTAGGACTTCGCGTCGCGCTGCACCACCCGGGCCGGCTTCACCTCGTTGCAGACAATGGCCCGAACGATCTGGTAGCCCTCGAGCTCCTCGAGGGTGGTTTCCACACCGGTGTCGAGGAGGTCATCCTCGACAGCCTGCTCGCTGGTGACGGTGGCCGCGATGACCGAGTCACTGGCCATTGGGAAGTTCGGCGCGCCAAGAGCAGTCTTGAGGCGGTCATTCACCTGCTCATTGAGGAACTGCTTCGTCGCCTTGGTCACAAGACCGGTGAACTGATCGCGGACCTTCTGGGTGTACGGACCGTCGTAGACCCGCGTGGCCAGGAACTTGATCCATTCACTGTCTGGTTCCTTGAACTGACCAGCGAGCGTCCGCTTGATCTGGCCGATGTACTTCAGTTCACCCGCCGCATTGATGATCGAATCGAGATCGAAGACCTCCTTGGTGAGCTTCATCAGCTCCGGTATCAGCGTTTCGTCGATGTCGTTCAGGTCCAGCACGAGGAATGGCTTTGCATCCATCCTGTTGGGCGCATCGAGGTCGGTAAAAAACTCGTACACCTCGCCGTTAGTAAGGATCGCAATCCGGGCGTTCGTCACCGCGAAATAGCGGTAGAGCTGAGACGCGTGCTCGATCTTGAGTGGTTCCTTGGATTTCTTGCACTCGATGAGGATCTGCACCGTACCGCCGTGCATGATTGCGTAGTCGATCTTTTCACCCTTTTTCACGCCGACGTCGGCCGTGAACTCGGGCACCACCTCGAGGGGGTTGAAGACGTCGTATCCAAGGATGGTTGAGATGAACGGCATGATGAATGCGTTCTTCGTCGCTTCTTCTGTTTCAATCTGAGACCTCTGCTGCCGCACCTTCGCGGCCAATGCCGTCAAACGCTCTGCAAACTCCACTAATCCCCCTGCATCGGAATGAATGGTGCAACCATAGCGGACCGCTAGGACAACTCAGCGGAGCTTGAGATGGCGGCGCCGAATCGGACTTATTGTTCTTGCCCTTGAATACACCCAGGACGTCATTTTGTCCCCGATCGTCGGCATGCCGTCCGCCAACCGCTGAGCGTCGTGGGTGGCTGCGAAATGGCACCGGCATGATATTCGCTTTTCAGCCAAGTTGCAGGAATCAGTCCGCCTCCGTGGCCGATTTGCGCGCCGCCGTGCACGCGAAACGGCGGGGCCAACACGTTCCAGTGTCCGGCCCCGCCGTCGTGCTTCAAATCCCTAGAACACCCGGATGGGAATCTCCGCCGGATCCAACAGCAGCGACTCGATCTCCTCGTCGAGCTTCACTAGGGTGATCGATGCCCCGGCCATGTCCAGCGAAGTGCAGTACTCCCCCACGTAGCTGCGGCCCACGCTGATGCCCTGCTCGGCAAGGCGCTTGTGCGCCTGCCCGTACAGCAGGTACAGCTCGCTGATCGGGGTGCCGCCGAGGCCGTTGACCATGAGGGCGACCCTGTCCCCGTCGCCGAAGGGCAGATCCTTGACCACCGGGCCCAGGACCTCCTCGACGATCTGGTTGGCCGGCATCATCTTGGCCCGGCGCCGGCCCGGCTCCCCGTGGATGCCCACGCCCATCTCAATCTCGTCCTCGCCCAGGTCGAACAGCGGGCTGCCCTTGGCCGGCGGGGTGCAGGCGGTGAGGGCAACGCCCATGGTGCGCGTCATCGAGTTCACCTTCTCACCGATCCGAATGATCTCGTCGAGATCCGCCCCGCGCTCGGCGGCGGCCGCCACGGCCTTGATCACGAAGAAGTTACCCGCCACCCCGCGGCGCCCGATGGTGTAGGTGGAGTCCTCAACGGAGACGTCGTCGTTGATAAACAGCGTGCGGACCTCGAGTCCGTCGGCGGAGGCCATCTCCTGCGCCATTTCGAAAACCATCTTGTCGCCGGTGTAGTTGTTGACCAGCAGCAGCACCCCCTTGGGTGAGGCGAGGAGCTTGGTGGTCTCGTACACGTAGTCGAACGGCGGGGCGGCGAACACATCGCCGGGGCACGCGGCGTCGAGCATGCCCTTGCCGACGATCATGACGTGGGCAGGCTCATGTCCGGACCCGGAGCCCTGCACGATCGACACCTTGCCCTGGTCGGGCGCGTCGGCGCGCATGATGAGGTTGTACTCGGGCACGTACTTGAGGGTGTCGGGGTTCGCGAGCGCCAGGCCCTCGAGCATCTCCGGGACGAACTGCTGCGGATCATTGACGAACTTCTTCATGGGGACTCCACATCGTTGTTGGAATTGGGCTGGGGAACTCGGGGCCAGTCGGCCACGATCCGCTCGATCAGGATCGCCACCGCGACGGCGCCGGCGTCCGGCGAACCGATGCTGCGTTCCCCGCTGTAGCTGGCGCGGCCGCGCTTGGCCTCCAGCTTCGAGGTGGCATCGGCGCACTCGCGGGTCTTCGCCGCGAAGGCCTTCCGGCACTCTTCCGGCGAAGCACCGGCCGCGATCTGCTGTTCGAGTTCGTCGGTTGCCGGGATCAGCGCGTCGAGCAGCGTCTTGTCGCCGAGGTCGGCATTGCCGCGCGTCTTAATGCCATCGGTGGCACCGCGCAGCATGGCGACGACTGCGGTGCCGTCAATGGTTTCCACGGATTTCGCAGCCGCCGAGGCCTTCAGGAACGCCGTTCCCCACAGCGGCCCGGACGTGCCGCCAATCCTGCTCGAGATCACGAGGGCTATCTGCTGGAGGAAGGTGGCGACGTCGTCGCGCTTCAGCGAGTCCCAGTCGGTAAGCACCTTCTCGAAGCCGCGGGCCAGGGAGTAGCCGAGGTCGCCGTCACCCACCACGGCGTCAAGGTCCCCGAACTCCTTTTCCTTCTCCACCGCCGTGGCGGCAAGCGTGTGCACGACGTACTCGACGTCGGCGAGGTTGGTGGCTGTCATGGTGCCTCCGTATCGGTGGTTGGGGCGTCCGCGGCGCCGGGCGCGGGGCGTGCCAGCAGGTCCTGCAGCGTGGAGAGGGTGACGACGCCGGGAACGTCTGCGCCGAACGGGTTCGCGAGGACCTCGGCCCGTTCACCGTCGGGCTCGCCGAGGGAGCTGACCACGAGGGAGGCGCCGGTGAAGTCCTCCTCCCGGGTGAAGCCGTTGACGGTCACCACGGTGCGAAGGCCGGCGGCGAGCGCGGCGCGCAACCCATTGCGGCTGTCCTCCACGACCATGGTGTCCGCAACGGACACCCCGAGTTCCTTCAGCGCCAGCAGGTAGATGTCCGGCGCGGGCTTCTTGGCGGGCACGATGTCCCCGGCGAACACGGAAAACTGCCCGGCGAGGTCGTCCCCGACGGCGTGGGTGAGTACCGCCCGGACGGCGGGCTCCGCCGAGGTCGAGGCGACGGCGAGGGTCCAGCCGGCGTCGGAGGCCTCACGCACGATCCGGGCGATCCCCGGCCGGGCGGGCATGACGCCGCTCGCTACAAGCCCCTTGTAGACCTCGGTCTTCCGCTTGTGCCAGGCGAGGATCGCCGCGTCGATGGCGGCCTCGTCCTTCAGGCCCAGCTCCACCGCGAGCGCCGGGGTGAGGATGCTGCGCATGCGCTCCTTGCCGCCGCCGATCTTCACCTTCTCGGCGTACTGCTCAACGCTCCACTGCACGGGGACGTCGAAGTCGGTGAAGGTCTGGTTGAAGGCCGGCAGATGGCCGAACTGTTCCGTGTCGGCGAGCACGCCGTCGCAGTCGAAGATGAGCGTGGGCATGCTCAGCGCCCTCCTTTGCCGGCGCTGCCGAACTGGGTGCAGAGGTCCGTGACCAGGGCGAGGACGTCTGCGCGCGTGGCCTTGAAGAGCGACGGTGGATCCCACTTGTTGTTCTGCTCCGCCTGCTTCAGGAACGCCAGGCTCGACTGCATGTAGGTCTCCTTGAGCGCGGTGGAGATGTTGACCTTCGCGCAGCCCCGGGCGATGAGGTCGGCGAACTGCTCGCTGCTCAGGCCGCTGCCGCCGTGCAGCGCGATTGGGACATTGCGGGCCTCCACGATCTGGGTGACGCGTTCGACGTCGAGCACGGGGGCTGCCTTGTAGCTGCCGTGGGCGTTGCCGATCGACGGGGCGAAGACATCGATTCCGGTGGCGTCAATGAAGGCGAGCGCAGTGTCGAGGCTCTGCTGCTTAGAGACCTCGTCCGAGCCATGGTCGTCCTCGACGCCGGTGATCGCCTCGATTTCCCCCTCAACCTGGGCGCCGTAGCTGCGCGCCTCGGCGACGACGTCGATGGTCTGCCGCTGGTTCTCCGCGACCGGGAGTTCGGACGCATCGAAGAGCACGGAGTTCCAGCCGGCCTTCAGGCATTCGGTGATCACGGCCCGGTCGGGGCAGTGATCAAGGTGCAGGGTGACGGGTACCTCGATGCCGCGGGTCAGGGACTGCCACATGTCGAAGAGCACCCGGGACCCGATGCTGCGCACGGTTTTCACCGAGGTCTGCACGATCACCGGCGAGTTCGCCTCGACCGCTCCGGCCAGGACGCCCTCCAGAGTCAGGTCATTGAAGATGTTGATCGCGGGCACACCGTACCGCTGCTCGAACGCCGGACCAACGATGTCTTCCAGGGGTACAACGGCCACAACAAATCCTCCTGGCTAGGCTGCCTCCCACGGTAGGCCCGCTCCGGGCGGGCCGGTATGGGGGGTACCCCTCCCCTGGTGCTGGGGGTAATCACCACCTCGCCAGCGGCAGGCATCGATGGTTGAGTTGGGCGCGGCTGGCAGGTCGATTCACCCACCACCCCAGCCCACCCGCCTCACTTCACCGAAGAAGGACACCATGGCTACAGGATCCGTACTTGAGACCATCACCGCCGACGAAGCCCGGCGCGTCATCGACGCCGCCGCGGCAAAAGCTTCCGAGATCGGGCAACCGATGGACATCGCCGTCGTCGACGCCGGCGGAAACCTCAAGGCGCACCTCCGGATGGACGGCGCGAACATCGGCAGCATCACCATCGCAATCAACAAGGCCTACACGTCCATCGCCTTCCAAAGCGAGACCGGTGACCTGCAGGAGGCCACCCGTCACGACGGGCCGATCTTCGGACTGAGCGATGCGCACGGCGGCCGCCTCGCGGTGTTCCCTGGAGGTATTCCGCTGGTCCGCGACGGCAGCATCATGGGCGCCATTGGCGTCTCCACCGGCACCATCGAGCAGGACCAGGAAGTGGCCTCGGCGGGAGCCGCCGCCTTCTGAACTGGCCCGCTGACCCCGCCTACTGGCCCTGGTGCTGCAGGCCGACGAGCATGGTGCGGTTGCGGGCACCGGTCTTCCGCAGCATCGCCCCCACGTGCTTCTCGACGGTCTTCACCGAGATGGCGAGCCGGGAGGCGATCTGCTTGTCGGCCAGGCCCTCGCCCAGCAGGTCGCGGACTTCGAGTTCGCGGGCTGTCAGGCGGCCGGTCGAATCCTCCTTCACCGCAGCGTTCCCGTGTGCTTCGGTGAAGCGGGTGAACACGGCGCCGTCGAGGAGGGCATCACCGCGGGCGGCGGCGACCACCACGCGGGCGACCTCGGCGGGAGTCGAGGCGGGCGAGAGGAACCCCCGCACCCCGGACGCCGCGGCCAGCCGCAGTTGGTCAAGTGTGGGGTGATCGATCACGGCCACCACGGGCCGGTCGATGGGGTCCGCCTGCCCTGATCGCTGGGCGGCGGTGTACTGCTCCAGCAGGTCCCAGTCGAGCACGATCATGTCCGGCTGCAGCAGCGAGACCGACTCCACGAGGTCCTCGAGGCTGCCCGGCTCCCCCATCACCTGCACCGACGGTTCGGAGGTCTCGAGCAGGCGCACCAGGCCAGCACGCACTATCGGCTGGACGCAGGCGACAAGCACCCGCCACCGCTCGCGGGAGACTTCCCCATTGGCGGAGTAGGGCACTTCTGCGCGGACGCTCGTGCCCCAGCCCGGCGTCGAGTCGATCGCGAGGTCGCCGCGCAGGTAGTGGGCGCGGGCAGCCATTCCGTGGAGTCCCAGGCAGGCGGACGACGACGGCGACCCCGCCGTGCCGCGGCTCGCGGTGGCGTCGAACCCGCGGCCGTTGTCCTCGATGACGGTGGTGATTCCGGTGGCATTGTAGAACAGGCCCACCCGGCAGGTGCCGGCGTGGGCGTGCGAGGCAACGTTCCCCACCGCTTCTTGCACAATCATGAACACCTGATGGGCCACTTCCGGCGCGAGGTCGTGGGGTGGCCCGACCACCGAGAGCGTCGCGTCGAGAGCGTAGGTGCCTTCAACACGTTTCAGTTCGCTGCGGAGGGCTTCTTCGAGGGTCCAGCCGGCGAGGCTGGTGGGGCCCAGCCCGAGGACAGTGCGCCGGGTGTCGAAGAGGGCTTCGTGGGCCAGGACCCGGGCGGAGTCGATGTGCTGGGTTGCCGGCGAACCGGCGGGGGTGGCCTTGTCGGCGCGGTCGAGGTGGAGCAGCAGTGAGCCAAGGGAGCGCCCGATGGTCTCGTGGACATCGCGCACCGCCCGCTCACGTTCCCCGGCAACCGCCGCTTCGCGCTCCCTGCCGGCGGCGGCGTTGTGAAGCCGGGAATTCATGATCGCGATGGCGGCGTGGTTGGCGAAGAGCTCCACCAGCGATGCTTCGGCGGCGGTGAAGGACCGGCCAGGTCCGTCGCTGAAGATGGCGAACGTGCCGATGATTTCGCCGTCCCAGGCGATGGGTACGCCGATGACGGCGCTCCCCCAGCGTGGATCGTCCGGGGAGATATGGCCGGTGGGGACGGAGGCGTAGCGGTCGAGGATCACGGTGCCGCGGCGCTTCACGATCTGCCCGGTGAGGCCTTCGGTCAGCGGGAAGGTCTGGCCTTCGAGGCAGCCGACGCCCTGGTCCACCTCCTTGCGGTAGTAGCCCTCGGACTCGTGGACGATCGAGATGGAGCCGCTTTCGCAGCCGAGGAGGGCGACGGCGTGGCCGAGGACGCGTTCAAGGAGCGGGACCAGTTCGAAGCGGCCGGCGAGGTCTCCAGCAAGTTCCGTGATGCGGTCAAGTTCGGACCGTGCAGTGGGAGGTGGCTGCTGGGGGCGTTTCGGCGTGGAGAGCTGCATGCGGGCACCTGTCTGCGACGATCCGGGCGCGACGCTGCGCACGGGCCTCCAATATAGCGGGCCGTTTCGAGGCGCCGAAAAACTCGGCGGGTACTTGACTCGCAAGCTGGCCCCGTTCTGCCCTGTAGGATGACCGCCGCAGAAATTTCGAGTAAGAGTACGGCTCCATCGGGGGTTTCTGCGAGCTACCACCGTTAGGACAGACCGCCGCATTTCCGCCGGACGTCCTACCCGGTACCTCGCGGCCCGCTCGTTCTTCGATCGCTTCCGGTACCCGATCCGCACCTGGTCGTAGTAATCACCTGTTGGTGAATGAGGATTCTTGATTCTTCGACGCCGGCCCCTTTGAGAGCTTCGACCTGCATCGCTGCGGGCTGGTCTGTGGTGCTGATCCTGACGTACCCGAGCGTCACGCAGCTCTCTGCAAGAGCATGACCGCGGAACGCTAACACCGCCGGCCTCCAGGCTGTCAACGAGAACATCCACGCTTAGCGACGGGACCGCGAGGCAGCCCGGGACCTGCACAAGAAGAGGCCGTCCGCGCCGGATGGCCCCTCTGTCAGTTCTGTGTCCTGCTGCTCATTCTTCGAGGTGGAACTCCACCCGGTAGCGCAGGAACCGAATGTTGGGTGCGACCGACAGTGCCCTGCGGATCCGCGTGTCATCCTCCTGGGCGATGATGACGCCATCGACGCCCTGGCCCGGCTCGGCGAGTTCGGCCTTGGCGTAGCCCATGTAGCGCTGGATTTGGCCGACGACGACGTCGCTGGCGCGGCCGCGCTTGAGTTCGACAACCAGCAACCGTGTGCGGTCCTTGCTGACGGCCAGGATGTCCATTGGGCCGGTGTCGGTCAGATACTGTCGGCCGATGACGCCTTCCTCCTCCGTGGAGTAGATGTCGTACTCGGCGCCAAGCGCCGTACGGCTCCAGTTGTGCACCAGGAAGTCCTCGAGCTGCTTTTCCATCTGGAAGGCCAGCGGATCCTGCACGTCGGGCGGGATGACCTCGGCGGCCGGCACCGGGGTGGGAGCGTCAGCGGAGCCGGCATTCGTGAAGTCCGCCGCCGGGGAGCCAAGGTCGGTGAGTCGGGTGAGCTCGGCCAGCTCGGGTGCGTGCTCCGGTGAGAGCTTCTTGATGGTCTGCGGGGTCCCGGCGGCCGAGGCCAGCCTCGGGCTCATCAAGGTCCGGTCGAAGGACCCCCTCCAATCGACGCGGCGCCGGTGTGGCAGCACCTGTTCGGGGTGGAACTCATAATCCGAAGCGACGATCCCGAAGTGGTAGCGGATGGGGCTGGCCGTCGGTGCGAGCACAAGGTCTCCGATCGCCATGGTCTCCGCTGCCGCGTGCAGGCTTCCCATCGCTTGCGCTGCAACGATCTTCGACATGCCAGGATGGAGGCCGATGGTCACCGGGATCATGGCCTTCCGGAAGGCCTCCGGGCCTTGCCCAAGGTGGTCTCTTATGTCGTGGTCCTGAACGAAGTCGACGCCCAGATAGCCGGCCTCGACCAGCTCGTCCACGTTGGATCCTCCGGTGCCGAGGCGCACCACCCATGATGTCGTCATTGCTCCCCATTCGATGACCGGACCGCCTGCTTCTGCGGCAATCCCCTGATGCGGACCACGTCTGTGCCGCCGAGCCCATTATCCCTGGCGGGCCTTCGCACCTACGCCTGGGCTCCAAACCTGACTATCCTGCTCTGGCCGAACATCTCAGGTAGCCGGTTACGATCAGGGGAACCCAAACAGATGGAGACGACGTTGTCCGACGTAGCCGCACCACAGAACGATCCTCAGATCGCCAGTTCCATCACGGAGCGGGAGGCCCGAGCCGCCGTAGCCGTTCTGCGGGAGGTCGCCTCCCGGTACAACGGGACCATCACCTACGGGGAGCTCAAGGACCAAGTATCGAAGCTCACCCACCGGTCATCCAACCAGCTCGCCAACACGTGGGCCGACCGGGTGCTCAACCGAGTCATCAGGATCTGTGAGGCCGACGGGCTCCCACAGCTGACCGCCCTCGTCGTCCGGGCCTGGGACGGAGGGGTGGGAGACGGCTTCAATGCGATCCTGACACGCTCCGGGCGCGACCGCATCGATGACCCGCAGCTGCTGGAGGTCGTCGCCGCGGAGGAGCGCCTGAACTGCTATCGACAGTTCTGCCCGGACTTCCCGGAGGACGCGGAGCCCACGCTCACCCGTGTGTACAAGGCCCACGCGGCCCGGCGAAACAAGCCGGAGCCCCGGGAGCGTCCCGTCTGCGGTTCATGTGGGCTCCAACTGCCAGCCACCGGCATCTGCGACGCCTGTGACTGACCCGACGGCTGGTCCCAGGTTGAGGACCGGTGTGCACATACACTCCACCTATGCGCGTCTTCGACATCACCTTCGACTAAAAGTCCGATGTACGAACAGGGAAAGACCCGGACAGCCACAGTCAGGAGCTCAAAGCTGATCACGAGCTGCTGTGGACCAAGGCACTGAGCTCCGATGTCCTTTTCGCGCCCACGGAGCCGACCGACCCGAAGACCCGGCGGAACAACTACCTGATGTTCGAGCAGACCCCCGATAAGAAATTCACGTTCGGCAGCGACGCCATCACGAACTCCTACACCAAGTGGAGCAGGCCGAAAGCCTTGGTCGAGGCCAAGGCCGGATTGAGCGCGAAGCAGAAGCTCCGCTATTTCAACCCGCCGTACACGATCGGCAGTGCCATGATCTGGCCCGTCAGGAAAATACACCGGCCCACCATGAACACCGCACGAGGCATGCGCGGCAAGATCGCGGACCGCATGGACCTGACCATGGAGTGCATCCGGCGCCACTACGCACAAGAGCCCGGCAATCCTCTCGCCGATGTCACCACCAACTACGCAGACTTCTTTGAGCTCTTCCGCACTTTCGAGCAGTTCGTGAAGTTCTTCCATTTCCAGGACCTCGTGACGCCGGAAGGAAAAATCGACTTCTTCCTACAGCAGGGCGAGGACTTCAAGCGCTCCGGTGTCCCGGTCACGACGGATGAGTACGTGGAAGTCCGGGAGGCGTCGCTGAAGTTCATCAAACTGCGGGGCGACCGGATGGCCGACTGGGTCGAGGAGAACCATTCAGGCATCGAGGTTCGCCGGTAACGTCGGCTGCCCGGCCGACCGGCGAAGCATCCCACTGCAACCCGGTGACTGACCCCACTGATATATCCAGCGGGTAAAGGTTCGGATGCGTGCCGTGCGGCATGGCATTCACCAACGGCTCATGCCCCACCATCGCCCTCGACACGGACTGCCTCTTCGACTGGAGCACCCGGTTCGCGGATCCTTGTAGAACAGGTGCCTAGGAGTGGAAACAGCTCCCCGGGACCTTATGGTTTTGGTGGCGCGCTCCGGGTGCGGCGTCCACGAGCCGGACGACCTAAGGAGTGCCTTGACCGTAAGGGTCAGGCTGACGCTGATCCAGTCGGATTCCGACCGACACGCTTCCAGATCTCTTCCTGGAGAGCATGCGCAAAATACTCAGGAATAGGCGACTGGCTATTCGCAGACGTGAGCCAGTAATTTCCAGTAAGTCGCCCATAGTCGTTGAAATCAACTTCGGCGGTCCATGTCGACAAGCCGCTGTTAGATCGCACCTCAAGCAGGACGTTGACTCCAGTGGATGTGATTCGAGAGACTCGGGGTGTATGGTCGGCTACCCGCGTCGCGATCGTGACGAAATCCCGCTGATTCAGACGATCATCAAACTTCATGGGGGAGCTTTTCCGGCGGCTGGTTTCCCGAGCGGATCGATAGGTTTGGACGATGCCACCGCCGATAAGGGCCGCGGCTCCGCCTACCAATAGCTTGTCCAAAAAACCCACGACGTCCCCTATCTACGTTCCCGCTGACAATATACCCGGCGTGAAGACGAATGATCCTCCGTGAGGTGGATTGTGTGGGATTTGCTGTGGCTCTATCGTTCTCCATATGAGTCTCACGCCGTTTACCGACAGGGCGAAGAAGATCGCCAAGGCTATTGGGTACAAAGCCATGCAAGAGCATAGCGACGATGCACGCTCGGATTCCTGGTGGAACAACCTCGTCAATCATGGGCCGTGGAAAGGGTCAGGCGAGAGCCGGGTGTTCCCACCTTCGGTAGAAACGATCCCCGGCATCGCGAAGCTTTTCGAGAGCACAGAAGCCGAGGTTTACGCGATGATCGCAGCCGACTGGTACGGCGTAGATTCCGACGCCGTTATGACGCATCGCGTACTCACGTTCGCATCCGCAATCGACACGCTGGACGAGTCGGACGCCAAGATCATTCTTGAACTGATACCGAGGCTCAACCATGCGTCGTTGGAAAGATTCATCAACGAAGAACTCTGATGCAGCGCCCCGTATTCCCGCAGTTATCGCGACTTCCTTTCGAGGCCGAGCCTCGGAATAAGTTTCCGGATTACTGATGTGACTCGCAGCTTCGAACGAGTCGAGGGTGCGTAGCCCGCTTCGAAGGCCTGAAATGGCCCACAAGCGCTCCGGCCATGTACTAGCAAGTCCTAGCTCTCCCGCTTTCTGACAAGTCCGGCAGGTACGAGCACTACATGGATATTGTTGAGGGTCTGCAGTCGACTGCGAATCTCCACCGGCACCCGTGCCTCACGAGAGGCGTCGACGTGGCGCTTCACTACCTGGCGGCCGTTCGACCGGAAAGGCCTCCACTCCAGCCCACGCCTGAGTCATACCTCCTCTGCAAAACGAGGGCCTCATCCATCTAACCGACGATCAGATCTGCTCATCAAGATGCTCGAGACTGGACTTCCTCAGCTTGTAGCGACTGGATTGCGCCTGGACGTACGTTCCCTCACGGACAACCTGATTGTGGCTCGGCCGAAAATGTTTCCGCCGGCTGTAGGATGACCACCGCACTACATTCGCTTTTCCGCTGGGGGACAATTTCATGCGCAAACCTTTCGGGCAGAGCCCTGCCTCAAATCCAATGCCCGAAGGGCCGAAACGCCGCAGAATCGAACGATCCACCTGGATCGCGATTGCGGTCGCACTCCTTGCCATTGTCGTCGCCGACACGGCGAACCTCACCGGCGGAGCCCTCGGTTCCACGGCGCTGGTCTTCCTGGCGACGGGCCTCTACGCCCTGGTCTCGGGAAGACCGTCGTGGCTGCGCCTGCCGGACCGGAAGGCCGCCGGCATAGCGGTTGCCGTCAGCGTGGTGGCCCTCATCGCAGGCATCCTTCTCAATCCTCCGGCCGACGCACCGGAGAGGACCGCGGCCGCCGACAAAACGGCGGTCAGCGCACCAGCGGAAACGCCGTCACCGCCCCCTACGCCCACTCCCCGCCCGAGCACCACCAAGGCGCCGGAACCCACCCCGACCCCGACCCTCGACGTCGCCCCCCTCGATACCGACGAGGTGCCTGCGCTCACTGTGCAGGGAGCCGTCGCGCCGCAGAGCCAGCCCGCGGCCGGCACCAAGGCCCTGGCGCTCCTTGAGACCCTGCCCATCAAGGGGCGGGCACCGAAGACCGGCTATGACCGGGACCAGTTCGGCACCGCCTGGGCCGACGTCGACCGCAACGGCTGCGACACCCGGAACGACATTCTCAAGACGCAGCTGTACGACATCGTCTTCGCCAACAGCGTGCCCTGCAAGGTTGCCGCGGGTGTGCTCGACGACCCGTACACCGCGACCACCATCCGGTTCATCCGCGGACAGGCCACCAGCTCGGCGGTGCAGATCGACCATGTCGTCGCGCTCTCCGACGCGTGGCAGAAGGGTGCGCAGCAGCTGAGCCCCGAGCAGCGCATGGCCTTCGCGAACGACCCGCTCAACCTTCAGGCAACCGATGGCCCGACCAACCAGCAGAAGGGTGACGGCGACGCCGCCACCTGGCTGCCGCCGAGCAAGGCCTTCCGCTGCACCTACGTCGCGACGCAGATTTCGGTGAAGGCCACCTATGGGCTGTGGGTCACCCAGGCCGAGCACGACGCCATGGCGTCCGTCCTTGGGTCCTGCGGCGACATCGACGCGCCGACGAATCAGGAACCTCCCGTCGTCGAGCCGGCCCCGGTCCCCGCACAACCCGAACCGGTTCCTGCGGCGCCTGCGCCGGCTCCGGCGCCCGTCGCTCCCGCACCGGCTCCCGTCGCTCCCGCGCCGGTCGTGCCCGCTCCGGCGCCTGCGCCGTACTACCCGAACTGCGCTGCGGTGCGTGCCGCGGGGATGGCGCCGATCAATATCAGCACGCCCGGATACGGCCCCCATCTCGACCGGGACGGCGACGGCTGGGGCTGCGACAGCTGACCCTGCTCAGGCGAAGCGCTTGGCTCAGGGTGCAACTGCTCCACGCTGGGCGGCCCGTGTCACCACCACTCGTGCCCGCAGGAAGGGTTTTGGCACTGCCAGGCAGGTGTTCCCAGTTCACGCTCCCCCGTCTTCGGGTTCCGGCGTTCCCTTACCTCGATGCAGCAGCCGGCGAACACGGTGTAGGGCATGGTCGCCTGCTGATCGGGCAGGATCATCCCGTAGGCGATGCGCCACGCCTCGGACCGGCAGACCGGGCACAGGCGCCGCCGTCGGGCCCGCGGGGCGCTGGTTGTTTCGTTGGCCGATTCCATGCGCCCACTGTAGAGCGGCGCACCCACTCTTGTTCCTGCCGGCTCCGCTGAAGATTTTTGTAACCGGATCAGCAGCCGTCCACAGCGCGGTGCGGGGCGAATCACACCGGAGTAATACCGTGGACAGTCGATCAGGGCCGTCATAGCATGAAGCGACGCCGCCCATCCGGCCGATTACGGGGGTAGCAGTGCGCCAGTGGTGAATCCACTGCTCGGTTACTGGGACCGCTTCATCGCGTCTTGACCACCCGTAAGACCTGAGGATTCATCCCATGAAGGGTAATACTGCGCGTCTTTTCAGCACCACACTTCTAACCGTCGCCCTCACGGGAACCGGCGCCGCTGCCGGTACGGCCGGCGTCCAGCATCATGGCGGAGGGACCGTTTCGCCCGGCGAGCCGACGGAGCTTGCGAACTCCCTGCTCAGCCCCCTGCGCATTGCCGCTGGTCCGGGCGAGTCGACCTACGTCACCCAGAACTTCGGGGGGTTGTTGAGCAGCGTCGACAACCTTGGCGTCACCACGAACCTGGTGGAGCGCCCCAATATCGAGGTGGGTGGCGTCACGACGCACGGGCCGGACACCTACTTCACCGAAAGCGTCGGCGGCCCGGGCGAGACGAGGCCGCTGGTCGCCAACGTCAGCGTGCTCCGGAATGGCGCCGTCACCGTTCTGGCCGATCTCGCCACGTTTGAGACCGCCAACAATTTCGACGCGAAATCCGAGTACGGGCTGCAGAATACCCCCCAGTCGTGCCTGGACCAGCTGCCGCCGCCGATCGCTCCCTATGCGGGCCCGCACGGCGGTGAGGTGTATTCGCATCCGTACGCGACGGCGCTGGATCCCACCGGTCACACCCTGTTCGTGGCGGACGCGGGCGCGAACTCGATCTTCGCCGTCGACTTGGCGACCGGGGCGGTTCGATTCATTTCGCTCATCGGGCCCGTTCCGACGGTTCTCACCGCGGCAGATGCCGCCGAGTTCGGGTTGCCGGCATGCACCATCGGACAGACCTACAACTCGGAGCCGGTGCCGACGGACATCGAGGTCGGGAAGGACGGCTATCTGTACGTCTCGTCGCTTCCGGGCGTGCCCGAGGGCGAGATGGCAGGGTCGGTCCTCAAGATCGACCCGGCGACCGGTAACGGGGCATCGGTGATCGTCGGCCTCCACACGCCGACCGGTCTGGCGTTCGACGACAAGGGCAACCTCTTCATCGCCGAGCTCATGGCCAACCGCATCTCGGTGGTGCCTGCCGGGACGACGAAGGCCGTGTTGTTCACCCAGGCAGTGCTGCCGGCCGACGTCGAGGTTGACGAGAAGGGACTCTTGGCGACGACGAACGTGCTGCCGGCGCCGGATGCTCCGCCGAACGGCATGCTTATGAGGTACGGGTTGGTGTACGGCGGCTGACCCTAGTTCAACGACGAAGCCGCGCCTTTCGCCAGCCCAGCGGGAGGCGCGGCTTCTTCCCGATCAACCACCTTGTTTCCAGGGACAGCCTCGTTGGGGTCGCATCCGGCGAGGCGCGGTCGCGGACATCCTCGGCGCCCCTCCATCCCCCTCCCGCTGCCGCGACGGCCTTCGTTACCCTCGGTCAAGGGACGACGGCGAATCGAACGGCATCGGTCGCGGATGACCTGCATTTGCGCACGTACTCAGAGCCCTTGGCCTGACCGCTGCACCGCGCCTGAGAGCTGCGCGGCCCTCGACATGAGGACCGCGGTACCGTCCAGTGTCAGCTATCCTTCTTTCCTCGGATGGGTGCCTCGGCCAGTAGCTCGGTTAGGAGCGTCTGCATCCGTTTGACAGCCTTCGCGGGAACGGGCGGATCCTCAGGCCCGTCCGGCAACGACTTGAAGTACTCGCGCACGTCATGGTCGTCAGCCTGGCTCTCCCAATAGCGGCGAGTGTCGGCGTCGAGTCGCTCGTCAAGGGCAAGCGCGTCGAGCACCAGCGTGCTAGCGGCGGCATTGACAGCCTTTGCGAGGGCATTGGCTTCGCGACCGGTCCTGAGCCCTTCTCCGTCTTCTCGCCGCAGCACGGCCAAAGCTCCCTGCGCGGTCGGTCGGTGGTGAGCCACGTCCATGCGGAAGAGGTTGTTGACAATATCTTGGTTTGACAGAGCCAGTTGGGCTGGCGCGTAGTCCTTCCCATCCCGGAACAACTCGGCCATCCACCACAGCCGGGCCAGGGCATGCTTGTAGTCCGGACCGATGAAACGTTCGGTCTGAGTAGCTTTTTCCGTGTCGGTTTCGCCTGCAGGTGGACCGAAGCGCCAACGGACATAGTCAGCAGCCCACAAGCCGAGGAAGCGCCACACGCCACGGTTGCCTGCCTCCCTTCGCGACAGGCGTAGGGCCGCATGCAGGCGAGGCCCGAGCCAGGCATCGGAACTAGCCGCGTTCGCCTGCTCGTAGTCCGCCATGGTCTTGTCCAGCAGACGGCGGACGTTTGCGAGATTGTGGGGGCGAACCCCTCTTGGACGGTTCACGTAGTCTGTGACGTCGATATCCTCAAGCCCGAGCCGGAAGGCGGGGGACAGGCGCGCGGCGGCGTCTACCTCCCGCAAGACGGACTCCTGGTCCAGCGGAAAAGCGATGCCGGTCATTTGTCTGCCTCCTTAGTGGCGTCTTTTTCAGCGTCCTTCTCTAACAACTCAATCCCATTACGTAACAAGGCCGGCAGACCAACCTGTCGAGCGGTGGCTGGGAGGAGCCTCTCCAACAGGTCGCCGGAGCCGTCCCGGCTGTCGCGAGCGGCGACCGCCTCGACAAGCGCATCGTCGGGCGCAAGTTCCGGGTAAATGCGAGCGAACAGCGACTTGAGTACGACCTCCTGCCACCCCTCCCGCGGGAACTCTGGCAGCTGGGTCTCCGAGTCCAGTTCGACGCTGTTGAGCGCGGTGACGAACATGGCCGACCAGACGTCGCTGGCGATGTTGCCACGCGTGCTGTGGTAGAGCGCCTCCTCAGCACGTGGACGGCGCTTACGGTCGCCCAATAATGCCTCGAGACCCTCGAAGCCGTTGTTGAGCAGGAGACTCGGGTCCTCGGGGTCCAGCCGCAAGTAGTATGGGTCGCCGCTAAAGCTCTTGAGGTAGGGGCGACCCTCGTCATTGGCGAAATCGACCCAAGATACTCTGATGCTGCCGTGGACAGGACTAGGCGGTAGATCATCGAAGGCCACGGTCCAGGTGTCGCCGCTACCGATCACCCGATTGCCTACTCCTTCCACCTCCGCGTGAATCAGCGCGCGCAGGGTGGCTCGGCCGAACCACTGGTCCCGGTCGAGTTCGATGGAGCCCTTCCAACGGGCATTCGTGCCTGTGTCGGCTTCGAGCACCACGGCCTGCCGAGTGTTGGAGTACCCGCAGTTGACTTGCAGTACGGTTTGCGGGTGGCCCCACTTGCCGTCAGCAAGCTCCACCTCGGGACCGGTCACTGTCACCTCGACTTGTGCCCGCTCCCAACCGCGCTCGTCAAGCTCGGCGAAGGCGATCTGGGCCATGTCGGGGTTAATGTACTCGGTGGACAGCGGCTTGTCGTCGATGAGGACCCGGTCGACTTTGAGCCGCACCGAATTATCGGGCAAGGTGTCATAGGGGTAGAGGTCCTTCATTTGATGCTCCCTTTGTATACGCGGACATCCACGAGGGCCTTTGCCCGGCTGGCGCCGACGGGGTGGGTGGTGGTATCGGTGACGCCCCTAAAGCGGATGGTCCGGACCCCGACCTCGGCGACGATCAAGTCGCCGTCGACCGCGCACTGGCTGAGCGGGGTCAGCGACTCCCAGACAACGGGGATTGCCGCCCCGGACTCGGTGCCGAAACGAATTGTGGGACTGAAGCGCCACGCGTCCCTGCGGGGAGGCAGCGCAACCGTCGCCTCGATTACCCAACGACCGCTGACGTCGGGGCGGCCGGAGACGCTCTTGACTCTGGGGCGCTTGGTTGTCCCCTCTCCGGGAGGGCTGATGCGAAGCAACTCCTTGATTCCGTCAGGCCCATCAGAGGAGTCCTGGCTGGGCCGGCTGACGATCTCGCGGATGCCCCCGCGGACCTCTCCCCAAAAGTCCTGAAGCGCTTTGCGGTAGCCCGTAGCGTAGGAGCGAGACACGTCCGCTGTGACCACCCAGTCGTTGTGAGCGGGGGGCTCGGCAGCGCGCAGAAAGCGCTCCGCTGCGCGATCAGCGGCCTCGTTTCCTGCCGCAAGTCCTACCAGTACGAGCGCGTGGAATGGCCGTGACCCCATCGGCAGCGGCTGAACCGACTGGCGCTTGATGATCATGTGACTGCCACGCATGAAGTAGACCTGGTTTACAAGGTCGTCATCCTCGCCCGCCTCACTGACCAGCAGCACAGCCTCATGCTCCGTGACCCCGTGGGCGCCATCCGCAGTGCGCTTGGGCACCTTCAACGTCACGGTTTTCTGGACAACTTGACCGGGCTCCTCCAGCGCCTCGACGGTCACGCCGTCCAGATAGGCTCGAAGCATTGCTGTCTTCACGGGCTCGCGGTCGACCGGATCGACAACCTCCTCCTTTACCTGCTTGCCGTTGCGTTCAGAGCGCACGATAGCGGTCATGAGGCTGGGCTGTTCCTCGCTGCGCTCCACCATAGCTGGCCAGAAATTGCGAGCCAGCGCCCGGGCCAACGCGTCATGCATTTCCTCTACGGAGTTGTGGTCACCCTTGGGATCAAAGGCCCCGACGATCAGAAACGATGTGCCCGAGCGGTCATCTACCCGCTCAAGCAGCGTGTCGATGGCGAGCGCGTTATTGCCCCAGTAGGAACGGGTGCAGCCCTTGTCCGGGTCCTCCTCGCCAAACCAAGCAGGACCGGCGAAGGCGACTTCAGTTCCGTCCCCGCTCGGCAGCCGGTGCCATGGGAGATCCATTCGTCCAATGAATCGGCCCTCCCGGTGCCCGTTCTGCGCCACGGACAGATTTGAGTTCACGAGTACGAGGCCGAACTGCGAACAGGCCCACATGACGGACTTGCCGAGACCGTAAGACCCGCCAGCGCTGTCACCCTTCTGACTGTCCAGGATGTTGCGGACCACAGCCATGTACTTACCGTCGTCGTATTCCTCGCCAAGCAGGCCGTTCGCACCGTAGTCCTCGATTTTCAATACAAGTAGCCGCGCGTCCTCGTCGAGGGCCCGCAGCCCTTCTTTAATCACCGTGGCGACCTTCTGCTGGCTGGTCGACGCCGCCTCCAGGTGCGGCCGCAACTCCCCGAACTTGATGGAATCGAGAAAAGACTTCAGGCTGGGACCCGACAGCTCGCTGATCGTGTAGCGGGCGACGACATTCGCTTCACCATCGCGCTTTTCGTCGAGAATGTTCTGGCCAGTTTCCCGAGCAAGCGTGTCGATTCCCCCGGTGAAGGCGAATCCAGCGGCATTGCCCAGCTCTCGCCCCCCGTCCTGCGGTGCTGGCCGGTAGTACCATTTGCAGGACATGCGGTAAGTTTCCCGGTCCTTCGGATCGATCACCCTCGATGGCCCATCGCCGTGCCCCAGCAGCAACCACGCCGGCGGCACCTCGAGCCACTCAGCGATCTTTAAAACGTTGCCCTGGCTGGGGGTCTTCGTACCCGCCCGCCACTGCGACGCGGTCGCCGCTGACACCCCTACCGCTGCCGCGAGCGCAGCTTGCGTCTTGCCCTGTTTCTGCAGCTCTATATCAAGGCGCTCCTTGAACGTGCTCATTGAACCTCCTGTCGTCTGAATGATTAGTGCTGACTGTATGCACCCTGATGTTCCAAGTCAACTCTCGGCTAACTTCTTATGCCAAATACGGATCGTACGCCTCTATAATTAGCTAGAGGCTACCTTCATTGCCCGCTGGTCGATTTTTGGTCTTCAAGATCCATATGTGGCCTGTGGTCTGAGCGCTACTTACCGCCAGCACCCACAGACTTTGGCAAGGCGGATCGGTCTCGCTTGTCGTCCAAGGGCCAATTGGGCCTCGTTTACGGCACCTGGAGCAGTGCCCTCAGACCTGGAAACATCCCACCACCAGTTCGAACCGTTACAGGAGGGAACTTTTCATGCCGTCTCAGATGAACACGCACACTACTGGTCCAGCTGTGGTCCACGGACCGATAAAATTGGGGCCCATGACTCCTGTACAGCTAGACCCGTCCGCTTCTACCGCTCAGATGGTGGATCTTTTCGCAGGACCTGGTGGGCTGGACGTCGCCGCACGCTGGCTGGAGTTGTCGTCGGTTGGCATCGAGTGGGATGAAAACGCTTGTGCCACCAGAGGGAGCGCCGGCTTGGAAACAGTACAGGCTGACGTGCGCGAGTACGGTCCAGAAGAGTTTCCTCACGCGACGATTCTCACCGGGGGCCCTCCTTGTCAGACCTACACAGTGGCGGGATCGGGTGCTGGCCGGCGGGCTCTGGATCAGGTGTTGACTTTTCTTGCGCGCATGGTTGAGGGAGATAACGTCACCGCCGAGCTGGCCGACCTGGATGATGTAAGAACCGGGCTGGTGTTGGAACCACTACGTTGGGTGTTGCAGGCCCACCGGATGGGGCGTCCATACGAGGTGATCGTGCTGGAACAGGTGCCGGCGGTGTTGCCGGTATGGGAAGCCATGGAGAAGGTCCTGAAAAGAATTGGATATGGAAGCGTGTCCGGGATACTCCATGCAGAGGAATTCGGGGTTCCACAGACCCGCCGCCGCGCCATACTGATAGCCACCCGGGACGGCGTGCCCGAACTACCCAAACCGACCCACCGTCGGTTCAGGAAGGCGGTGGTCGCCTCGGAGGAGCAGTCCTCATTGCTGCCTTGCGAAACCATCGGAGGGACGTTGAAGCGAGGTGGATCGTTCGTCGTTGTCTCCAACTACGGAACCGGTGGTGATCCGAAAACCCGAGGGCGCCGCACCTCCGAGGAACCGGCATTCACAGTCACAGGCAAAGTCTCACGTAATCGCCTGTTCTCAAATGGTGTCGAAATTGATCGATTGGACCTGTCGGAGGCAGGTCGGCTTCAGACATTCCCCGAGGACTATCCGTGGTCTGGGAAGGACATTTCCCAACAGATTGGAAATGCCATTCCACCCCGGCTGGCTGCCCACGTCCTCGCAGCAGCGCTCGGGCGAGAACTCGACGCGGGATTTTTCGACGAGAAGGTGGGAGAACGCTGGATGGACGCAGGAGGACAGCCTGCTTATGGCGCGGAGGTGAGCTCAGTTCAACGCCCGTCACCGGGCACGCCCCCTGGTGATCGAGAGCTAGTTTCGTCACAGCCATAAGAAGCCCGGCTACCGTCCATCCCGGTTGGTTTCGTCAGGTGACCCCATTACTGATCAGCGAATCACGCTGATCATGACCTTCGAAAGACCGGGTGTGTAATGGACCACTCTGCAGCATCATTCATCATCTTCAAGATGAGTAGGACATTGGCAGCCGCTGCTCCCAGGAATGTCACACCCGGAGACTAAGATGGTTTGAGTACTTATGCGACGGCCGGATAAGGCCTCAGTCGATCCTTAAATGAATATATGGGGGCGAACCAATGGTGGTTCAAGAAGCATGGGCAGGACTGACGTCTTCCGTCAGTCAGTTCGTGGCAGCCGAGACGCAAAGCGCACTGAACGCTTACCGGGCGCGTCCGGATCTTGTCCGTGAACACGCGAATATTGAAGCGGCGATCTCTCAAGGCGGCTACGGACGGAAGCAGCTGAACGAACTCGTTCAAAATGCCGCTGACGCCGTCAGTGAAACCGGAGGCCGCATCCGCGTTGTCCTCACACCGGAGGCGCTTTATTGCGCGAATGAGGGCGAAGCTTTCACAGAAGCTGGTTTCCGAACCCTCATGCTTTCCCACTCGTCCGAGAAACGGGATGACCAGATAGGTCGCTTCGGCCTCGGGTTCAAATCCGTAATCCAGGTGACGGACAGTCCTCAGATCTTCAGTCGCAGTGCATCCATCTCCTGGAGTCGCAGGCAGAGCCGTGAACTCCTAGAGGACGTGTACCCAGGAATGGAGACTTACCCCCTGCTGCGCATAGCTGTGCCTATCGACGCCGGCCAAGAAGCAGCGGCAGACCCAGTTCTCGCTGATCTCATGCGCTGGGCTACCACGGTCATTAAGCTGCCTCTTACAGGGAGCATAAGCTGGCTTTCGGAGGAGATGCGAAAGTTCCCCCACGAATTCCTCCTCTTCTCGGACAAGATTGGCTCCCTCGAGTTCGAGGACCGGACGCAGGCCTCCTCAATCGCGTGGACAGCGCTTCGGGAAGGCAACAAGGTGGTCCTGAGCAACGGGGAGCTCAGCGACGAATGGCTGATCTTCCAGCATCGTCACGCTGTGAGTCCCCAGGCCGCGGTTGAGGCGGGAAGCATCGCTGCCCGCGAGCTAGTCGACGTAACGTGGGCAGTTCCGCTGACCACAAACCAACGCAGGAAGCTCGGCCGGTTCTGGAATTACTTCCCGACTCAGCACGAGACCTCCCTCCGTGGGATTGTGAATGCTGCGTTCAAGATGAACGAAGACCGCCACAGCATGCTGGAAAGCCGCTACAACGAAGAGTTACTAACGACGGCGATTCCGCGGCTGGTAACGGCAGCCCTTCCGCAGCTGAGCACGCTCGGGGACCCCGCGATGTTCCTGGACATTCTGCCTTCACGTCCGAAGGAAAAAGAGTCTTGGGCAGATGGTGTCATCAACAAACCGATCTTCAAGGCCATTGCAGTCGTACCATGTCTTCCCGACCGATCCGGCACCCTCCGCACTCCGGGGCACATTAAAGTACAGCCGGAGCTTGAGGAGGCGACAAGGCTAACCTCTCTATGGGAAAGCTGGGTTGGGCTGGACCGCAAGTGGCTTCACGCGCAGGCGCTTGTGCGTGGGCGTGAGTCACAAGTCAACCGGATCCTGACGGAGGCCAACCAGAAACGCTCCTCCGTGGAGGAATGGCTCGAGGAGGTTGTGTCGGGCGGCGAGTTGCAGGATTTCGAGAATGCATTGCAGCTCGCCGCAATAATCGACAAGTCCTACGACGAGCACCGCACTGCTATGCGACGCAGCCGCATCGTTTTGATGGCCGATGGCAGCGTCCGAGCCCCGATTACATCGCGGGTGTTCCTGCCTATGGATCCAGAGGACGAATCCGAAAACCTCGTCTCGTACGATCTGCTTCACCACGGAAATGCCAACAGCTATCTTCGGGCGCTCGACCTTCAAGCTCAGGACGGCCATGGGCGAATCAACCGCGTGGCCCGGGAAGTATCCGAGGACTACGAGAACATCCAACTCGCTGAGTCCCTGTGGCGTTTGGCTCATTCCCTCTCGGTGCCCGAAAGCCTGTCAGTAATCAAGGACCGGACAACTCCGTCGAAGATCCTTGTCCGCTGCGGGGATCACAAGTGGCGTCCTCTGGGCGACGTATGGGTCCCTGGAACGCTAATCACGGGCAACAGTATCGGCGACGAGGGAGTGTTGATCGATGAGCAGTTCCACCGTCACCACCTCACCCTGATCAAGACTCTGGGCGCTCGAACAGGCCTCGAGGAAGCCCAAATGACCCGATCCGGTGCTACCTACGACCTGTGGAAGACAGCCGAAGCGAAGAGGATCTCGGAGGAATCCCGCACTGGACCGGCACCTGTCTCGGACGCCGGAATCAAATTTGATCAGGCACTGACGACCGAGGGGCTTCACCGCCTGGTAGATGCATCGATGGCAACGCGGGCCAAAATTACCCAACTTCTCCTTGATCGGCAGCAGTATCCCACTCGGATCAAGTTCACCAACACCTATAGGCCGGACGAGTTGATCGACGGACCCGACCTCTGGTGGGTAAAGACCTACGGCGTCCTTGACACCCCGCTTGGGCTCGTCGAGGCCAACAGGTGTGTCGGGCCGGTAGAGGGAATCCCCGCTGAGTACCTGCCCTTCCCCGGAGAGAATGCGGCCAAAGCCCTCACACTGCCAACTGAGGTCTCACATATCTTCTGGGCCTTCGTCCTGCCCCTTGCCGAGAAGCGGCTCCCTTTGGGTAGGCTCCATGAGCTGTATGGCTTACTAGCCAAGTTCGGGGTCAAGGTTCCAAAGGAACTCCTCGTCGCCCTGAGAGGCAGTGGGAACACCCGATACCTCACGAAGGAAGTAGTTCTCGCAGCTGACGAAAAATCCTTTCAGTACCTGACAGAGATTGCTGGCGCTCCAGTACTCTTCACCGGTCATCCGGAGCTCGATGAAGCGCTGGCGGAGAACTGGAAGCTCAATGTCCAGGCCGTACAGTTCCATGTCGAAGTCCAGCACACCCCTGCACAGGACGCGAGCCCGTCGGAGATTCGTGAGCAGTACCCGTTCATCCGGCGTGCTGCAAGCGAAGTGAAGGCAAGCTTGCTCTGTGTGCCCTGCGACTCGATCGAAGAAGTTCGGACCAACACATATGATTCCCGCGTCGTAAAAGTACCGAAGCAATTCCATCGCGAGGACCAAACGCTGTATCACCTGCGAGGTCAGACGCCGCAGGGATTGCTGGCCATCATTTTGGCGGCGCACGGCAGCAAAAAGTCCGCCTCCGACGTGGCCGCCACAATGAGGGAGTTGAAGAAGGAGGCGGAAGCCCAGGAACGGCGGGATCGTGTCGGTCGGCAGAAGACGGACGCAGGCAAAGTCGCGGAACTGGTGGGAAGATCCACCCTCCGGAGCCTTATTCCTGAATCTGTAATCGCAATGCTCGCGCACCGCGACCTCGAACTCACCGACCAGCGCATGTTCGATATCGTGAGCAATCTCCATGGAGCCAGCCTCCTGAAGAAGCTCAAGCCGGCGCTCGAAGAGGCGGGAATCGAAACCCCTGATCACTTCCGGGGCGGCCGATCTGCCCAGGAATTCGTACGCGAACTAGGATTCTCGCCGGCCATGGCAGGGCAGGCCACCAAGAAAAAACCCGAACGCGAAGAGATCGTAGGGCCCGTTCGCCTCAATCCCCTGCATGCCTACCAAGAGTCAGCTAGCCGGAAGATCACCGACCTCCTTGCCGGACGTTCGAAATCCACCCGCGGGCTCGTGCAACTTCCGACCGGGGCCGGTAAGACCCGAGTTGCCGTGGAGTCTGCAGTCAGGGACATCGCTGGTGCGCCGGGGAAACGCTTGATCATCTGGATCGCACAGTCAGAAGAACTCTGCGAACAAGCCATCGACACCTGGTCAATTGTTTGGCAGTCCACCGGTCCTTCCGGTGAACGGATGGCGGTGAGCCGGCTCTGGGGCGGCAACAACGCTGTGCCCGAGGAAACCAAGCTTCACCTCGTCGTGGCGACAATTCAAACTCTCGCAAGTATCCAGGAAAGTCGTCGCCAGATGTACGACTGGATGTCCAACCCCGACCTTGTAATCATCGACGAGGCGCACGGGGCCATTGCTTCCTCCTACACCCCGGTCCTGGCCTGGTTCGGTCGGTCCTTCACGGATAAATCGAACTTGCTCTTAGGGCTGTCTGCGACTCCATACCGCGGCTCGAACGAGATCGAAACTGAACGACTTGTAGCACGCTTCGGCCGCAACCTGATTGAACCTGACGAGTTCAGTGCGGACAACGCACACGAGTACCTGCAAGGTCTCGGCGTGCTCGCTCGCGTGAACCACGAAGAACTCCGCGGCATCGACCTGAAACTGAAAGATGTACCTTCCGCTCGGGATGAAACGGCTCAGAGCGCAATGCTCGAAGCGCGACTTGACCTCCAGCAGGTTGCGGAGAGCACGCAGCGGAATGAGGCTATCCTCGACCACATCAAGGCGTCGGAAGCTGCTGGACCGACTTTGGTGTTCGCCGCTTCCGTAGCTCACGCTGAAGCGCTGGCTGCGGTGTTGTCGGTTGAAGGCATCCCTGCTGCCGCAATATCCGGTAAAACGGACCTCGGACATCGGCGCGCCATCATCGAGGACTTCCGAGACGGCAAGGTAAGAGTGCTTACAAACTTTGACGTGCTGACCCAGGGTTTTGATGCCCCGAAGGTGGAAACAGTGTATGTCTGTCGTCCAACGTTCTCGCCGAACAAGTACATCCAGATGATCGGGCGCGGGCTCCGAGGCCCACTGAACGGAGGTAGCGAAGAGGTGTTGATCGTCAACGTGAGAGACAACTTGGATCAGTTCGGGACGGAGCTGGCGTTCACGAAGTTCGACTATTTGTGGAACCGCGAGGGAGCAGATGCTCGCTGAGTTTCAGCTGGACGCCAGTCAGCGAGCAGTGTCGGAGGCAGAACCGGAGGCTCGCCTGTTTGTCACAGCTTCCGCCGGACAAGGCAAAACTGAGGTGCTGTTGGCACGGGTGAAGTACCTGGTCGAGGAAGGTCTGAACCCGGCCGACGAGATTCTGGTCTTGAGCTTCTCTCGAGCCGCCGTCGAAGCCGTCCGGAAACGAGCCCGGAGCCATGATCTTGATGGACTTCAGATCCGAACCTTTGACTCCTTCGCCGCCCAGATACTAATTGATCAGGGCGAAGGTGACACAAGCTTCTCCGGCGGGTTCGACGCCCGAATACGAAAAGCAACCGACTCAATCGCCGGCGAAGAACGGCCGGAGCGGCTGACGTACCTCAAGCATGTCCTCATCGACGAGGCCCAGGATCTGGTAGGTGACCGAGCAGAGTTGGTCCTCTCCATGTTCCACACCCTCGACGAAGACTTCGGGTTCACCGTGCTGGGTGATCCCCTTCAGGGCATCTACGACTTTCAGCTGGATGAGTCCAAGTCCCAAATGACCTCGGGCCAATTCATCCAAAGGCTGATCGAGGAGTTCGACGCCGACCACAAATCGCTGACGGAGCACTACCGTGCTCTAACGGAGCGGACGAAGGACCTCATTTCCATTGGAGAAGAGATCAGAGGTCTCGGCCGATTGTCTGAGTCGTATGAGAGCGCACACGCGTTGCTCAACAGCTTCCGCCGGCAGTCGAGCAGCGCTTCGGTACTGCACGAATCCGGTCTGCTAGAGCCGCCTTCGGACAGCAGCACCGCACTACTGTGTTCCACCAACTACGAAGCCCTCATAGCCAGTGAGCTCTTGTGGGAAAACGGATATTCTCACCTTATTCGGCGCCGGGCGCAGGAAATGAGCGTTGCACCGTGGGTGCACCAGGTGTTTCAGGGGTTGGAAGACCGGTCCTACTCAGGCACCGAAATCAAGGAACGACTGGCAGCTGCATTCGGTGAAGAAGCGGAAGACCTCTGGCTGGCGCTGAAGACAGCGGAGGGGAACTTTGCTGCATATGATTCACTGAACGTTCCGCAGCTGAGCCAGCGTCTCCGCAGTCGTTCCATTCCGCTGAGTCTGACCGTGGAAGATGTCGCGCCTTTGGTGATCTCTACTGTGCATCGGGCAAAGGGTCTTGAGTTCACAAATGTGCTGTATCTGCAACCGGAGTTTGGTTCACCCGCATCCAAAGAGAACGCGGCCACGCTGAGGCAGAAGTATGTGGCCCTCAGCCGCGCGCGGGAAGAGGTCGTTTCCACGAAACTTCCGAAGAAGGCCCTCAAACGTGCGGAGACATCGCAGGGACGGTGGCTGGAAAAGGCCTACGGGAAGCACGGCCCGTACACAGCTCGCATGGAATTCATCAACTCAGATATCGACGATTCCTTGCCCTACTACCCTGCCGACGGCGATGCAGCGGCTATACAGAACAACCTCGTCCTCGAGGATCTCCTAGGACAGATTGTCTCCGGATCGCTGGAATCCGCACCGGAGCCGGGTGAAGTGCCCCGATACGTGCTCACAACCGATGACGGCAAGGTGATTGGGCGGACGAGCACATCATTTGCTTACGCTCTCAAGAACAGCTTTAGCTTCAAAAACAATCGCAACTATCAATGGCCGATGGGGTTCACCGGCGCCCGCGTCACGTCCATCGAGTGCGCTACCGGTCACCCGGAAGAGACGAAACTGACGGGGCTGGGGTCGTCAGGAATGTGGTTGGTCCCTCGACTGACCGGTTTGATCAAGCGGACCACGAACCAGGAGCAATAAGTGTCGAAACTAGATGCCAAGTACGCCTTCCGTCGAGAGATGGTGGACCGCCTCGAGACAGACCTGTACGGACCGGGTTCACAGGACGAGCTCATCACTGAACGCCCACTGGAGCGTTACGTCACGGGCGTGCTGTGGCCTGCAGCCGACGACACCTACGTCGAAGCCCCGGACGAGCCCGAATCCGTTTCCGCCGTGTCGGGCGAAACCGCAGTCGACAGCCCCGTAGCGAATGCGCGGCTTACATACCCGAGCAGTGTGGGTATGACGGTCTCGGTCGATACGCGACTGGCATCGAAGCTGAATGTGGCACCGGTCGCAGCACGCTATGCACCCGTGCAGACGAATCGAGAGAGCGGGAGCAAGAGGCGCGACGTGTACGACTGGCAACGGCAGCCGGCCGACTTGGGTGTGATCGACATCGAGCTGGACGAGCCGGGACCACGGCATCACCTACTCGAAGGCGGAGCACTCGAACTCTATGCTCTGGTCCGTCCGACGGAGAACGATATCGTGACTGTCACGGTCGTTCTTCGGAATACCCAGCCGAAGCCTGGCGCCTCCGAAGACAAGGACGTGGCCTGCTGGTTCCAAGTCGGTCTGACCGCCCGCACGGAGCGGTCCGCTTTGGTTGATCGGTCCAAACTCCGCGCCGATCTGCCTGTTGATGAAGACCTCGCCTCCGCAGAACTGCTCTACCGGAACCACATGATCTTCGGTGCCGGTCATGGCTGTGCGGTCGAAGTAGAAGATGACGACGTCGAGGGTCGGCGTTGCCGCCGAGTAGCGACGACCTTCGTCCCGCGACAGGACGTCCATCGCTCGATGGCGGGCGGAAGCGCCGCCGATCTGTCGCTCTCGCTCCTGGGAACCGGCACGCGCAAGGAAGTCCTCGCTCAACTGATGCAGCTGGCCACGGACTACTCGTCGTGGATAAAGGCAACCACGGAATCGATGTCCGCCGACGGGCCGTCCCATGTCCCCGCGCACCTCCAAGGTGTTGCTGAAGGTCACATGGAGCAGGCTGCTGAAGCACACGGGAGAATCACCAAGGGAATCGGCCTTCTGGCTGACGACGATGTCGCATTCGAAGCTTTCCAGCTCGCCAACAGAGCGATGCACATGCAGCGTGCTCGTCAGGACTGGGTCCGTAAAGGTGCTCGCGGCGACTTTACGCTCGGCGAGCAGTCCTGGCGTCCATTCCAGATCGCGTTCATTCTCATCAATCTGCCGTCAGTAACAGATGACCAGCACAAGGAGCGCGACATCGCCGACTTGTTGTGGTTCCCGACAGGCGGTGGCAAGACCGAGGCGTACCTCGGATTGATCGCGTATCTCCTCCTACTTCGCCGTTTGCGTGACAGCACCGTCCAAGGCGTCGCAGTGATCATGCGATACACCCTGCGGCTCCTGACGATCCAGCAGTTCGAACGTGCGGCTATGCTCATCTGTTCACTCGAGTCCGTCCGCCAGCACGACGAACGACGTCTCGGCGCGGAAGCATTTGGCATTGGACTCTGGGTAGGGGGCGGCGCGACGCCCAACGACATCCGCACGGCCAAGACAAACCTCGCCAAGCTCAGGCGGAACGAGGATGTGGTCGAGGGGAATCCACGCCAGATCGAAGCGTGTCCCTGGTGCGGGACCCGGCTCACCGTCGACGACTATCGGATCATCAAGGTTCCCTATGACCGCATGATCGTGAGCTGCGCGAACGAGCATTGCCAGTTCAGCGATGGCCTGCCGGTCCACATCATCGACACCGATGTCTACCGGGAGCGGCCCGAGCTCGTCATCGGGACTGTGGACAAATTCGCAAGCATGGCCTGGCGCGGTGAAGTCTCCACCCTCTTCGGACGGCATTCGGCGTCGGATCTCGGTCCCGACCTGATCATTCAAGACGAGCTGCACCTGATCTCAGGCCCTTTGGGGTCGACAGTCGGCCTCTTCGAGACAGCAGTCGATCTCGCGGCAGGGGGGATCAATCGCCCCGGCGGGATGGACAGACGCAAACCGAAGATCATCGCCTCGACGGCAACCATCCGTCGAGCCGAGCAGCAAATCCGTTCCGTCTTCAATCGAGACTCCCGACTCTTCCCGCCGCCCGGGCTCGACCCGGACGACTCCTTCTTTGCTGAGAGGGCGCCGTCGGACCAATTTGGGACCCGACAGTACGTAGGCGTACTCGCCTCGGGAACCAGTCATGCGACGCTGATGGTCCGCACGTACGCATCGCTACTCCATTCGGCTACCGTCATCGATGCGGACGAGAAGCCGGACCGCGACCCCTATTGGACGCTCGTGGGTTACTTTAATAGCCTCCGCGTCCTGGGCTCCGCCTACCTCCAGGTATACGACGACGTCCGCGCCCGTCTCTCCCTCCTGGCACGACGCGAGGGACGCGAATCCTCACGCAGCATCCAGCTCAGCGAGTTGACGAGTCGCGTCGAGAACCACAAGATCCCCGAGGCGCTAAAGGCGCTCGAGAAGAGCTTGATGAGTGGGCTTACCCCCGAAGACGTCGTCCTAGCTACCAACATGATCTCGGTGGGCCTCGACGTAGACCGGCTGGGCCTCATGGCTGTCATGGGTCAGCCTCAGTCCAGTGCCGAGTACATCCAGGCAACCAGCCGTGTCGGACGGCAGCACCCGGGTCTCGTCGTGACGATCTTCAACGCAGCACGGACTCGCGACCGCTCGCACTACGAGTCCTTCAACGACTTCCATGGCGCCTTGTACCGAGCGGTCGAAGCCACCAGTGCTACACCTTTCGCCGCCCGGTCTCGAGACCGTGGTCTTCACGCTACGCTCGTATCCGCTCTCCGAATGCTCGTTCCGGAACTTCGAGTGGAGGCCGGCCAGGTCCGGGTGGAGTCTCATCTGGTCGATCAGGTCATGTCCCTCATCGGAGACCGGGTGGAAGCGATCGATTCCGAGGAAGCCGCGGCGACACGGGAAGAGCTCGAACGGCTGGTGAACATCTGGCGGAAGGCCGCCCTCGACGACGTCGACCTGCCGTACCAGGAGAAGCGGAGCAGTCCTCGTTCCCTGCTCATCGATTCGAGCAAGGCGCTCGAGGATCCCGACTTCGTCTACAGCACCAGTAGCACGCCGTGGCCGACCCCGCGCAGCATGCGGGATGTAGACGCTGAGACCACCCTCCGGCCCGCACCCCTAAGGAAGGACGCTTCTCTTGGCTAGGAAGACTTACGCTGCACGTCGCAGCCAGCTTATTTCGACGTTCGGAGTCGGGAGTCTCTTTCCGGCCGAGAACAACAGCTTCATGATCACGAGCATCGATCAGTGGGACAGGAAGCATCTCAAGCCTGTCAGTGAACCTCGTCTGGCTCGCAGTCTCGGTGTATCCCAACTGCTGTTGCCGCCGGCGGGCACACGGGGCAAGATCCCGGTCGTGCGTTTCCCGCAGATGCTCGTCTGTCCGAGCTGTAATCGGATCGGTACGGTCAAGCAATTGCAAGCCTCGTACGAGGACCCGAAGTGCGGTCTGTGCAAGTCGCTGGCGCCATTGACGCCGTCCCGTTTCGTCATCGCCTGCGAGGACGGCCACATCGATGACTTCCCCTACAGCTACTGGGCCCATGGTTACACCACGAAGGACGACGCCGAGCACAAGCTGAGCCTCCTGTCCGAGGGCCGCACGTCCTCGCTCTCCGATATGGTCGTCCGCTGCTCGTGCGGGAAATCCCGAACCATGGCTGATGCATTCAACTCGATCGCGCTCAAGGAGATGAAATGCCAGGGTAATCGTCCCTGGCTCGGATGGGGTTACCGGGAACGGGAGTGCGGGAAGCCGCCAAAGACCGTCCAGCGTGGTGCTTCCAACGTCTGGTTCCCAATTGTCCGCTCTGCGATCTCCATTCCGCCCTATTCGGAGTTTCTCGCTAAGGTCGTCACGGCCAACGCATCGCAGCTCAGCAAGCCCCAAGCGCTGGAACCCGGCTCCACATGGGTGCTGGAGGGAATCGTCGAGAGCTTCGGTGGACGCTTCTCAGTCGACGAACTGCGCGCGGAGATGAAGCGCCAGTTCCATGGTGACCGCGAGACCGACCTGTCGGAAGGGCAGCTCCGCGAGCAGGAGTTCATGGCGTTGATGAACGGCCGCCGCGACAGCCCCGACACGGACTTCGTCGCCGAGAAAGTCGCTGTCCCCGAGTCTCATTCCCACTGGATCAAGGCCACTCGAAAAGTCACGCGGCTTCGAGAGGTCCGTGCACTCTACGGCTTCAGTCGGCTGCACCCCCGTAGCGAGGACAATCCAGACGCGACGAAGTCTCCACTCTTCCCGGACGACAACAAACAGAACTGGTTGCCTGCAATCGAGACCCTGGGCGAGGGTCTTTTCATCGCACTTGACCGACATCAGGTCGAGGAATGGGCGAAGACGGATTTCGCAGCAGGGAGAGAGAGAACCCTCAGACAGAACGTGAAGCGAGCTGCCGAGCAACGCGGCCTTGAACCAGTACCGGTGAATATCGCGGAGACATTGATCCATACGCTCTCTCACATCATCATCGATCAGCTCTCGCTCGATGCGGGATATCCGGCGTCCTCCATCCGTGAACGCCTTTACGTCGGCCAGGATCAGGTGGGCGTGCTGCTGTACACGGCGTCTTCCGACTCGGCAGGAAGCTTGGGCGGCATCGCCGCGCAGGCAGGGCCGGGCCGTCTCGGTGCCGCTCTCGACGAGGGCCTCTTCAGGACTTCGTGGTGTTCTGCAGATCCTGTGTGCATCGAGTCCCGGGGTTCTGGGACCGATGCCCGTAACCTCGCCGCGTGCCACTGCTGTGTGTTGGTCCCGGAGACCAGTTGTGAGCTGTTCAATTCCAACCTCGACCGGGGGACGCTGTTCGGGGTGCACGGGCAAATCGGGCTCGGCTTCAGGGATTGGGCGGAGTTGAATCCACTCCAGTCGTCAGCCGGCGCCGGCGCTCCTGCAGCCGCTGAAGTGGATAGCGACGTCCCTGAAAGCGTCCGCCAGAGCCCGTGGCTCACCGTCTTCGCCGAGTCCGGCCCGTCGCTGCGTGAGCTCGTCTCGGAACTGGTGGAAGCCGAGGTCGAGCCGGGCGATTGGGGCTCCGATATTGGCCCACACAACCAATGGCAGATCGACCTCTCCTGGCCGGGCGCACGGGTCGCAGTGCTTGAGGACAGGGACGAAACGCGCGACGACTGGCTGGCCGAGGAAGGCTGGACGATTTACCACACGGCTGATTTCGCTCCAGGTGACCTGGCTGACAAGTTGGCGGACAAAACCTACTAGGTACCGGGTGGGGGGGGGGGGGGGGGGGGGCCCCCCCCCCCCCCCACCCACTTAAGGCCTAGTCTAGAAAATACTCGTAGCTAAGCGGCTTCAGGTTCTCTGGGGAAGGCCGCCAGCCAAGGTAGACGCTCATCGTTCCATCGTCAGTGGTGATCGAACCGTCGAGGTGGCGATCCCACTGGATCTCCGCAACAACAACCAGGTCGGTCAACTCGTAGTCGTTAGCGTGTGTGACCTCATTGCGCGTCAGGATGACCTTCTCGACATCCCCCTGGGACCCCTTGACTTCGACATGCCGCTCTTCAGCGCCTCGAGTAGCGAGCAGATCGTAGGACCGATACGCGCCGACGTCCTCGACGTTGTATCCGGACGCCTCGTAGTGAGTAATCGCCTGGCGGACCGCCTGCATCTCGATCGCCTTCTTCAGAATCGGGTCGGCGCAGAACCCCGCATATCGTTGCCGAACCCCGTTCTGCCCGCCGACGGGTGGCGCAACAGGGAAAGTGTCGAAACCGCCCCAATCGCTGTCGGGAAGCAGGCCGTCGATGGTATCGATCAGCTCCGCCGGTAGTTTGAACAGGTATCCCTGGTTCGGTTTGAGGCCACTGGTCGGATGCCTTTGGAACGGGAAGTAGATTGTCTGTCCGGCGGTATCCGTATAGGTGCGCTCGAGGACACCTCTGACGCCCAGGATGTCCTCCTGGTGGTTGGACCGGAGATCGGTCAGTAGATAGGGATTTGGTAGTGGAGTGTAGTCCGTAAGGGGGATCGTGTTAGCTGGCTTCCCGTACCAGTCACCCGCGCGCGGCTGAAGTTGACCGGCCACGATTGAAGCGCCATACATTCCCGACTTGAAGCGCATCGGGTTGTTCTTGCCCACCCAATGAAGCACGACATCACCGACACGGACGTCTTTCATCAAGTCGTACCGCGGCGTATCGGGTGCGATGAGTTCGCTCCCCCACGTGTCGACATTGACCAATTCCATCCAATACCGCTGAGTGGCATCTCCGTCCCACCAGCGGGACTTCCTAACCGACGTCCCTACTGCCATCTCTCCCCCAGATCTCGTTGATGTTTACCGACGCTACTTCGTGCCAAGCAACTCCGACGGTTTTCCGCTCCACGACACCACCAGACCATCCCGTGCCCTCGTCGCGGCCACGTAGAGAAGCGAACGCTCACGCAGGAGCGCATCTGCCTGCTCGGCCGGGGCCATGTTCTTCAATTGATGCGCGGCCGGCAGGTACTGATCGGATAGGCCGAAAAGAACGACACGGGTGAACTCCATGCCCTTAGAGCGGTGCATGGTCATCACGGCTGGCACACCAGAGGAGACAGCGGATCCAGCTGTACGTGCAGTGATGCCCCGCTCGTCCAACCCGCTGATCACTTTGCCGATTTGATAGTTGGCGCGGACGAGGACGCCGACGGTCTCGAGCAGCACTCCTTCCTCCTGCCATGCCCGTAGCGTCTCGGCGAGGTTGTCCAGCTCTTCTACATAGGAAGCTGCCGCGTGTTCCTGGGGCGCAGGTCCGGTACGGGAGGACGTGTATCCGTTGATGGACTCGTCGGCACCCTCGAGATCCGTGATCGGCACACCGTGCAACAGGCCGACGGCGTACGCCAGATTCTGTCGGGTGGTGCGGTAGTTGAGGGTGAGCCGACGCGATCTGCCGACGATTCCGATACCGAAACGGGACAGTGGCACCTTTTGTCCGTAGATGCGTTGGTGTGAGTCCTCGGCGATGAAGATGTCGTCCGGACCCTGCTGTACCAGCTCCCGAAGGAAGAGCCAATGGCCCGCGTGCAGGTCCTGCGCTTCGTCGATGAGGACGTGATCGGCAGTACGCTTCGTGCCATCGCTCGCGCGGTCCCGCAGGATCAGCGCCGCCAGGTGCGCCATCTCGACATAGGAAGCATGCATTTCAATCCTGTTGTAATACCTGTAGCCCTCGACAAGTTTCCACACGGCCAGTCGTTTGGCCCGGTTCAAGGCGGTGCCGCGGCCGGCTCGAGGGACTTTCAGGTACTCGTCCTTGGCGGTGATGACATTCGGCAGCACTACGGTCTCGTACTCCTGCTGTAGGAACGTCGGGTTAGCAAGCTCCGGTTCCAGTCCATGCTCCACGTCTCGGAGAACTGATTCCCACTGCTGGTTCTCATGGTCCGAACCCACGACTTTGCCGGGGGCTGCAGTCTCAAGACCGAAAAGGCGCTTCATCGAATACCGCTGTTCCATCTCGGTAGCGGCACGGAAGACCCTACTGACGAGCGAATCCACCCCAGCGATATGGACACCCGGGTCACCGGGCCTCGATGCACGAGGAAGATCGGCATCGAGCTTGGCCAGTCCGGTTTCAAGGGACTCGGCGAGCGTCGTCGTGTACGTGGTCAGGACTATTCGCGCGGAAGGGTCCGCTGCGGACAGCGCCCGTGCCCGATGCAGCAGTACGACGGTCTTCCCTGTACCCGCACCACCCGAGAGCCGGAAGGACCCGTTGTAGCGCCGTTCTGCGTAGATCCGCTGTTCCGGGTGAAGGAAAGTACGCCAGGTATCGAAGTCTCCGGCGTCGATAACCTTCTTCAACTCCTCCGAATCAGTTCCCACAAAAGTGAACTGCATCTTGGTCGCCGGATGCTCGAGCGCCCGCTTGATCTTTTCCTCGTCGGACTCCTCCGGGTCGTCGACGTAGCGTCCCAGAGCGAGCTTGTCCTGGACCTCGGAAACAGACGTACCCGCGGCGAGCTCCAGCAGTGCCGTCGCCTGCCAGTCCGGAGCGTCGCCCAGGACATCCAGGAGCTCTTCTTCTGAGGAGACTGCGAATGCCTTCCCTACCAGGTCCGCAGCAAGTCCGAGTACTGCAACCAATCCGGCCTGATCCATCCCGCACTCCGTGAGTGGATTTATCCAGAGCGGTGTGGAGACAAGCTCATCCTCGGGCTCTTCCGGAGCCTCCCTTTCGATCTCATCAACGGGGTGCTCGGACTCGTCGTCTCCCGTCTCCGGCGTCTGCTCTCCAGGGTCAGGTGTGGAAGTGCGCAGCACCTCGAGCACGCCGTTGACCGAATTGACCTGCAGCACACTGGAGCGCGCGATCTCGATGGCCTCATCGTGCGGCCACGCACCGTAGTAGAAGTAATGCGGGATGTTCTCGTAAGAGACCTTGAACAGCACTGCCCTGAAATTGAGGTCGATGCGTCCGGTACGGACACGTTCATCCGCTGGGGAACGCATCGGTTCGATGTGCAGACCCGGAGCGGTGTCGTCCTTCTGGAGCTTCTCAAAGAAGGAGTAGACCTTCGACTTCATTGAGCCGTCGATCTTGTCTTTCTGCTTGACCAACGTCAGCAGCGCCATCTCAAGCCTCCTTCATCTTCCGTAGTCCACGGATCTCGTTAATGTCGTACCACCGGCGACCCACCCCGCCGTCTGGCTCTGCAAGTGCCCATTGCCGTCACATGCTCCTCCAACACGTCGGTTGTGCCGGGGAATGCTAATCACAAATTTACTTGCTCTGAATTCGAGTTTTGCGTCGATACCGATTCCTCACGCAGCGAGCTCGATGAGCTCTATCCAGGTCGGTAGCCTGCTCGATTGAAGAGCCGCACCCCTTCACGCCAGGACTCCTTACGGAAGGACGACGTCAGCGCCTTCACGTGGCGCCGAAAGTACCGCCACAGCGTGCGAGTAGAGCCCGTCAAGTACTCCGCCGATTGGGGCGTCAGCGTCGTGCAAAGCGTAGTTTCCAGGAACAGGCGTGCGCAGCGGTAGCTGAGGGTGTCATCACCCACGCCTCTGGACTTCCTCAGGTCCACCGCTTCTACAGTTTCCCACGCGGAGTAAAAGGCGGTCGCGGCATCACGGATATGCTCACCGAGGCCTCGAACTTGAGTGAGGATGCCGTCGACAAATTTCGACACTGGACCGAGCCAGTCCTCATCATCGATTGAACCACCAAATCAGGCGCGCTGTCGGAATTTCGGTCTTCGACTGTAACTCTCAAGACCTGCTCCTATGTTTGCCGCTTCCTAGTGGGGCAATCCTGGGCCGATACGACTGGGAGTCATTATGTACACCATTCGACTTTGTTCACTGCCCAAATTCGACCTAAGCCGATCACTCTACCGACCAGCAGGCACTGGAACTCTACTGATAGTGCTTCTTTGCCTCTTGCCCGTCCTACACCTCTTGTGGCAAGCCGGGGGGATCGAATCCAACCAGCCTCAGTCAATGTGTCCAGGATCTTGCCTAGGAAAAGCATATTGCGCCGTAGCAACGTCGCCCTTCGGTCTACGGTAGGTGTAGGCGATTGGGGTTAAGTCCGTATCCTCCAAGCGCCATGGACTGGTCACATCCAGCTCCCCGTCATGCGCGATGGGGTTTTCTCCTCGCGGGTCCAGAACGATGCTATGAACAACAGCCAGAGCATTGAGGGGGTACTCGGAACGGTGCAGCTCAACTTCGTTCTTGGTGAGTAGAACCGACTCCCCCCGGGATGTCGTTCCCTTTACCTCCACGAAGAGTTGGCGACCCTCTCGGACGCAGCGCAGGTCATAAGACTCACGGTCGCCGACGTCCTGTACCTTCCACCCTTGGGCCTTATAGTGAGCCGTGACCACGTCGACAGCGCGGCGTTCAACCGCCCGTTGCTCGGGCTTGGTAAGTCCAAAGCCCTGCCGCCCTCGCCCCCTCCGCTTGCCGGCCGCCGCCATGACTGCATCGGTAACTAGCTCAACCTCTGGTGCTGGCACTCCGGGAGCGCGAGGATCGATATCCTCAGCAATGTAGAGCTGCGACAGCAGGACGAGCATTAGTTCTAGGTCTCGGAGAATGTCATCATCCGAAGGCATGTGATCTAGCAGGTATTCGAACGCCGCTACGGTGCCTGCCTCATATGACGGACCGAGCGGACTACGCCGGGCGTCGAGCAAAATCCCCTGTCGCAGTCGCTCGTGGTCGAGACCGCTTCGAAGAACAGAACGGGCCCACCGCACCGACTCTTTCATTTCCGGGAGAGGACGCGGTTTGAATTCGACGCCGTCCCACCGGGTAGCTCCGTGACCGAGCGACAGGTAACAACGGTCACCCAGCGCGCTAAACAAGAAAACGACATACCAGCCATTGGTGGCTGATGGACTCCGCGATCCCGAGTACAGGCGCGTCCAAGGGATTTCTGTCTTCGGGCCGGTCCCATCGCGCCCTTCTGTCTCGAGGTCACCCTCCGGCCATAGCACGGACCGAATCAGCACGTTGAAATTTGAGCGCAGCCAGTTAGGAATCTCAGTACGCACAATCTGACCACGACGATCCATCGCGGCGGTCTTCTTATGGCTCCAATCGCTTTGCAGCAGCAACACCTCTTCGAGGTGGTCACTCAGCGGGCCCGGTACACTCCCCGTAATCACGTGAAAGCCCATCCGAGCCAACACAGGAACAACAGTCGCATCGCCGCCGCTGAAATCTGAGCTGCCTAGCAGCTTTCCATATTGATATGCGTGTGCGGCACCAACAACTGCCTTCGAGTCGTAGAGCTTCTCATCCCGGCTAATGAAGTACCTGCGAGCCGGTCGAAAACCATATTTGGACAGAAATGCTTTACGGCCCACGGCATCAAATTCATCCAGCGCGGCTACGACGGCAGCTCGATCAGTAAGGTCAACTAAAGCCATAGAGCGACTGTATCGAATAGGCCCCGTATTGGAACAAGCCAACGGAGTGTGTCACCCATTTATGGGTTTACCTGGCTTAGTTTGCTTACGAATTGCCCCCTCGGGCCACTCCCGGTGCATATCATTAAGGTGCACCAATGAAACTGACGTAAATGTGGACGACCTTCGCGTCGGGACCTCGCGGTATACGAGACATCGCTAGTGCGCGCATCTATTCGTTAGACGAGCAACTCTGCCGGTATGTCTGCGGCCAGCGTCGCGGCGCATTAGGACCTAGAGGGATTTTCAGCAATGTCCTTCTGCGTGCCTCCTCCTTGAGACGAACCGCTGGTACCCGTAGGTCATGGCGACGTAGCTGATGCCGCCGGCCCCGATCGTCCCGGCGATCGCCGAGTACTCAATCATGGCGATGACCTGGATGGTCAACCCGCCAATCACAGCCGGCACATCCTCGAACGGTTTAGTGGGCCGATGAAGGCATCTCCACAGTTTCAGACGAACCGACGAGGCCGAATCATCGCCTAGGGCGATCCGCCTTGGTTCACTTCGTTGTTCGGTATGAAGGCGCGCAAATACGCCCGTAAGTCAGGGTCGCACACGTACACATAGGTTCCTCTGATGCCTCGCGTCAGCAGCACGGCATAGATGTTTTGGATGAACCGCAAGAGATCGTCGTCTGTGTAGATCTTGCCCAGAACCGGATTGTTCTCCTTGCCCTTCTTGTCGAAGTACGAGCCCCGGTCGACGACAATCCTCTTTCCAGCGACGTCGTAGCGGAGATCAAGTCCGATGATCACGCCCGCGTAGTTGAGGTCGTACCCCTGCACGGTGTGTATCGACCCCACTTCCTCCCGCGACTTTGAGGAGGCGATCCAGTCCGTCTGGATGCTGTTCCAGCGGAACTGGTTCCCCTCGATCTCAATGTCGTACGCGGTCTTATCGACCTTCGTCTTCCACGGCCACGCATACCCGGCCACCAACCTCGATAAGCCGGCTTCCGCATCTCGCCGCAGTATCTCGGCACGCATGTCAGCAATGCTCTCGAACAAGCGGAAGTCGTATCCCTCGAAGCTTTCCGCTGACGTCGGCCCCGTTGTCACATCTGTGCCCCCAAGAATCCGCCTGACGTATCCGACATAGTCGGATCCGGCTCGCACCCGCATCTGCGACACAAGCGGATAGTGTCGACTTGCGCCCTTGGCTTCCACAACCAGTTCGTGCAGAAGTTCTGGAGAAAGGTCCGCCGGCCGAACGCTTTGCGCCGCGTCTAGGAGAAAGATTTGGTTCTTGCTCTTCGCGCGAATCCAGTCGAGTTGTGTCTTCGTCTTATCGTCATGGCCGAAGAGCTTCTCGTTGATCTCACGGAACTTCTTGTTCTGCACTCCAGAAGGTTGGTTGGCGCGCTGATTGAGGCGATGTGACTCGTCGACGATCAGTAGATCGAAGGGCTCATCTGCGACGCCGACATCGAAGGCGGTCATCACCATCTCTGGACCCAGTCCCGGCGTCTTCCGGAAAACCTTCTTGATCGACTCGCGTAGGGACTGTTGAGGCACCACGAGCCCGATGCGCAGTCCAGCGAGAAGAGCGGCATAGTCCTCGATGAAGAACTCGGAGAACATCGAGTCACTGTCGAGGTCTACGGCCGGCGCGGCGCTGGCGATATCAACGATCAACTTGAGCATGTAGATCGCGACAACCGTCTTACCGGTGCCTGGGTCGCCTTGGACGACGATTGTGCTGCGCGAGTCGGCCTTTAGATCCTCAAACAGTCCCTCAAGGATTCCCTCGACGGCAATCGCTTGATCCTGGGTCAGCTCTTTGAAGGGCGATAGCTTGAAGAGGTCGCTGTTTTCGATCTCGGGGATACTTCGGCTAAAGACACCGTCATCTCTGAGACTCTCGAAGACTTTGTGGAAGGTCTCCCTGTACTGGTCGCGATTGTAGTAGTCGGCCTCGATGATGCCGTCGTTCCGGTTCAGCACCCGGTATGCACCGTCCCCTGCAAGCATTCGAATGAGATAGGACTCGAGGTCGAGGCAGACGGACTTGTTGAAGGTGGCGTCGACAACGACGCGCACCGTACTGAGATGTTGCTTTTCCGGGGAGGCGAAATGCTGATTCATTCGCGCTGCTGCGTTGCGCGACTCCCCCACGTAGACGTCATTCAGACCCGCTCTGGGGGCGCCCGGCATAGCGCCCGCGGCGTCATCCAATACGTAGACGACCGGCCAATTCGTGTTGCGGTGGTTCAGTGGCGCCCAGTCGGCGACGGCGGCGGCAGTGAAATCGAGCCGCTGAATCTCAAAGGGCGTCATACTTGGCGCTTCGCCCCCGCGCTTTCTCAATCGGGTACTTCTCCCGCGTCTTCGCGAGCTTGTCGAGCACTATCCGGTCAGGATCGACACCCAGTCGATCGGCCAGCAGAAGGCAGTACGTGAGCACGTCGGCCAGCTCTTCACGGACCCGCGCGTCGGCGGCGTCCGCATTCCACTGGAAGCACTCAAGTAGTTCGCTGGCCTCAATGACGATGCTCTTTGCGAGATTCTCTGGCGTATGGAACTTGGCCCAATCGCGCTCGGCTACGAAGGCGGCTAACTCATCCCGTACAGAGGGTTCTACCATCCCGCCAACTTAACAGGTTGAAGAGCATACGTTACAAATCTAACTTAGCTCGGGAATCGCCGGTCACGTGCCCGCGGCATTCTGTGCAAGGGCTTTCGCTGGCCTGTGCCGCTGTTTTGGCTGTCGACGTCTTCTCAGGTAGGTAAAATCCGACTTGCCACCGGCATTGCTAACAACTAGGAACAATGTGCGCTCGCCGCGCAGATTATTTTCGTTTCGTCCCAGCAGCCGTTCTGCCAACTATCTCCCGCAGTCCAGCAGCTCAGAGCACCCGCCGCACGGCACGCTCAAAGCTCGTCACATGCTCTAGCGCGAGCTTCCCAGCACGGTCCGCATCGCCCCCCGCGATCGTCTCCAACAGCTCCGCATGCTCGGCGATGTGCTCCGCCACGGCCGGCACCTTCTCCACCACCAGGCACCAGATCCGTGTCGCCAGGTTGTCGTAGCGGATCAGCACATCCTCCAGGTGCGGATTCGCCGCCGCCCGGTAGATCAGGCGGTGGACCTTCATGTCGAAGCGCATCAGCTCGTAGGGGCTGCCCTCCGCCAGGGCATCCCCCGCAATTGCAGCAGCCGTCTCGCGCAGCTCGGCACGCATCCCCGCCGTCGCCACCTGGGCGGCCCGCCGCGCAGCAAGCGGTTCGAGGGAGGCCCGGATCTCCGAAACGTCGGCGAGCTCGGTGATGTCCACGACGGTGGCGAAGGTGCCCCTGCGCGGGTAGGAGACAACCAGGTGGTCGAGCTCCAGCCGCTTCAGCGCCTCCCGCACCGGCGTGCGGCCGATACCGAGTTCGGCGGCGAGCTGCCCGTCGTTGATGGCCTCCCCCGGCCGGATCTCCAGCATGATGAGCTTGTCCCGCAGCTGGTAGTACGCCAGCTCCGCCATCGACCTCTCCGTGCCGTCCGGCAGCCGTCCCTCCAGTGTCGACGTCATAGGAACTCCTCGGCTTCGGCGGCAACAGCGGGGGCCACAGGACCCTTGACTCCCCTGCAATGCCAAACATACTATTGCACCACTACTGATATATCAGTCGCATACTAGAAGCAGTGCTGCTTGAAGCCAAAGGAGAAACCATGCCGGACGTGCTCACAGGTTCCCTCACCGAGACGGACTCCGAGGTCGCCGGCGCCCTCGCCAGGGAGCTCGACCGCCAGCAGTCCACCCTGGAGATGATCGCCTCCGAGAACTTCGCGCCGGCAGCCGTCATGGAGGCCCAGGGCTCGGTGCTCACCAACAAGTACGCCGAGGGCTACCCGGGCCGGCGCTACTACGGCGGCTGCGAACACGTCGACGTCATCGAACAGCTCGCCATCGACCGGGTCAAGGCGCTCTTCGGCGCCGGGGCAGCCAACGTCCAGCCGCATTCCGGCGCGCAGGCCAATGCCGCAGCGATGTTCGCCCTCCTCGACCCGGGCGACACCATCCTGGGCCTGGACCTCGCCCACGGCGGCCACCTGACGCACGGGATGCGCCTCAACTTCTCCGGCAAGCTCTACAACGTCGTCCCCTACCACGTCGGCGAGTCCGACCACCGCGTGGACATGGCCGAGGTGGAGGCCCTGGCCCTCGAGCACCGGCCCCGGCTGATCGTCGCCGGCTGGTCCGCCTACTCCCGGCAACTCGACTTCGCCGAGTTCCGCCGCATCGCCGACCTCGTCGGCGCGTACCTGATGGTGGATATGGCCCACTTCGCCGGGCTCGTCGCCGCCGGGCTGCACCCCAGCCCGGTGCCGTACGCCGATGTCGTCACCACCACCACGCACAAGACCCTCGGCGGCCCCCGCGGCGGCGTCATCCTCAGCCGGGCCGAGCACGCCCGCAAAATCAACAGCGCGGTGTTCCCCGGCCAGCAGGGCGGCCCGCTCGAACACGTCATCGCCGCCAAGGCCGTGGCCTTCAAGCTCGCCGCCTCGGCGGAATTCCGGGAACGCCAGGAGCGCACCCTCGAAGGCGCCCGGATCCTCGCCGACCGCCTGCTGCGCTCCGACGTGGCCGACGCCGGCATCTCCGTGGTCACCGGCGGCACCGACGTCCACCTCGTCCTGGTCGACCTGCGCAACTCCGACCTGGACGGCCAGCAGGCCGAGGACCGCCTGCACCGCATCGGCATCACCGTGAACCGCAACGCGGTCCCCTTCGACCCCCGCCCCCCGATGGTCTCCTCCGGGCTGCGGATCGGCACCCCCGCCCTGGCCACCCGCGGCTTCAGCGCAGAGGAATTCACCGAGGTGGCCGACATCATCGCCACCGCACTCACCAGCACTGCCCTCACCAGCCCCGCGCACGACGACGCCACGTACGACGGCGGAACCGACGCCGCCGCGGACAACCTCCGCCGCCGGGTTACCGCACTGGCCGAGCGGTTCCCGCTCTACCCCCACCTGAATGACCCCGCCCGGCAGGCGGACCTCGACGCAGCAATGATTGGAGCCGCCCAGTGAGCGCCGACAAGCTCCCCGAACACCCGGACTTCCTCTGGCGGAATCCCGAGCCCAAGTCCTCCTACGACGCCGTCATCGTCGGCGGCGGCGGACACGGCCTGGCCACGGCCTACTACCTGGCCACGAACCACGGCATGACCAACATCGCCGTGCTGGAAAAGGGCTGGCTGGCCGGCGGCAACATGGCCCGCAACACCACGATCATCCGCTCCAACTACCTCTGGGACGAGAGCGCCGCCATCTACGAGGCGTCCCTGAAGCTGTGGGAGATCCTGCCCGAGGAACTCGACTACGACTTCCTGTTCAGCCAGCGCGGCGTCATGAACCTCGCCCACACCCTCGGCGACGTGCGCGAGAGCATCCGCCGGGTCGGAGCGAACCGGCTCAACGGCGTCGACGCCGAATGGCTAAACCCGGCACAGGTCAAGGAACTGTGCCCCATTCTGAACATCAGCGACAACATCCGCTACCCGGTGCTGGGCGCCACCTACCAGCCGCGCGCCGGCATCGCCAAGCACGACCACGTGGCGTGGGCCTTCGCCCGCAAGTGCGACCAGCTCGGCGTCGACATCATCCAGAACTGCGAGGTCACCGGCTTCCTCAAGGACGGCAACCGCGTCGTCGGCGTGAAGACCAACCAAGGCACGATCCACACCGAGAAGGTGGGGCTGTGCGCCGCCGGACACAGCAGCGTGCTCGCGGAGATGGCAGGCTTCCGCCTGCCCATCCAGTCCCACCCGCTGCAGGCCCTCGTCTCGGAACTCCACGAACCCGTCCACCCCACAGTGGTGATGTCCAACCACGTCCACGTCTACGTCTCCCAGGCTCACAAGGGCGAACTGGTCATGGGCGCCGGCGTCGACTCCTACAACGGCTACGGCCAGCGCGGGTCCTTCCACGTGATCGAACACCAAATGGCCGCCGCCGTCGAACTGTTCCCCATCTTCGCCCGGGCGCACGTGCTGCGCACCTGGGGCGGAATTGTCGATACCACCCTGGACGCCTCCCCCATCGTGGGCACCACCCCGGTGGACAACATGTTCGTCAACTGCGGCTGGGGCACCGGCGGGTTCAAGGGCACTCCGGGTGCCGGACTCACCTTCGCCCACACCATCGCCACCGGCACCCCCCACGCCCTCAACCGGCCCTTCGCCCTGGAGCGCTTCGAGACCGGTGCCCTGATCGACGAACACGGCGCCGCCGCCGTCGCCCACTAGACGCCGCCCACGTGACGCCGCCTCCAAGAAAGCAGCCGACATGCTCCTGATTCCCTGCCCCCACTGCGGGCCCCGCGACGAAACCGAGTTCCACTACGGCGGCCAGGCCCACGTGCCCTACCCCGAGAACCCGAACGAGCTTGACGACCGCCAATGGGCCGAGTTCCTCTTCTACCGCGAGAACCCCAAGGGCGCCTTCGCCGAACGCTGGCTCCACAGCACCGGCTGCCGGCAGTGGTTCAACATGGTCCGCGACACCGCCACCTACGACATCCAGGCCGTCTACCGCATGGGCGAACCCCGCCCGACGACGGCGCCACCGGGCGGCACTCCCGTCACCGGCGGACCCGGCCCCGGCGCTCAGACCGCCGCCCCCGCTTCCCCCGAAGGAGCACGCCCATGACCGCCCAGCAGCCTGCCCGCCTCGCCACCGGCGGGCGGATCGACCGCAGCACGCTGTGGCGGTTCACCGTGGACGGCACCGAGTACACCGGCCACCCCGGCGACACCCTCGCCTCGGCCCTGCTCGCCAACGGCCGCATCGCCGTAGGCAACTCGATCTACGAGGACCGGCCGCGGGGAATCCTCGCCGCCGGCGTGGAGGAGCCCAACGCCCTGGTCCGGGTCTCCCCCCGCTTCCCAGGGCACGTCGCCGAGTCGATGCTCCCGGCCACCACCGTCTCCCTCGTGGACGGGCTCGACGCCGAACTGCTCACCGGCCGCGGCCGGCTCGACCCGGAGGAGGACCGCGCGGAGTACGACAAGAAGTACGTCCACACCGACGTCCTCGTCGTCGGCGGCGGCCCGGCGGGCCTGGCCGCGGCCCGCGAGGCCGTGAGCAGCGGGGCCCGCGTGATGCTCCTCGACGATCAGCCGGAACTCGGCGGCTCCCTCCTCTCCGAACCCGCAAGCACTGGGCCGACGATCGAAGGCAAACCGGCCCGCGAGTGGGTGGCCGACGTGGAGGCAGAACTCATCGCCGCCCCCGAATGCACCGTCCTGAACCGCACCACGGCCTTCGGCTCCTACGACTCGAACTACATCGTCGCGGCCCAGCACCGCACCGACCACTTCAGCGCCCCGGCCGCCCCGGGCGTCTCCCGGCAGCGGATCTGGCACATCCGCGCCGCGCAGGTGGTCCTGGCCCCGGGCGCCCACGAACGCCCGCTGGTCTTCGAGAACAACGACCGCCCCGGCATTATGCTCGCCTCGGCGGTCCGGACCTACCTCAACCGCTACGCCGTCGCCCCCGGCTCCCGGGTGGTCATCGCCACCACCAATGACAGCGCCTACGCCCTGGCCGCCGACCTGAGCGACGCCGGCATTCCGCTCGCCGCCGTCGTCGATGCCCGGCCCGTCCTGAGTCCGACGGCGCAGGCCGCCGCCGACGCCGGCATCCGGGTCCTCACCGGCAGCGCGGTGGCCGACACCGACGTGGCGAGTGGTGCAGGATCCGGCGACGGCCGCCTGACCGGCGTCACCGTGCGAGGCCTGAACGACGACGGCACCCTCACCGCCGCTTCCGAGCAGCTGGAGTGCGACTTGTTGGCCGTCTCCGGCGGCTGGTCCCCTGTGGTCCACCTGCACTCGCAACGGCAGGGCAAACTGCGCTGGGACGACGACCTCGCCGCCTTCGTCCCCGCCCGGCCCGTGCCTAACCAGCACCTCGCCGGCTCAGGCCGCGGCAGCTTCGAACTCGCCGACTGCCTCGCCGAGGGCGCCGCCGCAGGGACAGCGGCCGCCACCGCCGCAGAGTTCGGCGCCGCCGGCCCCGGACCGAAACCGGCACCGATGAGTGAACCGACGGCGTCCGCCCCCATCCGGCAGCTGTGGCTGGTGCCAGGCCAGACCGGTACGCCCGATGACTGGAACCGCCACTTCGTCGACCTCCAGCGCGACCAGTCGGTGGCCGACGTCCTGCGCTCCACCGGCGCCGGCATGCGCTCGGTCGAGCACATCAAGCGCTACACCTCCATCAGCACCGCCAACGACCAGGGCAAGACCTCCGGGGTGAACGCCATCGGCGTCATCGCCGCGGCCCTCCGCCAGGTGGGGGAAGCGTCCCGGGGCATCGGCGACCTCGGCACCACCTCCTACCGGGCCCCGTTCACCCCGGTGGCGTTCGCCGCCCTCGCCGGCCGCCAGCGCGGCGAGCTGTTCGACCCCGCCCGGGTCACCTCCATCCACCCCTGGCACGTGGCCCACGGCGCGGAGTTTGAGGACGTCGGGCAGTGGAAGCGGCCCTGGTACTACCCGCAGCCCGGGGAGGACATGGACGCCGCCGTGCTGCGCGAATGCGCCGCCGTCCGCGACTCCGTGGGCTTCCTCGACGCCACCACCCTCGGCAAGATCGAAATCCGGGGCAAGGACGCCGGTGAGTTCCTCAACCGGATTTACACCAACGCGTTCAAGAAGCTCGCTCCGGGCTCGGCCCGCTACGGCGTGATGTGCATGGCCGACGGCATGATCTTCGACGACGGCGTGACCCTGCGCCTCGACGATGACCGCTACTTTCTGACCACCACCACCGGCGGCGCCGCGAAGGTCCTGGACTGGCTCGAGGAATGGCTGCAGACCGAATGGCCGGACCTCGACGTGCACTGCACCTCGGTGACCGAGCAGTGGACCACCATCGCCGTCGTCGGCCCGAAGTCCCGCGCGGTGCTGGCCACGCTGGCCCCGGACCTCGCGGCGGACGGCGGGCTGGAGGCCGAGGCGTTCCCGTTCATGACCTTCCGGGAAACTCCCCTGGCGAACGGGGTGCCGGCCCGGGTCTGCCGGATCTCGTTCTCCGGTGAGCTCGCCTACGAGATCAACGTGCCCGCCTGGTACGGGCTCGCCACCTGGGAGGCCGTCGCGGCGGCCGGGGCCGAGTACAACATCACCCCGTACGGCACCGAAACCATGCACGTGCTGAGGGCCGAGAAGGGCTACCCCATCGTCGGGCAGGACACCGACGGGACGGTCACCCCGCAGGACGCCGGAATGGAGTGGGTGGTCTCCAAGGTCAAGGACTTCATTGGCAAGCGCTCCTACGCCAGGGCGGACGCCTCCCGACCGGACCGCAGGCACCTGGTCAGCGTGCTGCCCGTCGACCGGACCTTCCGCCTCCCGGAGGGCTCCCAGCTCATCGACAAGGGCGTGCCCGTCGACCTCGGCCGGGGGCCGGCTCCGGAGCCCGTGCCGATGCAGGGCTTCGTCACCTCCAGTTACACAAGCGCCGCGCTCGGCCGCACCTTCGCCCTCGCCCTGATCGACAACGGCCGCAACCGGATCGGTGAAACCCTGGTGGCCGCCGCCGGGGACCGGCTCGTGGACGTGGTCGTCGGCGACACAGTGCTTTTTGACCCCGAAGGGACCCGCAAAGATGGCTGACACCCAGGAACTCGACACCCCGCAGGACATCCCCCGGGACCTTCACGCCCTCCGGCGGAGCCCGGCGTCGCTGCTGCACGAGGCGTTCTCTGCCGGCTCCACCGTCGGCGTCGTCGAGCTGTCCGAGGTCGAATTCCTCACCATGGCCGGCGTCCGGGTGGAGCCTGGATCCGCGGAAGGGCAGCGGATCGCCGCGGTGACCGGCGGCCTGCCAGCACGTTGCGGGGACGTGGCTGGCAGCACGGGCGCCAACGTGCTGTGGCTCGGCCCCACCGAATTCCTCGTCGTCGCCCCGCCGGAGGCGCACGAAACCCTGGGTGGAGACCTCGTCCCCTCCCTGGTGGAGGCGCTGGCGGACGGGCAGGGGCAGGTGGTCGACCTCTCCGCCAACCGCACCACCTTCGAACTCACTGGGCCCCGCGCCCGCGCCGTGCTCGAAAAGGGATGCTCCCTGGACCTCCACCCCCGCGTCCACCCCGCCGGCACCGCCCTGTCCACCGAGGTCGGCGGCATCCCGGTCATCCTCTGGAAGACCGCCGAGGCCACCTACCGCATCCTCCCCCGGGCCTCCTTCGTCACCTTCCTCGGCCATTGGCTCCTCGACGCGATGCGCGAATACGCCTCCCCCGAGGTCCCCTGATGGCCCTGAGCGTGCTCGACCTGTTCTCGGTCGGCATCGGACCCTCCTCCTCCCACACGGTCGGGCCCATGCGCGCGGCCAAACGGTTCGCCGACGGGCTCGCCGAGGACGGGCTCCTCCCGGCCACGGCCCGGGTGCGCGCCGAACTGTACGGGTCCCTGGGCGCAACCGGACGCGGGCACGGCTCGGACAAGGCGGTAGTTCTCGGCCTGCAGGGCAAGGACCCCGAGACCGTCGACACCTTCACAGCCGACGACCAGGTGGCCGCCGCGGCGCTGAACGCCGAACTTCATCTGGCCGGACATCACCGGATCGACTTCAACTGGGAGGAAGACCTGGTGCTGCACCGCCGCAGGTCCCTGCCGGCCCACCCCAACGGCATGACCTTCTGGGCCCTGAACCACTCCGGCGCGGTGCTGCGGGAGCGCAGCTACTACTCCGTGGGCGGGGGCTTCGTCGTTGACGGGGACGCAGAGGGAGCCGCCAAGGTCGTCCCCGACGCCACGGTGCTGCCCTACCCCTTCGCCAGCGCCGACGAACTGCTGGAGATCTGCCGCCGGGAGGACAAGTCGATCCCGGAGATCATGCTCGCCAACGAACTCACCTGGCACTCCGAGGCCGAACTGCGGGACAAGCTCCTTGCCCTCTGGGCGGTGATGCGCGAGTGCGTCGAGAACGGATGCGCCGCTGAAGGCATCCTGCCCGGCGGGCTGAAGGTCAAGCGCCGCGCCCCGGCCCTGTTCCGGACCCTCGCGGCAGCGGCGTCCGCCGGCTCCGCGTCCGCCGGCTCTGCGTCCACCGGTTCGGCCTCAACCGGCGCCGCACCAGGCACCCGCCCGGCCGCCGACAACGCGCCCGCCACCCTGGCCCAGGCCCCCGCCGACCCGCTGCTGGCCATGGAATGGGTGAACCTCTTCGCCCTGGCCGTCAACGAGGAAAACGCCGCCGGCGGCCGCATCGTCACCGCCCCAACCAACGGGGCGGCCGGCATCGTGCCCGCGGTGCTCCACTACTACGTCAAGTTCGTCCCCGGAGCCAACGACGACGGCGTCGTCCGCTTCCTGCTCACCGCTGCCGCCGTCGGCATCCTGTTCAAGACCAACGCCTCGATCTCCGGGGCCGAGGTCGGCTGCCAGGGCGAAGTGGGCTCGGCCTGCTCCATGGCCGCCGCCGGACTGTGCGAGGTGCTCGACGGCACCCCGGCGCAGGTGGAGAACGCCGCCGAGGTCGGCATCGAACACAATCTCGGCCTCACCTGCGACCCGGTCGGCGGGCTGGTCCAGATCCCCTGCATCGAACGCAATGCGATCGCCAGCGTCAAGGCCATCAACGCCGCGCGCCTGGCCCTGCACGGGGACGGCAGCCACGTCGTCTCCCTCGACAAGGCCATCAAGACAATGCGCGAAACCGGAGCCGACATGATGACCAAGTACAAGGAGACCTCCCGCGGGGGCCTCGCCGTCAACGTCATCGAGTGCTGAGGAAAGGTGCCGGTCCCGGACCTGCGGTACGCGTCTCCAAGCCGCCCACGGGCGGCGGCTGCCCGCCAGGAAAGCAGGCGCGGACCCGCCACCGCGGGCTGAAGCGGGTTCCGGACATTAGGTGAGAGCATGGGCCATGGCTTCCAATAATTCTTCCGGCCCCGACGTGGACCTCGACGCCGACGCCGGCCAGGCCGGGGGTGTGCAGTCGGTGGACCGCGCCATGGCCATCCTCGAGATCCTAGCCCGCGACGGCAATGCCGGCGTCAGTGAGATCGCCGAAGAGATGGGCATCCACAAGTCCACCGCGTCGCGCCTGCTCGGCTCCCTCGTGGCCCGCGAGATGGTCCACCAGAACAGCGAGCGCGGCAAATACCAGCTGGGCTTCGGCATCCTGCGCCTCGCCAGCTCCATCCCCGGCCGGCTCAGCCTGGTCCAGGAAGCCCGCCCGGTGCTCGAAGCCCTCGCCGACGAATTCAAGGAAACCGTCAACCTCGCGGTGCTCCGCTCCAACTTCGCCGTCAATGTCGACCAGGCCATGGGCCCCTCGACCCTGGCCACCTACGACTGGATCGGCAGCCTCACTCCCCTGCATGCCACCTCAAGCGGCAAGGTACTGCTCGCCTCGCTGACGGCAGACGAGCGGGACCGGATCTTCCGGGAGACCGGGCTTCCCGCCCGCACTCCGCGCACGATCACCAACCGCAAGGAGCTCGAGACCCAACTGCACGACGTCGTCCGTACCGGCTACGCCGTGGCCAATGAGGAGTTCGAGATCGGCCTGCGGGCCATCGCCGTGGCGGTGCGGAACCACCTGGGTGTGGTGATCGGAGCCGTCAGCATCTCGGGGCCGGCGTTCCGTTTCGATCCCGAAAAGAAGCCCGGCCTGCTCGATTCACTCGCACAGGCCGGGCAGCTGATCAGTTCCAAGATGGGTTACACGGGACGGTGACGGTGCCCGTCCCGCGGAGGGGCGCTACCGGGTCGGCACGACGTCGCCGACCTTGCTTTCCACCCAGTCGTGGAAGGCACGGATGTGGTGTTCGCTGGGCACCAGCACCCCGCCCTTGGCGTAGACCTTCGAGTTCATCGCCGGCTGGCAGCGTTCGCAGGCATCGAAGTCCTGCAGGTTCACCCGGTGGAACAGCTCCACCGAGGCGGTGAGGTCCTTCCCGGCCGCCACGACGCTCGGCAGGTACAGCCAGTCGCACTCGACGATGGTGCGGTCGGCGGCCATCGGGAACATCCGGTGGATGATCACGTGGTCCGGCACCAGGTTCACGAACACCGTCGGCTTGATCGTGATGGCGTAGTATCGGCGGTCCTGGTCCTCGTCGATGCCTGGAATCCGGTCGAGGCCCTCGGAGCCGTCAACGGTGAAGCCCTTGATGTCCCCGCCGAACTCCGCCCCATGGCCCACGAAGTACTGCGCCGCCAGCCCGTCGGCGAACTCCGGCAGCACCTCGGTCAGCTCCGGGTGGATGGTGGCGCAGTGGTAGCACTCCATGAAGTTCTCGATGATGAGCTTCCAGTTGGCCTTCACGTCGTACCGGATCCGCTTGCCCAGGCTCAGGTTCGCCACGTCGTAGCCCTCGATGGCGCGCAGGTCCCCGAGGCGCTCCTCGATGGCGCCCATGACCTCCTCCTCGAAGGACGGCGGCTCGGCGGCCAGGCACACCCAGACGTACCCGAGGTACTCGCGCAGGTGCACCTTCACCAGGCCGTACTCGTCCCGGTCGATGTCGGGCATCTTGGTGAGGTTCGGCGCAGCGATCAGCTTGCCCTCGAAGTCGTAGGTCCACGCGTGGTACGGGCACTGGAAGGACCGCGCGGCCTGCCCGGATTCCTCCATGCACAGCTTCACCCCGCGGTGGCGGCAGATGTTGTAGAAGGCGCGGATCCCGCCCTTGCGTGTGCGGGAGATCAGCACGCTCTCGCGCCCGATCTGCACGGTCCTATAGGCGCCGGGCTTGTCCAGGTCCTCCGAGCGCACGGCGCAGAACCACATCTGCTCGAAGATCCGTTCCTGCTCGGCCCGGAACACCCCTTCGTCGACATAGGTGGACCCCGGCAACGTCGGGATCAGGCTCGGGGTATTTACCTCTACAGACACAACTACTCCTCCCAGCAACATGGCAGAACAACGAACGGAAACTTCAGGAAGCCAGCACGGCCCCGCTCAGGACGGGGGTGGCGACCAGGGAACGCCGCCACTTCGTGAACAGGCGCGGCTGGTTCATTCCGAGGACCGCGACCGGCCGCTCCCCGCTGTAGTAGACGGCGAGGAAGCTGTGCGCCGACGGGTCGCCGGCCTCGAGCACGAGGCGGTCGTGCCCGGTGATGTCACCGGCGAACTGCAGCTTGACGCCGTGCTGGTCGGACCAGAAGTAGGCGGGCCGGGTCGGCAGCTGGGCGGCGCCCGGGTCGAGCAGGGCGGCGACGGCCAGCGCCGGGCGCTCCAGTGCGCCGGTCCAGTGTTCGAGCCGCCGGTGGAGGTCGCGGGATCGATCGAACCAGGCGGCGCAGTCACCGACCGCGGCGATCCCCGGCACATTGGTGCGCCCCATGCCGTCGCAGACGACGCCGTCGCGGACCGCGATGCCCGAGCCGTTCAGCCACTCGGTGTTGGGCTGCGCTCCAATGCCGACGACGACGACGTCGGCCGGGACGTACCGCCCGTCCGCCAGCCGCATCCCGGTGACGTTGCCTTCGCTGCTGTAGAAGTCCTCAACCGTTGCCCCCGACAGCAGGCGCACGCCGTGAGCCCGGTGGAGCGCCGCGACGTGCGCCCCCATCTCCTCGCCCAGCTGCGCGGTGAACGGCACCGGTCGGTTATCGATGACGGTGACGTCCATGCCGCGGGAGGCTGCCGCCGAGGCCACTTCGGCGCCGACGAACCCGCAGCCGATGATCGTCAACCTGCTGCCGGCCACCAACTCCGGGGCGAGGCCCTGCGCATCGGCCAGGGTCCGCAGGGTGAAGACGTTGGAAAGCCCGGCGAGGGACGGAAGCGTCCGCGCCCGGGCTCCGGTCGCGAGGACCACGGCGTCGGCCGTCACGGCCCGCCCCCCCCTGAGGCGGACGGTGCGTGTGGAGCTGTCGAGGGCGACGGCCGACGTGCCGAGGATCCACTCTGCTTCCAGCTCGTCGAGGTCGGCCTCGAGGCCGAGGTCTTCCGCCGAGATGTTCCCCAGCAGGAAGTCCTTCGACAGCGGAGGCCGGTCGTAAGGCCGGTGCGGCTCGTCCCCCACGAGGACAAGGCGCCCGGTGAACCCCTGGTCGCGGGCTGCACGGGCAGCCGAGAGCCCGGCGAGGGATGCGCCGACTATTGCCAGCGTCTGCACGCGGATGCCTTTCCGTTCATTGCGTAATACGCAACGCTAATCGTCATACGGAACACTGTGAGTCACGTCACGGTGAGTGTCAAGAGGGCGAATGGCAACTCTTGACATCGGGTGTGACCTAGAGCACTCTGTTGCATATCGCGGTCCCTGTTGATTCATAGGGAACAACCGGCCAACCGGGACCGCTTCTCGACGTAGAGAGGCCTCCCCATGCACAAGGCATGCCCCCTCAGTGAACTGGCCCGTGGTGAGGCCCTGCGCCTCGACACCTCGCCACCCATCGCCGTCTTCCACACGGAGGACGGCGAGCTTTTTGCCATCGACGACACCTGCACCCACCAGGACGCGTCGCTGGCGGACGGCTGGGTGGAGGGGTGCGAGGTCGAATGCCCGCTCCACGCGTCGAAGTTCGATCTGCGGTCGGGCCGGGTGGACGCCCCGCCGGCCAAGCTCCCCGTGCGCGTCCACGAAGTATCGGTCATCGACGGCGACATCATGATCACTGAGTCGAGCGATGCTCCCAACCTGCCACCCGGACTGACCATCGACGGCCACGTCTGACCCCGCGCGCCTCCATTCATAAGGACAAGCCATGGCAACCAGCAACGAAACCCCGGTCGAGACTGACACGGCAACCGGGGTTCCTGCCAGCTCCGCGCCCCCCACCCCTCCAACGCCGCTGCCGCCCATCGACGACAACGAGCGGATCCTCGACGAACTGCAGCAGAGCGCCGGACGGTCCGAAGCCACGGCGGCCCGGCCCGCGCTTCCGCCGGGACTCGACAAGGTGATCTTCGGGGTCACCGGCGTGCTCGCCCTGGCCTTTGTCCTGTGGGGCTTCCTCGGTACCGAAAGCATGGCGACCACCTCCCAGACGGCACTGAACTGGGTCATGCAGAACACGGGCTGGCTCTTCATCACCCTCGCGTCCCTTTTCGTGGTGTACGTGCTGTGGCTGGCGCTGGGCCGCTTCGGAAACATTCCCCTCGGCAAGGACGGCGAAAGGCCGGAGTTCCGCACCATCTCCTGGATCGCAATGATGTTCGCGGCAGGCATGGGCATCGGCCTGATGTTCTACGGGGTGGCCGAGCCGCTCTACCACTACGTCTCACCGCCGCCCGGAACCGTCGACGGGCAGACGCCGGCCGCCATCCAGACGGCCATGGCCACCTCGATCTTCCACTGGACGCTCCACCCCTGGGCGATGTACGCCGTCGTGGGCATCGCCATCGCCTACGGCACGTTCCGCCTCGGCCGCCGCCAGCTGATCTCCGCCGCCTTCACCTCGCTGTTCGGCCGCCGGACGGTCGAGGGCCCGGTGGGCAAGTTCATCGACATCCTCGCGATCTTCGCGACGCTCTTCGGCACCGCCGCCTCGCTGGGCCTCGGTTCGCTCCAGATCGGCAGCGGCCTCGCCTCCAACGGATGGGGCGGTGAGCTCGGCACGCCGATGCTCGTGGCCATCATCGCGGTCCTGACCGTCTGCTTTGTCGCCTCCGCCGTCTCCGGCATCCGGCGCGGCATCCAGTGGCTCGCCAACATCAATATGGTGCTGGCCGTCCTCCTCGCCCTGATTGTCTTTGTTGCCGGCCCCACCCTGTTCATCCTGAACCTGATCCCGGCGGCGATCGGGGACTACGCCCGCGACGTCGCCGAAATGGCTTCACGCACCGAGGCCGTCGGTGATGAGGCGCTGCGCGAGTGGCTGTCCGGCTGGACCATCTTCTACTGGGCCTGGTGGGTCTCCTGGACGCCGTTCGTGGGCATGTTCATCGCCCGGATCAGCCGCGGCCGCACCATCCGCCAGTTCGTCACCGGCGTCCTTCTCGTCCCGAGCATGGTCAGCGTGATCTGGTTCGGCATCTTCGGCGGAGCCGCCTTCGGCGTCCAGACGAAGGCCGACGCCACCGAGAACCCGGACGATGGGCTCGTCACCATCGTCGACGGCTCACCCTCGATCTCCTTCGACGGCGCCCTTTTCGACCTCCTGAGGAACCTGCCCCTCCCCGGCGTCATCGCCGCCGCGACAGCAATCCTGGCCATGGTGCTTGTCGCAATCTTCTTCGTCACCGGCGCCGATTCGGCCTCCCTCGTGATGTCCTCCCTCAGCTCCAACGGCACCGACCACCCGACCCGCGGCCTGGTCATTTTCTGGGGCGTCCTCACCGGGGCGGTCGCGGCGGTGATGCTGATGGCGGGAGGCGACGAACCGGCTGAGGCCCTCTCCGGGCTCCAACGGATCACCATCATCGCGGCCCTTCCCTTTGTCCTGGTGATGCTGCTGCTCTGCTTCGCCCTGACGCGCGACCTCCGCAGGGATCCGCTTTCGCTGCGGAGGCGCCTGGCCAGCTCCGTCGTCGAACGTGCCGTCCGCTCCGGAGTCAGCGAACACCGCGGGGCGCAGTTCGACCTCGTGACGAAGCATCAATGCGATGAGCGCTGTGCCACCGGCAGCCGCTGTCCCCTCAACGCCGAGATCCCCTAGGAGGATTAGTGACAACTGTTCTGGGAAACCGTCCCGCCGCCGCCGGCGCGGCGGAGCACAAGACGCCGACCGCGCAGTTCGTGCTGACCCTCGCCTGCCCGGAGCGCCCGGGCATCGTCCGGGCGATCAGCTGCTTCCTGGCCGACCGGGAGTTCGATATCGTCGAGCACCAGCAGTTCGATGACCATGTCAGCGGCAACCTGTACCTGCGCACGGCCTTCACCGGGGACTCCCCCGACGTCACCGCCGAGGGCCTCACCGAGGAGTTCGCGGCGGTCGCCGCGGAGTTCGGGATGGACTTCACCATCCACGACGGCCGCCCGCAGCGGGTGCTGGTGATGGTCTCGAAGTTCGGCCACTGCCTCAACGACCTGGTCTCCCGCTGGAAGGCCGGCAGCCTCGGCGCGGAACTCGCCGTCGTCGTCTCCAACCATGAGGACCTGCGACCCATGGCGGAGGCGGCCGGCCTGCCCTTCATCCACGTGCCGGTCACGGCCGACACCAAGCCGGACGCCGAGCGCATGCTGCTCGACCTGGTCGACGAATACGGCGCGGACCTGGTGGTGCTCGCGCGCTACATGCAGGTGCTCTCCGACGGGATGTGCACCGCGCTGCGCGGGCGCGCCATCAACATCCACCACTCCTTCCTGCCCGGCTTCAAGGGCGCCAAGCCCTACCACCAGGCGTACGACCGGGGCGTGAAGCTTGTGGGCGCCACCGCCCACTACGTGACCCCGGACCTCGACGAAGGGCCGATCATCGAGCAGGAGGTGTTCCGGGTGGACCACACCCAGGACGCCGACGCCCTGGTGACGGTGGGCCGTGACGCCGAATCGCAGGCCCTCGCCCGGGCCGTGCGGTGGCACTGCCAGCACCGGGTCCTGCTGAGCAACACCCGCACTGTCGTATTCCGCTGACGCCAACCAGGAGAACCTGAATGAACGCATCACCCCGAGTCGTCATCATCGGCGCCGGCATCGTCGGAGCGAACCTCGCCGACGAACTCGCCACCCGCGGTTGGAGCAACATCACCGTCCTCGACCAGGGACCCCTCCACCTCGCCGGCGGGTCGACGTCGCACGCCCCGGGACTGGTGTTCCAGACCAACCCGTCGAAGACCATGACTGAGTTCGCCAGCTATACGGTGAACAAGCTGCTCTCCCTGCGGGCCTTCGGGGCCTCCTGTTTCAATCAGGTCGGCGGACTCGAACTCGCCACCACCGAGGCGCGGCTGGCCGACCTGAAGCGCAGGCTGGGGTACGCCACCTCCTGGGGCATCGAGGGCCGGCTGATCGACCCGGATGAGTGCGAGAAGCACTACCCGCTGCTCAACACCGACACGGTGCTGGGCGGACTGTACGTCCCGACCGACGGTCTCGCCTCCGCAGCCCGTGCCGTCCAGCTGCTCATCAGCCGGGCCACCGAGGCCGGGGTGAAGTTCATCGGCTCCACTCCGGTCACCGGCGTCACCCAGTCCAACGGCAGGGTCACCGGCGTCGAGACCCCCGACGGCGTGATCCCGGCGGACATCGTCGTCTCCTGTGCCGGGTTCTGGGGTCGGGAGGTCGGAAAGCTGGTCGGCATGAAGCTGCCGCTGCTGCCGCTGGCCCACCAGTACGTTAAGACGACGGCGCTGCCCGGGCATGGCGCGCAGAACGAGCCCGGCGGTGCACGGCTGCCGATCCTGCGCCACCAGGACAAGGACCTCTACTACCGGGAGCACGGCGACCGGATCGGGATCGGCAGCTACGCGCACCGCCCGATGCCCGTGGACCTCGACACCCTCCCCCACGTCGGGGCGGACGAGATGTCCGAGCACCGCATGCCGTCGCGCCTCGACTTCACCGAGGCGGACTTCCTGCCCTCGTGGAAGGACAGCCAGGACCTGCTCCCCGCACTGCAGGGGGCGCAGATCGCCGAGGGCTTCAACGGGATTTTCTCCTTCACCCCGGACGGCGGCCCGCTCCTTGGCGAAGCGGCCGAGGTGGACGGCTTCTATGTGGCCGAGGCGGTCTGGGTGACCCATTCCGCCGGCGTGGCCAAGGCCATGGCCGAACTGCTCGTCGAGGGGCAGTCCCGCACCGACCTCCACGGGTGCGAGGTGACCCGGTTCGAGCAGGTGCAGACCAGCGACGCGTACGTCAGCGAAACCTCCCAGCAGAACTTCGTGGAGATCTACGACGTCCTCCACCCACTGCAGCCCCGGGAATCCCCGCGGGACCTGCGCGTCAGCCCGTTCTTCTACCGCCAGAGGGAACTTGGGGCGTTCTTCCTCGAGTCGGCGGCCTGGGAGCGCCCGCACTGGTTCGAGGCCAACCGGCCGCTGCTCGACGAGCTGCCCGAGGAATGGCAGGTGCCGCCGCGCGGGGAGTGGGCGGGCATGTTCCACTCGGACATCTCGGCGGCCGAGGCGTGGCGGACCCGCACCGCCGTCGGCCTGTATGACATGACGCCGCTGAAGCGCCTCGAGGTCAGCGGGCCGGGGGCGTTGGCGCTGCTGCAGCGGCTCAGCACCGGCAACATCGCGAAGAAGCCGGGCGCCGTCACCTACACCCTGCTGCTGAACGACGACGGCGGCATCCGCAGTGACGTCACCGTGGCCCGGTTGGGCGAGGAGAGGTTCCAGCTCGGCGTCAACAGCAATGTCGACCTCGAATACCTGCGGCGCGAGGCCCGGCAGCAGGCCGCCGACGAGCCCGGTGCGTGGGTTCACATTGCCGACATCACCGGGGCCACCTGCTGCATCGGGCTGTGGGGGCCGCTGGCCCGGGAGGTGATGGCCAAGGTCAGCGACGACGACCTCAGCAACGAGGAGCTGCGCTACTTCCGCGCCAAGGAGATCAGCGTCGGTGGCATCCCCGTCACCGCTATGCGCCTCTCGTACGTCGGTGAACTCGGCTGGGAGCTCTACACGACGGCGGAGCACGGGCTTCGGCTGTGGGACCTCCTGTTCGAAGCAGGCCAGGAGCACGGCATCGTCGCCGCCGGGCGCGGCGCGTTCAACGCGATGCGCCTGGAGAAGGGGTACCGGCTGTGGGGCGCCGATATGACCTCCGAGCACCACCCCTACGAGGCCGGGCTCGGCTTCTCGGTCGGCAAGGACAAGGAAGGCTATCGGGGCTGGGAAGCGCTCGCGGCCCGCCGGGAGGAACCGGCGGGCCGGGCCCTGCGCTGCCTCACCGTGGACGACGGCGTCTCGGTGGTGATGGGCAAGGAACCCGTGTTCGTTGAGGGAGAGGCTGCCGGTTACGTGACGAGCGCCGCCTACGGCTACTCGATCCGCCGGCCCATTGCCTACGCCTGGCTGCCGGCCACGGTCGATGTGGGCGACTCAGTGGAGATCGAATACTTCGGGGAGCGGGTGAGGGCCACCGTCGCTGCGGAGCCCCTGTTCGATCCCGGCATGGAGCGCCTGCGCGGCTGAGCCGCGCTGCGAATACCGCAGAGCGAAGGCCCCGCCTCCGGAAGGGGGCGGGGCCTTTGCCCTGCAGGGTGGGACGGTACCGGTGGGTGCGCCGGCTCAGTCCGACCCGCCGCCGTGCGGCTCGAACCGGACGAACATGGCCTTGAAGCCCGGTGTGTTGGAGACGCGGGCCACGTTCTCCCGGTGCACCAGCGCATTGGCCTCCGGGAAGTACGCCGCCGCGCAGCCCTTCGCCGTGGGGTAGGCCACCAGCCGGAACTTCTCCGCCCGGCGGTCGGCGCCCCGGAAGGTGCTCACAACGTTCACCAGGTCGCGGTCGCTGAACCCGAGGTCGGCGAGGTCCTCGGGGTGGACGAGGATCACCCGGCGGCCGCCGGAGATTCCCCGGTAGCGGTCGTCGAGGCCGTAGAACGTGGTGTTGTACTGGTCGTGGCTGCGGAGTGTCTGCAGCACGAGGTGGCCCGGGGGCGGCGTGAGGTACTCGAGGGGGCTGACGGTGAACCGGCCCCGCCCGATATCCGTCCGGAAGGAACGGGTGTCGCGCGGCGGGTTCGGCAGCACGAATCCGTTCTTCGTGCGGATCCGCCGGTTGAAGTCCTCGAACCCCGGGATGACCCGGGAAATGTGCTCCCGGACGACGTCGTAGTCGGCCGCCATCGCCTGCCAGTCCACGCCGGAGTTCTCCCCGAAGACGGCGTGGGCCATCCGGGCGATGATCACCGGTTCGGCGAGCAGGTGCTCCGAGACGGGCTTGAGCCTGCCCTGGGTGGAGTGGACCACGGACATCGAGTCCTCGACGGAAAGGAACTGGGCGCCGCCCGGATGTTTGTCGTCGCGGTCCGTCCGGCCCAGCGTGGGCAGGATCAGGGAGGTCCGCCCGTGCACAATGTGGGAGCGGTTCGGCTTGGTGGAGATGTGGACGGTCAGCCCGACCCGCTGCATGCCGGCCTCGAGCGCCTCGGTGTCCGAACACGCGAGGGAGAAGTTGCCGCCCATCGAGACGAAGACGTCGACGGCGTCGCGCTCGAACGCCTCGATGGTTTCGACGGCGTCGTGCCCGTGCGCCCGCGGCGAGTCGATGCCGAACTCCGCATCGAGCGCCTTCAGGAGCCACTCCTTCGGTTTCTCCCAGATGCCCATCGTCCGGTCGCCCTGGACGTTCGAGTGTCCGCGCACCGGGCAGGCGCCGGCCCCGGGCTTGCCGAAGTTCCCCTGCAGCAGCAGGAGATTCACGATCTCCTGAATGGTGTCGACCGAATGCGGCTGCTGCGTGATGCCGAGTGCCCAGCAGAAAATCGTGGCCTTGGAGCGGATCAGCAGTGCCGCGGTCTTCTCGATCTCGGCGCGTGGGAGTCCGGTGGCGGTCTCCGTTTCGGCCCAGTCCAGCGTGCGGCGGGCCTCGCGGTACTGGTCGAAGCCGCTGGTCGAGTCCCGGACGAACTCAGCATCGACCACCGAGCCGGGGTTCCGGTCCTCCTCGGCAAGCAGCAAATGGCCCAGCGCCTGGAAGAGCGCGAGGTCCCCGCCGACCTTGATCTGCAGGAACTCATCGGCGAGCGCGGTGCCGTTGCCCACCACTCCGGACACCGTTTGCGGGTCCTTGAAGTTGAAGAGTCCGGCCTCCGGCATCGGGTTCACCGCCACCACCGTGCCGCCCTTGTCCTTGCATTCCTTGAGGGCTGACAGCATCCGCGGGTGGTTGGTGCCCGGGTTCTGGCCGACGACGAAAATCAGCTCGGCGTCGTGGATGTCCTCAAGGGAGACGGTTCCCTTGCCGATGCCGATCGTGGGATTCAGGGCGGAGCCGGAGGATTCGTGGCACATGTTCGAGCAGTCGGGCAGGTTGTTCGTCCCAAGGGACCGCGCGAACAGCTGGTACATGAAGGCCGTCTCGTTCGCGGTGCGGCCCGAGGTGTAGAAGACGCAGCGGTCGGGGGTGGTTGCCCGGATGTGCTCGCCGATGAGGGCGAAGGCGTCGGCCCAGGAGATCGGCGAGTAGTGGGTGTCGCCCTCACGGATCACCACCGGTTCGCTGAGCCGGCCCTGGTTCCCCAGCCAGTACTCCGTCTTACCCGCCAGCTCGTCGATCGAGTGCTCCGCCCAGAACCCCGCCCCCACCGTGCGGACCGTGTTTTCCTCGGCGATGGCCTTCACGCCGTTTTCGCAGAACTCGGCGGTCTTGCGTTTCTTGTCCGACTCCGGCCAGGCACAGCCCGGGCAGTCGAATCCGCCGCGCTGGTTCACGCGCAGCATCGACTTCACGGTGCGCGCCACCCCGGCCGAGGCGATGCCGCGGTCCAGTGCCACTCGAACGGCCTCGACGCCGGCGGCGGAGTCCTTGGGCGGGTGGACCTCGAGCTGCCCCTCGTCGATGTCGTCGACCGGGGCCGGGCGCCTAGTGAAACCCATCAGGCCACCTCACCGGCGGCGCGGATGTCGAGGGAGCAGGCGCCGGAGGTGACGAGGTGTTTGATCCGCACGCTCACGCAACCTCCACCACGGAGCGCAGCACCTTGCCCTCGTGCATTCGCCCGAACGCCTCCTCGACCTGGTCGAGGCCGATCCGCTCCGAGACGAACGCGTCGAGGTCGAGGTTGCCCTGCTTGTAGTGCTGGACGAGCATGGGGAAGTCCCGCGAGGGCAGGCAGTCGCCGTACCACGAGGACTTCAGCGCCCCGCCCCGGCCGAACACGTCGGCCAGGGGCAGCTCGAGCATCATCTCGGGGGTCGGCACGCCCACGAGCACGGCCCGCCCGGCCAGGTCGCGCGCATAGAACGCCTGCCGGAACGTCTCGGGCCTGCCGACGGCGTCGATGACGACGTCGGCGCCATGCCCGCCGGTGAGGGCGCGGATCGCCTCCACCGCGTCCTCGGCGCTCGAATCGACGCCGTGGGTCGCACCGAGGGCCTTCGCCATGTCCACCTTGTTGGAGTCGATGTCGACGGCGATGACCGTGGTCGCCCCCGCCAGCCGGGCACCGGCGATGGCGGCGATGCCCACCCCGCCGCAGCCGATCACCGCAACGGATTCGCCGCGGGCGACGGCGCCGGTGTTGATCGCGGCGCCGATGCCGGCCATGATCCCGCAGCCGAGCAGCCCCACGGCCGCGGGATCGACGTCGTCGTCCACCTTGGTGCACTGCCCTGCGGCGACGAGGGTCTTCTCGGCGAACGCCCCGATGCCAAGCGCGGTGGTCAGCACGGTGCCGTCCGCCAGGGTCATCCGCTGCGTGGCGTTGTGCGTGTTGAAGCAGTACTGCGCCTCGCCGCGCCGGCACGCCCTGCACTCACCGCACACGGCCCGCCAGTTGAGGATGACCCGGTCGCCCGGGGCAATGCCGGTGACATCCGGGCCGACGGCGTTGACCACGCCGCTGGCTTCATGGCCCAGGAGGATCGGGAAGTCGTCGGTGATCGCACCCTGCTTGTAGTGCAGGTCGGTGTGGCACACCCCGCAGGTGAGGATGTCCACCAGGGCCTCCCCCGGCCCGGGGTCCGGCACCAGGATCGTTTCGATCGACGCTGGAGCGTTCTTCTCCCGGACGACGACTGCCTTTACTTCGTGGACCATGGGCTGGGTGTTCCTTTCGGGAGCCGGCGCGGTGCCGGCGGCTGGGTTTCGGCGCGGTGGAAGTGGCCCGGTGGGGGCGGCCTAGCGGACGGCCTCGAGGTCGGTGCCGATGCCGTCGTCTTCCGGCGGAAGAACGGGGGCGGTGCCCTGCGGTGCGAGGTGCTCGGGCAGCACACCGGTCCGGTGGCGGATCCTGAACCGGTACAGGGCCAGGCCGCCCAAGATCGCGGCGCCGACGAACAGCACCCCGCCCCACTGGAGGTACCACTCGAACGGAGGAACGGAGTTGTAGATTTCCTGCCGCGGCCAGACGAGGTTCAGCATCATCGCCACTCCCCAGAGGACGGCAAGGATGTTCACCGGCAGCCCCCATTTGCCGAGGCTGAAGCCGGACCCGGCGCCGTCATCGGCCACCGGCCACTTCTTCTGCAGCCGCCTGCGGAGCATCGGCACGGTGACCAGCAGGTAGGAGAGGTAGATCAGGACGATGCCGATACTCGAGAGGATGGTGAAGATCGCCGGCCGGCCGATGTTGACGAGGAGCGGAACGATCGAGAGCAGGCCGATGACGATTGCAGCGACGGTCGGCGTCTTCCGGACCGGGTGGATCCTGCCGAGCTGCCGGCTGAACGGCAGGTTGTTGTCACGGGCCATGGCGAACATCATCCGGATGGCGGCGGCGTGGACGGCGAGCGTGCACACGGTGATGGCGATGACGATGCAGACCAGGAACGCCTTGCCGAACGGTCCGCCCAGCACCGAAAGCACGATGTGCTGCAGGCCGCCGTCCACGGAGCCGAGCTTGGGGTCGTCAACGTCCGGTGCGGCGAGGATGCCGAACAGGATGATCAGGCCGCCCAGGACGAAGGAGGCGGTGATCGCGCGGAGGATCGCCCGGGGCGCTGTGCGCTTCGGGTCCTTGGTTTCCTCGCCGAGGGAACTCGCGGTGTCGAAGCCGTACATGACGTAGGCCGAGGCCATGGCGGCGATCAGGAAGACGCCGAGGAAGCCCATCGGGTGCTCGGCGCCGAACCCCTTGGTTTCGAAGAGCACGCCGGGGCCGCGGACGACGTGCCAGGCCAGCGCGAGGATCAGCAGAACCGCGGCGAAGAGCTCGATGAAGACCCCGACGCTGTTGATCCGGGTCATCAGCTTCACGCCGAAGGCGTTGATCAGGGTGGAGATGCCGATCAGGATGGTGGCCAGGATGACCCCGTTGACGGCGTAGTCGTAGGGGCCGGTCCCGTCTCCCACCAGCTGGAAGCCGGACCAGATCTGCGGCATCGTGAGCTGCAGGGCGAGGGCGACGGCGCCGAGGGTCACGATCGAGGAGACGAGCAGCAGCCAGCCGGACAGCCAGGACCAGGTCCCGGTGCTGAGCCGCTTCGCCCAGTTGTAGACGGAACCCGCAACGGGGTACCGGCCGGCGAGTTCGGCGAAGCAGAGCGCGATCATCAGCTGGCCGGCGAAGACGATGGGCCAGGACCAGGCATAGGCCGGCCCGGCTGTCCCGAATCCGAAATAGAACAATTGAAAGACGCCGGTGAGGATTGAAATGTAGCTGACCCCGGCCGCGAAACTGGAGAATTTGCCAATGCTCCGGTCAAGCGTCTGGGTATAGCCGAATTCCTCCATGCCACTGGAATCGGCCATTCTGTTCCGATCTAACATCCGAGCTCCTAAGTTAAATAGCGCACGATGATGCCAGCCTGCGCCGTGGATCGGCGCTCGCCTCTTCCGCTTGAGGGTGCGGATGACCCCGCCGACCGGAGCCGGCCCTCCTGCGGGCAGACGTCCTTGTCAGCCCGCTTCCGCTGCACCGAACCAGCCGCTGGGGGCGGGCTCGATGTTCTGCCAGATGTGCTTGGTTTCGCGGTACTCAGCCAGCCCCATGAGTCCCAGTTCGCGGCCGTTTCCGGATTGGCCGAAGCCGCCCCACTCGGCCTGGGGGACGTAGGGGTGGTAGTCGTTGATCCACACCGTTCCGTGGCGCAGCGCCCCGGCCACCCGCTGGGCGCGGGACCCGTCGCCGGTCCAGACGGCGCCGGCGAGCCCGTACACGGTGTCATTGGCGAGGCGGACGGCCTCGTCCTCGGATCGGAATGTCTCGACGGTGAGCACCGGGCCGAATGACTCTTCCTGCACAACCCGCATTGAGGTGTCGCAGCCGTCGAGGATGGTGGGTGGGTAGTAGCTGCCCGCGGCCAACGCCGGATCATCCGGCAGGGTTCCTCCGCACAGGAGCTGCGCCCCTTCGGCGATGCCCGCCTCGACGTAGGCGTGGACCTTGTCGCGGTGAGCAAAGGAAATCAGGGGCCCGGTCTGGGCGTGTTCGTCGAAGGGGCCGCCCAGGCGGATCTTCCGTGCCCGGCGTGCCAGTTCGGTGACGAAGTCGTCGTGGATCGACTCCTCAATGATCAGCCGCGCACCGGCGGAGCAGACCTGGCCGGAATGGAGGAAGATCGCGGTCAGGGCGTTATCGAGTGCGGCTTCGCGGTCGGCGTCGGCGAAGACGATGTTCGGGTTCTTCCCACCGAGCTCCAGGGCCACCCGCTTGACGGTTCCGGCCGCGGATTCCATGACGCGTTTGCCGGTGGTGAGCCCTCCGGTGAACGATACGAGGTCCACCCGGGGGTCGGAGGTGAGGACGTCGCCGACGTCGGCCCCGGTGCCGGTCACAAGGTTCGCGACGCCCGCGGGGACCCCCGCTTCGGTGAGCGTCTCCATCAGGAGCACCGCCGTTGAGGGGGTCAGTTCGCTGGGCTTGAGGACGAAGGTGTTGCCCGCCAGCAGGGCCGGTGCGACCTTCCAGGAGACCTGGAGGAGCGGGTAGTTCCACGGGGTGATCAGGGCGCAGACTCCGACCGGCAGGTGGACGATCCTGCTGAGGGCCGCGGGGTTGCCCGTGTCGATGACGCGTCCGCTGTCCGTTCCGGCGATGCCGGCGTAGTAGCGGAAGCAGGCGATGATGTCGTCCAGGTCGTATTCCGCTTCGACGTACCGCTTGCCGGTGTCCAGGGCTTCGGCACGGGCGTATTCGGCCTTGTCCCTCTCCAGCAGGTCGGCGACGCGCCCGAGGATCCGCCCGCGGTCCCTTTCCGGGGTCCGGGGCCAGCCGCCATCGTCGAACGCCCTGCGCGCGCTGGCGACCGCCGCTTCGGCGTCGGGCGCTGTCGCCGCGGCGACGACGGCCACGGTGCTGCCGTCGGCCGGGTTGCTGATCGAGCGCGTCCGTCGGGTGCTGGGCTGCGCCCATTCACCGCCGACGTAGATTCCGCGCAGGAGCTGGGTCTGGATCTCGGTCATTTTTTCTCCTTCGGCACCGGGCCGGTCAGCTGCGGGCCAGGGGGCTGATGCCGTGGCGGTAGAACTCGGTGTGCTGCGGGGCAAGCGGGGTGTTGCCGAGGATCAGGTCGGCCGCCTTCTCCGCCAGCATCATCACGGGCGCGTAGATGTTGCCGTTGGTGACGTAGGGCATCGCCGACGCATCGACAACCCGGAGCCCCTCGGTGCCATGGACCTTCATGCTGAGCGGATCCACCACCGCCATCGGGTCCGAATCCGGCCCCATCTTCGCCGTGCAGGAGGGGTGAAGGGCGGTCTCCGCGTCACGGGCCACCCACTCGAGGATCTCCGCGTCGGTGCGCACCGCCGGGCCGGGGGACATTTCGCCACCGTTGAACCGGCCCATCGCGGGCCGGCCCAGGATGTCGCGGGCCACCTGCACCGCCTCGACCCACTCCCGGCGGTCCTGGTCGGTGGAGAGGTAGTTGAACAGCAGGGACGGGTGGACGGTCGGGTCCGTCGACCGAATCTTCAGGCTGCCGCGCGCATCGGAGTACATGGGGCCGATGTGCACCTGGTAGCCGTGTTTGGCCTCGGCTTTCTGGCCGTCGTACCGCACCGCGACCGGAAGGAAGTGGAACATGAGGTTCGGGTAGGCGACCTCGTCGTTCGAGCGGACGAAGCCTCCCCCTTCGAAGTGGTTCGTGGCGGCCGGTCCGGTGCGTCCGAGCAGCCACTGGAGCCCGATGAATGGGTAGCGCCACAGGCTGAGGTTGGGCTGCATCGAGACCGGTTCGGTGCACGCGTGCTGGATGTACACCTCAAGGTGGTCCTGGAGGTTCTCCCCAACGCCGGGCAGATCGGCGACGGTCGGAATCCCGAACGATCCAAGGTGCCGGCTGTCGCCCACGCCGGAGAGCTGCAGCAGCTGGGGGGTGTTGATGGCTCCGCCGGCGAGGATGACCTCGCCCGCGTTCACGGTGGAGAGGCGGCCGTTCCTGCGGTAGGTGACGCCCGTTGCCACGTTTCCGCTGAAGTTCACCTTCGTGACGAAGGCCCGCGTCCGCACGGTGAGGTTTCTGCGGCGGAGCTCCGGGCGGAGGTAGGCCCGGGAAGCGGAGAGCCGCTGGCCCTTGTGGACGTTCCGGTCGAAGGCGGCGAAACCTTCCTGCCGGTAACCGTTGACGTCGTCGGTGAGCGGGTAGCCCGCTTCCTGGGCCGCCTCGAAGAACGCCTGGAACAGTGGGTTGGTCGCCGGTCCGCGCTCGAGCTTGAGCGGCCCGGAATGGCCGCGCAGGTCATCGTCGGCGTCGGCGGCCAGCGCGGTTTCCATCCGGTTGAAATAGGGCAGGCAGTGGGCGAAGTCCCAGGTGTCCATCCCCGGGTCGGCTCCCCAGCGTTCGTAGTCCAGCGGGTTGCCGCGCTGGAAGATCATGCCGTTGATCGAACTCGATCCCCCAAGCACCTTGCCGCGGGCATGCGCAATGCGGCGGCCCCCCATGTGCGGCTCGGGGTCGGACTGGTAGCGCCAGTCATAGAACGGATTGCCGCTGGGGAAGGTGAGGGCGGCCGGCATCTGGATGAACAGGTCCCACGGGTAGTCACTGCGTCCTGCCTCAAGCACCAGCACGGTCCGGTCGCCACCGGCGCTCAATCGGTTCGCGAGCGCCGACCCGGCGCTCCCACCGCCGACGATGACATAGTCGTAACCGGTTTCTGTCATGATGCAAAGACTCCTCGTACGTCGTCGGACCCGCGCATGGCATCGAATTGCGTAATACACAACTCGATGCATAATGCGCTCTTCGCAAAATATGACAGGGATCACATTTTGTGTCAACAGGTCCCCGTGCGCGCGGGTCGGAAGTTACTGGGCCTTTCGGGGCAATGGACGCTTTGAGAACCTTCCATTCGCTTTCAAAGTTTGCTTAGAATCTCGGTTGTCCCGTCACAGGGAAAACTCTGGTCACACCAAAAGTTAGGGGGATAAGCGTGAAAAAGAGCACAGCAATCCTTGCGGTCGCCGCCGCGGCGGGCTTCACCGCACTTTCGGCGTCACCCGCCTCGGCCGCCGTGACACTGCCCTTCGCAAACTGTGAGGCCGCGGCCGCCGTCGGCGTCTACAACATTCCTGCCGGCACACCCGGCTACCAGCCGAAACTGGATGCCGACAGCGACGGATTCGGCTGCGACGCTGCCGGCACCCCTGCGTATGACGCGGGCATCGTTGAGCGCATCATTCGGGAGAACAACCAGCCGGCACCGGTTACCCAGCCCCAGGTTCCCACCATGCCTGTTGGTGGGGTCGGAACCGGTGTCGCCCAGGAGCCGGCAGGCGACAACACCGGCGCGCTGGTCCTCGGTGGCGGCCTCGTCCTGGCCGTAGCAGCCGGCGGCACCTACGTCGTCCGCCGCTGCACCGCCACTTCGTCCTGACCACCCTTCGTTCGAACTGATCGGATATCGTCCTACGCATGGTTAGTTCATCCGGCAACCGCCGCAGGAGCCGCATGGCTGCTGCGGCGGTTGCCTTCTTCCTGCTCTCCGGCTGCGCCTCCGAGGCCCCGGCCCAGCTGCTCGAAAACGCCCCGACGACGTCGGCCTCACCCACCCCCGCACCGGCTCCGACAGCACCGCAGGTCCAGACGCCGACGACGGCCGCGGACCTCCCGGTCCTCCCCGAGTCGCAGCCCGCCTCCTTCCGCATCCCCTCAATCGGTGCCACCTCGGAGCTGCTCAGCCTCGGCCTGCGCGGCAACGGCGCCCTCGAGGTTCCACCGGACGGCCCCGGCGCCCCCGCCGGCTGGTACAACGGCTCCCCCACCCCCGGCGAGCGCGGACCTGCCGTCCTCCTCGGCCACGTCAACGCCACCGACGGCGGACCGGGCATCTTCGCCGAGCTGCGCAAGCTCAAGGCCGGGGACACCATCGAGGTGACCCGAGAGGACGGCACGACGGCGGTCTTCACCTTCGACCGCGGCGAGCAGTACGCCAAGGACGCCTTCCCCACCGATAAGGTCTATGGGAACACCGAGGGAGCCGAGCTGCGCCTGATCACCTGCGACGGATTCAACCCCGAGACCGGCGAATTCGACGACAACTATGTCGTCTACGCGAAGCTCGTCGGCTGAGAGCCGGTGACGGTATGCCGTACCCGGACGATCGACCGCCCGCCGGTGGATCGGCCGGGAGCGGACCGCGCGAGGGCGGCACACCTCAACGGAAGTCCCCCAGCGGGCGCACCCCCGCCTGGGCCCTCGAAGAATCCCTGAACCAGCAGCTGCGGGGGTTCAATGCCACCGGGGGCCGGTCCCACGGCTGGCCGCCTCCACCACCGCGGGCAGGCACCCTGCCTCCCCCGCGGCGAAAGCGGCCCTCCACCCGCACCGGCCGCCGGCTGCGCACCGGCCTCGGCCTCGCCCTGGTGGCCGGGCTCTTCTTCGGCCCCGGCGTCTTCGAACGGTACGTCCTCCCGGCGGCCCTGCCCTACTTCCCGGGCGCCAGCGTGCCGCCATGGGGAGTCGAAGCGTCGGACGCACCGCTCGGGAAGCCCCCCGAGGTGGCTGCCTCCGACGCCTACCGCTTTCACGCCTCTCCCACCGACGAGCAGGATTTCGTCGCCTACGACCCCTGCCGCCCGATCCATTACGTCGTACGCCCCGACAACGCCCCACGCGGCTCCGAGGGGCTGATCGAGGAGGCCTTCGCGAGCGTGTCCGCCGCGACCGGCCTGCAGTTCATTAACGACGGCGCCACGACCGAGGCCCCCTCGGAGGAACGCGAGTCCTTCCAGCCCGAGACCTACGGCGAGAGGTGGGCGCCGATCCTCGTCGCCTGGTCGACGCCGGAGGAGAGCCCCGAGCTTGCCGGAGATACCGCCGGGCTCGGTGGCAGCAGCGCAGTGAATACTCCGGGCAACCCGTATGTCTACGTCACGGGCCAAGTGCAGCTCGACGCCCCCGCCCTCTCCCACGTCCTCACCTACCCGGGAGGCCCCGACGTCGTGCGCGGCGTGATTATGCACGAACTCGGCCACGTCGTCGGGCTCGACCACATCGAGGACCCCAACCAGCTGATGAACGCACGCAACAGCAACGTGACGGACTTCGCCGACGGCGACCGCGCCGGGTTGGCCCGGCTCGGAACCGGGGAGTGCGTCCGGCAGCTTTGAACCTCTCCGGGCCAGGATTCCACCGGACATGGAGGAGGCCGCCGCCCCTTTCAGGACGACGGCCTCCGGCGGAGAACCCCTAGCCGAGCACGAGGTTCGCGAGGAACAGCAGCGGGATGGACCCTGCCCAGACGGCGGTCGTGATGCCGGACCAGCCACGCAGGGCGGCCGTGCCGTCGAGCCCGGCGAACCGGGTGACCACCCAGAAGTAGGAGTCGTTGAAGTAGCTGAACACCATTGACCCGGCCGTGCAGGCGAGGGCGGCAACGATGGGGTCGATCCCGAGGGACGTGACAAGCGGTGCCGTCACCGACGCCGCGGTGATCATGGCGACGGTGCCTGAGCCCTGGGCGATCCGTACGAGGGTGGCGATCAGGAACGGCACGAGGAACGCCGGCAGCGGCGTCGCGGCGATCGCCTCGGCGAGGGCGTCGCCCACCCCGGAGCTGCGCAGCACCTGGCCCAGGGCGCCACCGGCGCCGGTGATCAGCAGGATCAGGCCGGCCGAGGCGGCGGCGTCGGCGAACCAGCCCTGCACCTTGGAGCGCGGGGTCCAGCGCGGCAGCAGGACGTAGACGGCCAGCAGGACGCCGATCACCAGTGCCACCACGGGGTTGCCGATGAAGGCCAGCGGCGCGGCCCAGGCCGACGGCTCGTACTCCCCGGTGCCCACGACGCCCTGGTTGCTCTGGTCGATGGCGCCGCTGACCGTATTGAGGATGATCAGCAGCAGCGGCACGAGCAGGGGCAGCGACGCGACGAACGCGCCCACCCGATGCGGCTTCGCCCCTTCGGGCGGCGTGCCGAGGTCCGTGCCGGCGTCCTGCCCCATGGAGCCGCCGCCGAAATCGTCGTCGTCGTCGAAGTTCCCGGCGGCGTGTGCGCCGGTCGGCGAGGCGTCCGCGGCTGGAGTGCGGTCGGCGAGGGATGTCCCGGTGGAAGGCGTCCCGCCCGCACCGGCCCCGGTGGACCGTGAACCACCGGCGGAGACCGCGGCGGCCGTGCCGTAGACGGCCTCGCGGACAGCGGAACTCATCTCCGGCTCGAGCTTCGGTCCCATCCACTTGGCGTAAAAGACAACAATGGGCAACAGGATGATCGTGAAGACGAGCCCGGCCAGGATCAGGGCGCCGAGGTCGGCCCCGAGGATGCCGGCCACGGCCAACGGACCGGGGGTCGGCGGCACGAGGTGGTGGGTGAGCGTCATGCCGCACCCGAGCGCCAGGGCCAGGACGATGTAGCCGCTCCGCTTCACCCGCGCGATGGAGCGTGCCAGTGGGTTCATGATGACGTAGCCGGAGTCGCAGAACACCGGGATGGACACGAGTGCTCCCACGCTGCCCATCGCCCACGGTTCGCGGCCCTTGCCGAAGAGTTTCAGGAAGGCCAGGGCCAGGGCGTTGGCGGCCCCCGAGACCTCCAGGATCTTGCCGATCCCTACGCCGAGCCCGATCACGATGCCGATCGAGGCAAGGGTGTTGCCGAACCCGGTAGTGATGGCAGTGACGATTTCCAGCGGAGCCTGGCCGGCGACGAGGCCGGTCACCAGGGCCGCGATGAGCAGTGCAACGAACGCGTCGAGGCGCGTGCGGAGCACCAGGATAACGATGGTGGCGATCCCCAGCACCAACGCCAAAAGAAGTTGTATATCCACGGTGATGTACCCCTCGTCAGGCTGGGAAGGCCCCGTTGCCCGCCCAGTTGGTGTTTCTTTCGCAAGGGCCGTGAAGTCGTTGACGGGCCCGGTGCTGGCTGAAACACTAACACCACACATATGACATCTGACAAGGTCTCCGTTCGAGGGAGTGCATCCACTTGACACGCGAAGCAGCGTTGCTCGCTGCCTTTCCCGCATCCGTCTCCGTCGACCCGCAGGAGATCGCGGCGGCCGTGGCGGCCTCGGGCCGGGTCCTGGTGGTGCTCGACGACGACCCCACTGGAACCCAGTCGGTCGCCGACCTCCCGGTGCTCACCGCGTGGGAGCCCGGGGACTTCCAATGGGCGTTCTCCCACCGCATCCACGGCGCGCCCGCCCCGGCCGTCTACGTCCTGACGAACACGCGCAGCCTGGACCCCGCGCAGGCCGAGCACCGCAACCGGGAGATCGTCACGAACGCCCTGGCGGCGGCCGCCTCCTCCGGTGTCAGCGTCGGGTTCGTCAGCCGCAGCGACTCCACCCTGCGCGGCCACTTCCCGCTTGAACCCGACACCATCGCAGCCACCCTCCGCACCGTGCAGGGGATCGAGACGGACGGCGTCGTCATCGTCCCCGCCTTTCCCGACGCCGGCCGCGTCACCATCGGCGGCGTCCACTACCTGCGCGACGGCGACGGCGGCCTCACCCCGCTGGCGGAGACCGAATTCGCCCGCGACGCCACCTTCGGATTCACCCGCTCCGACCTCGCCGGGTACGTCGAGGAGAAATCCTCCGGACGGCTTCCCGCCGCCGCGGTGATCCGCCTCGACCTCGCCACGGTCCGCGGCGGCCCGGCCGGCATCGCCGACGCGCTCGACGCCGCCCGCGGCGCCGTACCGATCGTCGCCGACGCGGTCACCGAGGACGACCTCCGCGCCCTCTCCCTCGGACTCCACGAGGCCGAACGCCGCGGCCGCAGGTTGCTGTACCGGGTGGGCCCGCCGTTTGTCCGCGCCCGGATCGGCCAGCGCGGGCACGCCCCGCTGACCGCCGCCGAGATCTTCGGCCGCGCCGGGACCCAGGGCAGCCCGAAGCCCGACGGCGAAAACCCAACTGCAGGCAAACACGGCACCGGAACCTCCCCGGGTGAGGCATCCGGGACGGGCGGGCTCATCGTGGTCGGCTCCCACGTGGGCCTCACCACCCGGCAACTCGAGGCCCTGGTGCGCCGGCACCCCTCGGCGGTCCGGGTGGAGCTCGCCGTCGAGACCCTCCTCGACCCGGCCCGGCGCGACGCCGAGGTCGCCGCCACCACCTCCGCCGTCGCCGCGGGGCTCGCCCGCGGCGAGGTCATCCTCTCCACCAGCCGGCAGCTGGTCCGCTCCGAGGATCCGGAGCGGAGCCTGGAGATCGCACGCCTTGTCTCCCGGGCCGTCGTCGACGTCGTCCGCGCCACCCTCGCCGCTACGCCCGTGCGCTTCGTCATCGCCAAGGGTGGCATCACCTCCTCCGACGTCGCCGCCCACGGGCTGGGCATCCGCCATGCTGTGGTGCGTGGCCCGATGCTCCCGGGGATCGTCTCGCTGTGGGAGCCCGTCGACGGCCCCGCCCGCGGCATCCCCTTCGTCGTCTTTGCGGGCAACGTCGGCAACGACGAGTCGCTGGCCGACGTCGTCTCAACCCTCAGCGCACACCCGGAAGCCCTTCACGCCGCGGCCCCCCGGGCCGGGCGGGAAAGGACGCAGCCATGAGCGACCAGCCGCACCCTCCCGTCGCCGTGCTCGGGCTCGGGGCGATGGGCCTGCCGATGGCCCGCCGGCTCGCGGGCGCCTTTCCCGTGCGCGGCTTCGACCCGGCGGAGGCGCTGCGTGCCGCGGCCGAGGCGGCCGGCGTGCCGTGCGCGGACTCCGCCCGGAAGGCGGTCGGCGGCGCAGGGATCATCCTGCTCGCCGTCCGCAACGCCGTGCAGGTCGAGGAGGTGCTTTTCGGTGCAACCGGCGTCGCCGGAGCCCTCGAGCCGGGTACCGCCGTCGTGATCACCAGCACCGTGGGCGTGGACGCGGTGCCCGCATGGACCGAACGCCTGGCCGCCCTGCAGGTTGACCTCATCGACGCTCCCCTCTCCGGCGGCCCTGTCCGCGCCGAGGAGGGCGATCTGCTCATCGTCGTCGGCGCGGAACCCGGCGCCCTCGAGAAGGCCGGCCCGGTCCTTGAGCGGTTGGCCTCCACCCTCACCGTCGTCGGCCCCCGGCCCGGCGACGGGCAGGCCATGAAGACCGTGAACCAACTGCTGTGCGGGGTGCACATCGCCGCGGCCGCCGAGGCCCTCGCCCTGGCCGATGCCCTCGGGCTCGACCAAGGCCTAGCGCTTGCCGCCCTGGAGGCGGGGGCGGGCGCCTCGTTCATGCTCTCCAACCGCGGGCCGCGCATGATCGAGGGGTACGACGGCGGCGTCGACGTGCTGAGCCGGCTCGACATCTTCGTCAAGGACCTCGGAATCGTCGGCACCGCCGCCCGGTCCGCCGGCCTCGCCGCGCCCGTCGCGGCGGCCGCCGAGCAGCTGTTCCTCCTCGGCCAGGCGCAGGGCCTCGCCGCGGCCGACGACTCGGCGGTGATTCGGGTGCTCGCGCCCACCCGCTGCCAGCCCCCCGTGCCCGACCTCCGTCCGACCGGGAAGGGGGACACCGCCGATGGGCAGGAGACCACTGGCTGAAACCGTCTTCGAGGACCTGCTGCAGCGGGTGATCGAAGGCGTGTATCCCCCGCACACGGCCCTCCCCGCCGAGGCTGAGCTCGCCCGGGCGGCGGACGTCAGCCGGCTCACCGTCCGCGAGGCGCTGAAGACGCTGCAGGCCCAGAACATCGTCAAGGTCCGACGCGGGCTCGGCACCTTCGTCAATCCACCGGCACTATGGACGAACCTCGAGGCCATTGTCCGTGCCGCCTCGCATGAGGCCGGCTCAAGCGACGTGGCACTGCGCCTGCTCGAAGTCCGCCGCATGGTCGAAACCGGTGCCGCCGAACTCGCCGCCCGGCACGCCACCGACGATGACCTCCAGCGCATGGCCGCCGCGGTGGACGCGCTCGTGGCCGCCCACGCCGCGGAGGACCTCGACGCCGTCACCACCGCGGACCTCGACTTCCATGACGCCGTCCTGCGCGCCTCCGCGAACCCGTTCGTGCCGGTCATCGTCGGACCGCTGGGACAGCTGCTCTACGCGATGCGCCGCGAGACCTCCGCCTTCCGGGAGGTCCAGAAACACGCGATCCGGCACCACACCCTCGTACTCGATACCATCCGCTCCGGGGACCCCGAAGCGGCCCGCAGGGCCATGGAAGCGCACATCAACCAGACCTACGACGACTACGAGCACTTCATCCACCACCCGGACAGTTTCAGGAGCTGATGAACATGGCACAAAGCCCGGCCTTCCCCACCGAGAAGACGGCGGTCCTCACGGGCGCCGCCTCGCCGCGCGGCATCGGACGCGCCCTGGCGGACACCCTGGCGGGCCAGGGCTGGTCCATCGCCATCCTCGACATCGACGCCGGGGCCGCCGAGGAGGCGGCCGCCGATCTTGCCGGGCGGCACGGGGTCCAGGCCCTCGGGGTGGGAGTCGACGTCTCGGACAGCGCGTCGGTGGACGCCGCGGTCGGCCGGGTCGAAGTGGAGCTGCCGCCGGTTGTGGCGCTGGGCAACCTGGCCGGCATTAGTTCGCCCACGGAATTCATGAAGGAGACCAAGGAGGCGTGGGACCGGGTCTTCGCGGTGAACATGACCGGGACCTTCCTCGTGACCCAGCGGGTGCTGGGCGGAATGATCGACCGGAAGCTCGGACGCGTGGTGAGTGTCTCCTCGATCTCGGCCCAGCGCGGTGGCGGCACCTACTCCAAGGTCGCCTACAGCGCGTCCAAGGGCGCCATCATCGGGTTCACCCGGGCGCTGGCGCGTGAGATGGGCGAACACAACATCACGGTCAACTGCGTGGCGCCGGGCCCCGTGGACACCGACATCATGGGCGGCACCCTCAGCGAGGAACGCAAGCAGGAGATGTCCCGCGACATCCTCGTGGGCAGGGTCGGCACGGTGAAGGAGGTCGCCGCCCTGATGGCCTTCCTGATGGGCGAGGACGCCGGGTACATCACCGCCGCGACGTACGACATCAACGGTGGCCTCCAGGTCTCCTAGCCCCGCGTTGACCGGCCGGGGGCAGAGTGAAAAACTTGCGGTATCTCAAGGAGGGGATCCATGACCAGCGAGGCAGACAACCCATCGGACACCCCGGCGGGCGAACCGACCAGTTACGAGGACACCAAGGCGCGCCTCACGGTCACCGACACCCCGGAGAAGAGCCGCTACATCGCCTACCTCGACGGCGACCCCGTGGGCCTGGCGGCCTACCGCCTCGCCGACGGCGTCATGGAGTTCACCCACACCATCGTTGACGAGGAGTTCGAGGGCCGCGGCATTGCCACGGAGATGATCCACCGGGCACTGGGCGATGCCCGCGGACGGAACTTGAAGATCGCCGCCGGGTGCGCCTTCGTTGAAGACTTCCTGATGGAAAACCCCGAGTACTCCGACCTCGTCAGCACACCACCCGCAGCACCGTAAGGTCCTCATCGAGCAGGACGACGCCGCCGCGCGCCCCGACCTCGGTCGTTCCGTAGGCCTCCAGCCCCAGCGCGCGTGCCGGAACGGCGGTCGCCGCCGCAACGGCCTCGACGACCCCGACGCCGGCCGCCACCGCCCGGCGCACTGCGGCATCGAGGGTGAGGGTGCTGCCGGCGATCGAACCGCCCCCCTCAAGGCGGGCCTCCCCATTCGTCACTGTGACGTCGAGCGAGCCGATTTGGTACCGACCGTCCCCGGCGCCCGCCGCGGCCATCGCATCGGTGATCAGCGCCACCCGGCTGGGCGCCGACGCGAATGCGAGCCGCACCAGCGGGTCGTGGACGTGGAGCCCGTCGGCGATGAGTTCGAGCGTGACGTGCGGTGAATCCAGCGCGGCCGCGATCGGCCCGGGCCTCCGGTGGTGCAGCGGCTCCATGGCGTTGAAGGTGTGGGTCAGCAGGCTCGCGCCGGCGTCGAAGGCACGCATCGCCGTTTCGTAGTCCGCCGCGGTGTGACCGACGGCCACCCGCACGCCGTGGTCGACGAAGCGCCGCAGGGCGGCGAGGTCCGGGTCGAGTTCGGGGGCCATCGTGACCTGCACCAGCGAACCGCCTCCGGCCTCAACCAGCCGGTCCACGGCCTCCACGGTGGGCGTCGTGAGGTAGTCGGTCCGGTGCGCCCCGCAGTGGCTGGTGGCAAGGAAGGGCCCCTCGAGGTGGAACCCGCGCAGTATCGGATCCCGCACGGCGCCCAGCGACCGCAGGGAGGCCTCGAGGACCGGCAGCGGGTTGGTCACCAGCGACGCCACGAGGCTCGTCGTCCCGCCGGCCCGGTGGATCCGCAGCGCCGGGCTAATGTCTGCATCCTCGAAGGACGCCCCTCCCCCGCCGTGGCAGTGGAGGTCGACGAACCCCGGCCCCAGGTACGCCCCGGCCGCGTCGAGCACCTCCACGTCGGCACCCGCGAGCCCGCGCCACGAGTCCCCTGTCCCGGTGTCGGTGACGACGCCGCCGTCGAGCCGGAGCCAGGCATCGGGCACGACGGCGGTCTCCGTGAGGCGCCGGGCGGAGTGGAGGACGAGGGGCTGCGTTACCGGAAGGGAGGTCACCGGACTCAGGGTAGCTGCCAGCCGGGCCGGTTCGCCTCAGTGTGCCGGTAGTAGGCGGCGGTCCGCAGCTCCGAGGCGGCCTCCTCGTCGAGAATCACCGTCGCGTGGGCGTGGAGTTGGAGGGCGGTCGCCGGGCAGAAGGCACCCAGCGGTCCCTCAATCATCTGGGCCACCGCGGCGGCCTTCGCCGTCCCGGTCGCCACCAGCACCAGGGCCCGGGCCTCGAGGATGGTGCCGATGCCCTGCGTGAGACAGTGCATCGGCACCTGCGCGATGTCCCCGCCGAAGAAACGGGAGTTGTCCTCCCGGGTGCGCGGGGAGAGCGTCTTGACGCGGGTCCGGCTGGCGAAGGACGACGTCGGCTCATTGAAGCCGATGTGCCCGTTGGCGCCGATACCCAGCAGCTGCACGTCGACCCCGCCGGCGGCCCGGATCGCCTCCTCGTACGACCGGCAGGCCTCCCCGAGGTCTCCGGCCGCGCCGTCGGGCACGTGGACGTTGCCCGGGGTGAGCCCGAGCCGCCGCACCACCTCCCGGTCAATCACCGAACGGTAGCTTTCGGGGTGCCCGGCGGGCAGTCCGACGTATTCGTCGAGCGCGAAGCCGCGCACCTTCTCCATGGCCAGCCCGTCCCGGCGGTGCCGGGCGAGCGCCTCATAGGTTGCCCCGGGGCTCGACCCGGTGGCGAAGCCCAGGACGGCGTCGGGCCTGCGCTGAACGGTGTGCGCGAGGATCCGGGCGGCGTGCTCCCCGACCGCGGCGGCGTCGGGATGGATGGCGATCCTCACCGGGCCCCGACCTCCTCGCGGACCGGAGCGGTGCCGGTGCTGCGGTGGCGCAGCGAGAGCAGGAAGCCAAGGCCCACCGTGACGACGACGCCGATGGCCGTGTACCAGGTGAAGCCGATGAGGGTGCGTTCGAACAGGAACAGGTAAACCATCAGTGCGACGGCGACGGCGAAGCCAAGGATCGCGTCGTTCTGGCGGGCCCGCGGCACCCAGAGTCCGAGGAAGAAGGCCCCGAGCAGCCCGCCGTAGGTGAGCCCGGCGACCGAGAGGCCGAGTTCGACGACGGGGTTGTCGGTGCCGGTGAACAGCGCGCCGGCACCGATGAAGACGATGCCCCAGCCCAGGGTGAAGAGCCGGCTCAGGCTCAGGGCGCGGGCCTCGGAGAGCGGGCGCGTGCTGAACTTCCCGTAGAGGTCCGACATGGTGGAGGACGCGAGGGCCGACAGCGACGACGAGAGGGTGCTCATCGCGGCGGCGAGGATGCCCGCGAGCAGCAGCCCGGACACGCCGCTGGGCAGTGCCTCGACAATGAACGTGGGGAAGATCTGGTCGCCGCGCTCCAGCCCGAGTTCCTCGACGGATTTGCGCTCGTAGTAGCTCCACAGGCCCAGCCCAACGGTGAGGAACAGGGCGAACTGGAAGAACACGATAATGGCGCTGCCGATCACTGCCTTCTGCGCATCCCGCAGGGTGCGGGTGGTGAGCAGCCGCTGCACGATGATTTGGTCTGCGCCGTGGGACGCCGTGGACAGCAGGGCGCCACCGACGACGGCGGTGATAAAGGCGTAGGGGGCGGAGATCGGGCTCGAGGCGAAGTCGAGGACCTGGGTCTTGCCGGCGTCGGAGGCTTCGGTCCAGAAGTTGGTCTCGAGGCTCGTGGTGATGAAGATCAGCGCCACGACGCCGCCCACGACGTACAGCGCCATCTGCAGGACGTCGACCCACACCACCGCCTTGATGCCGCCGAAGAAGGTGTAGGCGATGGTGACGACGCTGAGGATCGCGATGATGGCGAAGAAGTTGAGGTTCAGGCCGTAGGAATCGAGGATCACCTTCACCGGGATGGCAGCGGCGAAGAGCCGGACACCGTCCGCGAGGAGCCGGGTGAGGATGAAGGCCACCGACGCGGTGCCCTGCATGCCGCGGCCGAACCGCTGGCCGAGGTACTCGTACGCCGTCGTCATTTCGCCGCGGTAGTAGCGCGGGAGGAGGACGAAGGCGACGACAATGCGCCCGATCAGGTAGCCGAGGGCCACCTGGAGGAAGGTGATGTTTCCGAGGTACGCCACCGCGGGCACGCTGATCACGGTGAGGGCGCTGGTCTCGGTGGCGACGACCGAGAGGCAGACCGCCCACCAGGGGAGCTCCCGGCTGCCGAGGAAGTAGTCCTTGACGTTGGTCTGCTTGCCCGAGAGTTTCAGGCCGAGCCAGGCGGAGCCCGCGAGGTAGGCAAGGATCACGATGAGGTCGAGGGGTTGCACGGGATCTCCTGAACTAGGGGCGACGGTCGGGCACTGGGACTGAGACGGTGATGCGCCGGGGCGGAACGGCTACCGGTTCGGGCAGGCGCAGCGGGTGCGCGCCCGGAGTGATCCGGCCGGCGACGGGCGGCATCGTGCTTCCGGTGCAGCTCGCCAGGGTGCCGGGGATCCCATGCCAGCTGAAGAAGCCGAGCAGGGCGAAAAGGTAGGCCTCCTTGGCGTCGGCATGGATGCCGAGCTCGGCGGCATCGCGCACCACCGCCGGCGCGAGCCACTCCCGGAGCCGCTCCATCAGGAACAGGTTGCGGGTTCCTCCGCCGGAGACGAACACCTCGCCCACTCCGAACGGGGCCAGGGCATCGGCCACGGTCCGCGCCGTCAGTTCGGTGAGGGTGGCCAGCAGGTCGGGTTTGCCGATCGACCTGCCCGCGGTGACGGCGTCGAGGTAGCCGGAGTGGAAGATCTCCCGGCCAGTAGACTTCGGCGCGGACTGCGCGTAGTAGGGGTGGGCGAGCAGGGCCGCGAGGAGACCGGCGTCGACGGTCCCGGCGCGGGCGCCTTCCCCGCCGTGGTCCACCGACTCGGCACCGCCGGTGGCGGCGCGCACTGCGGCGTCGAGGAGCGCGTTGGCCGGGCCGGTGTCAAAGGCGACCGGGTCCTGGCCGGAGCAGATCACCGTGGCGTTGGCGATCCCGCCAAGATTCAAGGCGGCAGGGTTGAGCGCGGCAGAGTTCAGGGCAGCTGCCGCGTCGCCGCGGCCGGCGAGCAGCAGGGCGTCGAACAGGCTCACGAGCGGAGCGCCCTGTCCCCCGGCGGCGATGTCGTTGCTGCGCACGTCGGAGAGCACCGGAAGCCCGGTGGCGCGGGCGATCCAGGCCGGCTGGCCCAGCTGGAGCGTCCCCCGGGCGCCGCCGCCCTCGATCCAGTGGAAGAGGGTCTGCCCGTGCGAGACGACGAGGTCGGCGCTGCTCCCGGTCTCGGTGAGGAAGGCCTGCGCCGCGGCGGCGAACTCCTGCCCGATTCGGGTGTCGAGGCGGGTGACCGCCTCCATCGAGGTGGCCGCCGGCGGCATGGCGCGCTGGATCTCCTCCCGCAGGCCCTCGCTGTAGGGGACCTCGCGGTGGCCCAGCGGCGTCATGCGCAGGTCGGTGCCGTCGAGCTCGAAATCGGCCGCGGCGACGTCGATGGCGTCAACCGAGGTGCCCGAGGACAGCCCAAGGACCCTCACGGCTGGGCGGTTGCGGCGCCGAGGACGGCCCGCACATTGCCGGTGTGCTCGTCGAGGAGGCGCCGGGCCTCGGCGGCGTCCACCCCCTTCAGCAGCATCACGATGGCGCTCTTCGCGTGCCAGCCGGAGGCCTCGAGGGCTCCGGCCGCCTCGGCCGCCGGCGCCCCGGTGGCCTCCACCACGATCCGCTGCGCCCGTTGGCGCAGCTTCCCGTTGGTGGCCTTGACGTCGACCATGAGGTTTCCGTAGGTCTTGCCGAGGCGGATCATTGCCGCAGTCGAGACCGTGTTGAGGACAAGTTTCTGGGCGGTGCCCGCCTTCAGGCGGGTTGACCCGGCGACCACCTCGGGGCCGGTGAGCACCTCGATGGGAAAGTCGACGGCGGCGCTGAGGAGCGTCCCCGGGTTGTTGGAGAGGCCGATGGTGACGGCGCCGGCGGCCCGCGCCGCCGCCACGGCCCCGAGCACGTAGGGGGTCCGGCCGGAGGCGGCAATCCCGACGACGGCGTCGAGTTCCCCCACGTCGAGTCCGCGCAGGTCGGTGGCGCCGGCGTCGGGATCGTCCTCGATCCCTTCGACGGCGGAGACCAGGGCGGCGGGGCCGCCGGCCATCAGGGCGACGACGAGTCCGGGGTCCACGCCGAAGGTGGGCACGCACTCGGCGGCGTCGACCCCGGCGAGCCGGCCGGGGGTCCCGGCGCCCACGTAGATGAGCCGACCTCCCCTGCCCAACCGGTCGACGACGGCGTCGACGGCGGCGGTGATGGCCTCACCGGCGGCGGCGGTGGCTGTGGGGACAAGGGCGTCCTCGGCGGCGATCTGGGCGACGAGCTCGCGGGTCGACCGCAGGTCGAGGTCGGCCAGATCGGGGCGGGACTGCTCGGTCTCCAGGCGGTCGAGGTCCGCCGGTGCCTCGCGGCGGTCCGCCGCCCCGGAGGCGCTGTAGGTGTTGTTCACGATCCAAGAAGACCACAGGCCCGGCAGGATGGTCAATGGTTTTCATTCGACGGTAGGGTAATGAAAATAAGTTTCACGTGGCCGGACTGCCCGACCGCGTTACCGTTGGTGCTGCCCGCCCCCACCGCTCCGGAAGGACTTTCATGGAACGCCCGCACCGCCCCAGGTGGACGACCCAGCCCCGAACACCGGCCACCACCCGGGAGCCCGTCCATGCCGTCCGCTGAGCGCCCCGCGGGGATTTGCGGCATCGATATCGGCGGCACCGGTTGCCGGGTCGCCGTAACTCCCGCCGCCGGACCCCTCGATCCCTCCTCAATCTTCACCGGCACCGGTGTGCGCATCGGCGGGTCGGGCCTCGACGTCGAGGAGTTGATGCTCACCCTTGAGCCGCTCGTCGCCGCGGCCCGGGACGCCGCCGGAGTCCGGAGCATCGACACCCTTGTCCTGGGTGCGGCCAGCCTCGTCACCCTGCTGCGCAGCGCCGGCGGGGTCCACGCCGAACTCGGCGCACGGTTCGGGGCGCGCACCACGGTCCTCGCCTCCGACGTGGTCACCTCGCACCTCGGCGCCCTCTCGGCACAGCCGGGGGTCGTCGTCGCGGCGGGGACCGGGGCCGTGGCCCTCGGCACCGACCACGCCGGGCTGTGGCAGCGGGTCGACGGCTGGGGCCACCTCCTCGGCGACGCCGGCAGCGGCGCCTGGATCGGCGCCCGCGGCCTCGATGCCGCCTACCGCAGCTATGACGGTCGGGTTGGCGGTTCGGCCGGCCTGTTGGAGCGCCTGCACGAGCGGTTCGGCGCCCCCGAGGACCTCGTCCGCAGCGTCTACACCCGACAGGACCGCGCGGCGGTCCTCGCCTCCTTCGTGCCCGATGTCGCCGACGCCGCCACGCAGGGATGCGCCGTCGCCCTCGGCATCTTCCGCTCGGCCGGCCGGGAGCTTGCCCGCACCGCCACCGCCGCGCTTCTCGACGGCCTGCCGCCGCGGATCCGCTGGGTCGGTGGGCTCTTCGAGGCCTCAACGGAACTCCTCGAGGAGTTCAGCCAGGAACTCCACCGCGGGCACATGGACCTCGACCTCGCCGCGGGCAAGGGGACCTCGCTCGAGGGCGCCCTGCGCCTCGGTGCCGCAGTCTCGTCCGGCGCCGGGCCGCAGCCGCGGGAGGGATTCCTGTCGATCCAGCACCACCCGGGCCGCGCGGCGTGATTTCCGCCCTGCGCGCCGTCGTCGCCGATGCCGCTAGGGTCAGTGAGCGGGCCCTGGACCGGCACGCGAACGCCCACGATGCCTCCCACTTCCTCCTGGTTCCGCAGGCGGTGGCAACCCCGGTCGACGCCGCCGAGGTCGGGGCCCTGCTGCGTGCCTCGGCCGCCCAGGGGCTCCCCCTCACCCTGCGCTCGGGCGGCACGAGCCTCAGCGGCCAGGCCGTCACCGACGGCGTGCTCGTCGATGTACGGAAGCACTTCCGGGGCATGGAGGTGCTCGACGGCGGTGCCCGCGTGCGCGTGGAACCCGGCGTCACCGTCCGGGCGCTCAACACCCGGCTGGCCCGGTACGGGCGCAAGTTCGGGCCCGACCCCGCCAGCGAGTCAGCGTGCACCATCGGCGGCGTGGTGGCGAACAACTCCTCGGGCATGCACTGCGGCACCGCCGACAACGCCTACCAAACCCTCGAGTCGGTGACGGTGGTGCTGCCGAGCGGCACAGTGATCGACACCGGCGCGCCCGACGCCGACGAGCGCCTGCGCGCCCTCGAGCCGGCCCTGCACGAGGGCCTGCTGCGGCTCGCCCGCCGGGTGCGCTCCAACCCCGCCTCGGTGCGCATCATCAGCGAGCAGTTCTCCCGCAAGAACACCATGGGCTACGGGCTCAACTCCCTGCTCGACTTCGATACCCCTGCGCAGCTGCTGGCGCACCTGATCGTGGGCAGCGAAGGCACCCTCGGCTTCGTCGCCGAGGCCGTGTTCCGCACCGTCCCGGTCCGGCCGCACACTACCACCGGGCTGCTGGTCTTCGAGGACCTGGAGGCCGCCAACTCCGCGCTGCCGGCGCTCGTCGACTCCGGCGCCGCCACCGCCGAACTGATGGACGCCCTGTCGCTCAAGGTGGGCCAGGGCCTCCGCGGCACCCCCGCCGTCGTGCGGGACCTCACCGTCCGCGACCACGCGGCGCTGCTCGTCGAATACTCCGCAGACACCCCCGACGAACTGGCGGAGGCAGAGGCGGCCGGCACGGCGGCGCTGACGCCGTTGGGCCTGAGCGCCCCCGCCGCCTTCAGCACCGACGCCGCCGCCCGCGCCGAACTGTGGCGCCTGCGCAAGGGCCTCTACGCCTCGGTGGCCGGGGCCCGCCCGCAGGGAACGACGGCGCTGCTCGAGGACGTCGTCGTCCCCGTCCCAGCCCTGGCGCGCACCTGCACCGAACTCACGAAGCTGTTCGGCACCTACGGGTACCCCGACAGCGTCATCTTCGGTCACGCCAAGGACGGCAATCTCCACTTCATGCTCACCGACGGGTTCGCCTCCGCGGCGGAGCTGAAGCGGTACGCGGCGTTCACCGAGGACCTCGTCGACCTGGTGCTCGGCGAGGGCGGTTCGCTGAAGGCCGAGCACGGCACCGGCCGCGTCATGGCACCCTTCGTGCGCCGCCAGTACGGCGACGAACTGTACGACGTGATGCGGGAGATCAAGGCGCTGTTCGATCCGGCCGGGATGCTGAACCCCGGTGTGATCCTCAACGAGGACCCGAAGGCGCACCTGCGCCACCTCAAGGCCGTCCCCGCGGTGGCCGAGGAGGTGGACCGCTGCGTCTCCTGCGGCTACTGCGAGCCCGCGTGCCCCAGCAAGGACCTCACGCTGACGCCCCGGCAGCGCATCGTCACCCTGCGCGCCATCGAACAGGCACGGCTCGACGGCGATACCGCCCTGGTCGCCGCGCTGGAGAAGGACTACGACTACGAATCGGTGCAGACCTGCGCCGTGGACGGCATGTGCCAGACGGCGTGTCCCGTCGACATTAACACCGGGTCGCTCGTGAAGCGGCTCCGGCGCGAGAACGCCTCCCACCTCGCCGGGCGCATCGGGACCGCCGCAGCGGGTTCCTGGGCGGGCGTCACCCGCGGGGCCGGCGCCGCCCTGAGCCTCACCGCGAAGCTCCCCTCCCCCGTCGTGCGGGGCCCGAACACCCTGGCGCGGGCCCTGCTGGGCGCGGACACCGTGCCGCTGCACTCCCCCGAGCTGCCCGGGGGCGGTACCCGGCGGCACCGCCCGGCGCCGGTGGGTCCGGCGGACGCGGTGTACTTCCCGGCGTGCGTCGGGACCATCTTTGGACCAGCAGGGTTCGGGCCGGCCTCACCGGGCGGGAACCCCTCGCCCGGGGTCCAAATGAGCTTTGAGGAGCTCTGTGCGCGGGCGGGGCTGACCCTGCTGGTGCCGCCGGGCATCGACGGGCTGTGCTGCGGCACGCCCTGGTCCTCGAAGGGACTCGCCGACGGCCAGGAGGCCATGGCGGCACGCACCCTCGCGGCGCTGCGCGAGGCGACCGGCGACGGCGAGCTTCCGGTGGTGTGCGACGCGTCGTCGTGCACCGAGGGGCTGCTGGCCGTGATTGCCGCAGAGCTCCCGGCACCCGGGCGGCGTCCGCTGCGGGTCGTCGACGCCGTCGAGTTCGCCGCCGAGCGGATCCTGCCGGTGCTCGGGCCGTACGAAAAGCGGGACTCCCTGGCCCTGCACCCCACCTGCTCCTCGACCCGGCTGGGGCTGAACCCGGCGCTCGAGGCCGTGGCGCGGGCCGTGGCCGCCGAGGTCTCGGTCCCGGAGAACTGGGGGTGCTGTGCCTTTGCCGGCGACCGCGGCATGCTGCACCCGGAGCTGACGGCGTCGGCCACAGCCCGGCAGGCCGCCGAGATCGTGGAGCTGGACGCCGGCGCCCACGCCTCGTGCAACCGGACGTGTGAGCTCGGCATGACCCGGGCGACGGGCGAGCAGTACCAGCACGTGCTGGAGCTCCTGGCGGAGGTATCCCGGCCCGTGGAAACGGGCCGCGGGCCGGGACGCTGACGCCGTCGTCGACTCCGGCTTCGGCGTCGACCACTGTGCGGCTACGGCAGGCGCGGGTCCACGCCGTAGTGCTTGGCGAGGTCGGTGATCACGGCGTGGGCGCCCTGGATGCTGACCGAGGACAGGAAGGTGGCGTCGTCGACGAGCAGGACGTCGCCCTCCAGCCGCTCCCACAGCGGGTTCGCCTCGAACTTCTCCTGCTGGGCACGGGCGGCGTCGCCCTCGGGACCCGCGGGCCGGAAGGCACTGACCATGATGAGGCCGGCGTCGGCTTCAAGGATCTGCTCGGCGGACAGCGGGACGAACACTGACTCGGTGGTGTCGGGGCTGCCGACCGGGCGCGGAATGCCCATGTCGGCCATGATTTCGCCGATGAACGAGTCGGAGGAGTAAAGGCGCGCCGTGTCTTCACCGGCGAAGCGGAGGAGGGAGTACGTGGCGTCGGGGTCCTTGGCTCGAATGTCGGCGCCCACGGCCTTGGCCCGGTCCTCGTAGGAAGCGATGAGTTCCTCGGCCTTGGCCTTCTTGTCCAGCGCCTCACCGAGGAGGACGATGTTCTCCTTCCAGGTCGGCCCGGTGCTCTCCGAGAAGATCGTGGGGGCGATCTTGGACAGCTGCGGGTAGAGCGCCTCATGGCGGACCTTCGCCGAGATGATCAGGTCCGGTTCAAGCTCAAGGATTTTCTCCAGGTTGGGTTCGGCGAGGGTGCCCACATTCACCGAATCCTTCGTGGCCTCCTCGACGTCCCCGAGGTACGGAGCGAAGGGGTCCTTCGGGTCCTCGCGGTACTGGACGTACCCGGCGACGTCGGCTCCGAGCAGCAGGGCGGCGTCAAGGTAGCTCGGGTCGAGGGTGACGACCTTCTCGGGGCGCTCCTCAAGCGTCGTGGAACCCAGCGCGTGCTCAAGGGTCAGCGGATAGGCGCCGGCGCCCTCGGAGGCCGAAGGCTTGGAGCCCATATCGCCGGCGGCCGGGCCGCCGCAGCCGGCGGTGCCGAGCAGGGCGAGGCCTGCCGCAACTGTCCAGAACCTTCGGGAAATGCTGATCTTCACAGGAACTACTTTCGCTTCGGAACGGCGCACCTCCGAGGATGCGTCATGGTTAGGTAAGGCTTGCCTTTGACCCGACGTAGACTGTAGCAGGAGTGAAACAGGACACCTATGTGATTGAGGGCTGGAGTGAAGACGAGTAACGCCGATCCCGGCGCCGGGATGGTGCCAGGGGGTGCCCGGACCGACGGTGCGGTGGCTCATTCCTTCCCCGGGGTGCCGCTGGCAGTTGGGGTCCTCGTCCTGGTGGCAGCCGGAGTGCTCAGCTTGTGCATCGGCAGCCAGCCCTCCTCTCCGGCGCAGGCCTGGCATGCCGTCTTCACTCCGACCGGGTCGGCAATCGACGTGACCATCCGGGAACTGCGCTGGCCACGCACCGTAATGGCGGCCGCCGCCGGCGCGTGCCTTGGGCTGGCGGGAACGCTGGTGCAGGGACACACCCGCAACCCCATTGCGGACCCCGGGCTGCTGGGCATCAACCAGGGTGCCGCACTGGCGATCGTTACCGCCATTGCTGTGTCCGGAACCGTTGCGCCGCTGGACCAGGCGCTGCTCGCCTTCACCGGAGCACTGCTGGCCAGCGCCGTGGTGTTCCTCATCGGATCGGCGAGCCGGCATGGCGCCACTCCGGTCACCCTCGTGCTCGCCGGCGCCGCCGTGACGGCGCTGTGCTCGGGCCTTGTCTCCGCCATCGTGCTGCTCGATGAGGCCGCGCTGGACACGCTCCGCTTCTGGCAGGTCGGCTCCCTCGCCGGCGACACCGACGCCCTCCCCGTGCTGGTGCCGTTCCTGCTCGCCGGGTTCGTCCTGGCCGCCGCGAACATCCGGGCCCTGAACACGCTCGCCCTCGGGGAGGACAGCGCCACCTCCCTGGGCGTTTCCCTCCGCACCGCACGCCTCACCGGCATCGCCGCCGTGACCCTGCTGGCCGGATCGGCCGTCACCCTGGCCGGGCCCATCGCCTTCGCCGGGCTGCTCGTGCCGCACTGCGCCCGGGCCCTCGTCGGCGCGGACCACCGCTGGCTGATGCTCGCGTCACCGGTCCTCGGAGCCGCCCTGCTTCTGCTGGCCGACACCGCCGGGCGGGTCATCGCCCGGCCGGGGGAACTCTCGGTGGGGGTTGTGCTCGCCGTCGTTGGCGCACCGTTCTTCGTCTACCTTGCGCGGCGCCGCCGGCTGGTGACCCTGTGAGCGCCGCCGGACCGGCGCCCGGTTCGCGCATCGGGTCCCTCCGGGCACTGCGCGCCGGCCCCGTCTCCGTGCTCGTGGCACCCCGACCCCTGGCTGTTGCGGGAATCCTCGTTGTCGCCGTCGCAGGCTTCTTCGCCCTGCATGTGGCTTTCGGCGGCACGGCGCTCGCCTACCCGGAGGTGCTGGGTGCCCTGCTGGGGAACACCGCCGACCCCCGCACCCACCTCGCCGTCACCGAGTTCCGGGCACCCCGGGCGGTGGCCGCCGTGCTCGTCGGGGCGTGCCTGGGGGCGGCCGGAGCCCTCACACAGACGGTGGCGCGCAACCCGCTGGCCAGCCCGGATGTCCTCGGAGTCACCTCCGGGGCCTCGCTGGGCGCCGTCACCGTCCTTGTTCTTGGCGGGGGCGGCTATGCCGGACTGAGCGGCCCCGCGGCGGGCGTCGGCCTGCCCACCGCGGCGTTCGCCGCCGGGCTGGCCAGCGGTGCCGCGGTCTACCTGCTCGCCTACCGCAAGGGCATCGACAGTTTCCGCCTGGTGCTGGTGGGCCTCGGGATCTCCGGCTTCACCGCAAGCCTCACCACCTGGATCCTGACCCTGGGGGACGTGACGAGCGCGGCCCAGGCGCTGACCTGGCTCACCGGGTCGCTCAACGGCAAGGACTGGACGCTGGTGCGTCCGATGGCCGGAGCGGCCGGCGTCCTGCTGCTGGCCGCCGTGTTCTGCCGGCGGTGGCTCCTGCTGACAAGCCTCGGGGAGGACACCGCGGCCGGGCTGGGAGCCCGGATCGGACCGATCCGGCTCACAGTGCTGACCATCGCCGTACTGCTGGCCGCGACGGCGACGGTCGTCGCCGGCCCCTTGGCCTTCGTGGCGCTGGCCAGTCCGCAGGTCGGCAGGATCCTGGCGGGATCCGCGCTCCCACCGGTCGTCGTCTCGGCTCTGACCGGCGCCGCGTTCGTCCTGGTGGCGGACACCGTCTCCGCCAACGCCCTGGCCGCCCCGCTGCCCGTCGGCGTTGCCACGGCGGTCCTCGGCGCCCCGTTCCTGATCTACCTGGTCCTCACGTCCCAGCGGAGGCTGACATGACATCCCGCCCCGGTACGCATCCCGCCGTTCGCCCGAGTGCCCGCCTGCGCGCGGAGAATCTAAGCCTCGGCTACGGCGGGGCCGACATCCTCTCCGGGCTCTCCCTTGCGGTTCCCGACGGCAGGGTCACCTCGATCATCGGCGCCAACGGGTGCGGAAAGTCGACGCTGCTGCGCGGGCTCGGGCGGCTGCTTCCGCCGCGCGGGGGCCAGGTGACGCTCGACGGCGTGCCGCTCAGTTCCCAGTCCACCCGGCATGTGGCGACCCAGCTCAGCATCCTGCCGCAGACGCCCGTTGCGCCGTCCGGGCTCACCGTCGCCGAACTGGTGTCGAGGGGAAGGCACCCGCGGCAGAAGTGGTACCAGCAGTTCTCGGTGCCCGACCAGGCCGTTGTCACTGACGCCCTGCACGCCACCGGCATCCTCGACCTCGCCGATACCCGGCTCGAGGAGCTCTCCGGCGGCCAGCGGCAGCGGGCATGGATCTCGATGACCCTGGCCCAGGAGACGGGCATCCTCCTGCTCGACGAGCCGACGACCTACCTCGACCTTGCGCACCAGGTCGAGGTCCTGGAACTGATCCGCCGCCTGAACCGGGAGCACGGCCGCACGATCGTCATGGTCCTTCACGACATTTCGCTGGCGGCCCGGTACTCGGATTCCATGGTCGCCATGAAGGACGGCGCCATCGTTGCTGAAGGAACCCCGGAGGAGGTGGTCACGGCGCAGCGGCTGCAGGAGGTGTTCGGACTGGCCGCCCACGTCACCACGGAACCCACTGAGGGACGTCCCCATGTCATTCCGCTCGGCGCGGCTCCAGCCGCTGTGGGATAGGGATTCCGCCATCCATGGCGACCGCGAACTGGCCTACCAGGGCGATCCCGAGACTGGGAGACCGGTGGAGGGCTCTGCGCACGAGCACCACATCTGGCGTGTGGACGAAGTGGAGAGGCTGGTCGCCGACCGGGAGGAGACCGTGACGTTCTTCTGCGGTGGCCCACGCAACTTCCCGAAGTTTCTCGATCTCTTCGATGGCGTTTTCGTCCTCGAAGTCGATTCGGACACCTTGAATCGGCGACTGGACGAGCGACCCGACGAGGAGTGGGGCGGCGGGAAGCCGGTGAAGCGGGAGCGGATCCTGCAATGGCACGCGACAAAGGAAGGCGTGCCGGAGACCGGCGTCATCATCGCCGCGACCGCACCGGTTGAGCGCGTCGTGGACGGGATTCTTCGCGCCATAGCGGCAGATAGGTAGCGCGCCTCACCGTATCCGGATACCGCAGTGGGACGAACCCGGCAGCAACCACCGCCTGGACGCATTCCGGTTCAAGGACAAGCCCCACGCCCTGTCGCCGGAGTCAAGCCGCTAGCTGCTTCTCGCCGAGTCCGCCGTGGCCCCGCCCGAACGCGTGATTTCGGTGCTCCTGGTGAGGTTGATCGTGCTCGAAAGCGTGCCGCTCATTTCAGCGCTCCCCGCCACGATGCCTGCTGCAACGATTTGCGACGTGTCCCGCTTGATCAACCTGTAGCTCAGTGCGACAGAGCCGGCGATGTAGATGGGGTCTTTCATTGCCAGCGGGCGATCGTTGATGAGCTGGGCGGCAGAACCGCCGGCCGGCCGAATGACGAGGATGAATTGCATGTCGCTGTCGCGAATAAGTTCGGTCGCCATCGCAGCCGCGAGCGGGCTGATCTTCGCGCCGGCGGGTACTGTGTCGAGAGCCGCGAGAGCGTCCTGGCCGGCCTTCATCACTATCGCCGCTGCTGCCAGCCACCCCGCATCCTGCTCAATCTCGGGTTTGTTCCTTTCGCGCGCGACGTCAACCTGAAGCGTAATGGTCGCTGCCTCAAGCGCATCGCGCTCCTTCTGGATATCTGTGTCCCCGGTAAGGAAGCGCGTATCGTCGAATTTCAGGAAGTCGCCTCCCTCGGCCGCGGCGAGCGCTCCTGCTACCGCCGTGACGGCCTGTTCTTCTTCAATGGTGATCGCCTTGCCTGTCAGCGTGCGGTTCACCGCGAAGAGTTCCACGAGTCCTGGAATCAACTTGGCCACCGCGGTCGCTGCACCGACCAGTGCTGGCCCAGCAAAATTCATTCGCGTCTCCTCCCGAGGTCGGGGGAACTCCGACACCGCGGACGTCAGCGACCTCAAGCGCGATGACAGGCTGCGCAGGTGTGCGTCCCGGCTGAGCAGATCAGGGTCGGAGGTGATGAAGATGCGATAAGCGTTGGTGTCAGTGCGCTTCACCACTTTCATCACCTTGCTGGCCGCGCTTGCCAGAGCGTTCGTTGTCAGCAAGGTTGAGTACAAGACATCATCCGGTGCGGTGGTCTTGCCGCGCTCGATGCCTTTTAGGTCCGGCGTGGCGCTTCCGACGGCGGCCTGCAGCTTCGAAAGGTTGTCGAGTCGAGTCGCCTCGGCTGCCAACTCCGCGGCGCGTTTCCTGCCGTCCGCGCCGAGTTTCCACTCCTCGAACTCCGCATATGCCTTCGCATCAGCGACCTTCGCCGCGGACTCGTCATGCGCGGCCTTCCGGGCTGCCGACTCCGCGGCTTCTCTCTCGGCCTTCGCTTTGGCCGCAGCATCTCCATCCAATGTTGACATGGCAATCCCTCTCTCTGAGGCCCCCATCCAGCGGTGAAACGGCACTGCCAACGGTTCAAACGCGGAATAATCGCGACGCCGCTCGGTGGAAATCCCCCCGTTTTTGACGAGCCGATTGTCCGCCCGCACAGAGGTGCAACACAACGGGGTGTCAACTTCCATTTTTGGCTTGCATGGGAAGTGATAAACGCTTCCAACGCCACCGGACTTCGCCGGCACCCCTCAAACTGATACCTCGCGAGAATCGGGAACCTCGGTGAAGATTGGGAACTAGAGTGGGCCAAGCACGCGGGTCCTCACCCCGCGGCCGATCAACCGCCCCAGGAGAAACGCATGGCTGCCAGCCGCAACCCGCTCGACGACCTGCGCGAGACCCTCGGCCATCTGGCCGAGCAGCTCAAGCTGCCCGGCGGGGAGCGGGTCGATGACCGGGTAGGAGACCTCTTCAGTCCGCGCCCCGGCCCGGCCCGGCCGCTCTCCGAGGTGCAGGCCGAGCTCGACGCGCTGGTCGGGCTTGAGACGGTGAAGGAACAGGTGCGGGCGCTCGTCGCCCTGCTCCAGGTCCAGGCCCGCCGCAAGGCCCACGGCCTGCCCGAAGTCGCAACCTCACAGCACCTTGTGTTCCTGGGAAACCCGGGCACCGGCAAGACCACCGTGGCGCGCCTCCTGGCCGAGATGTACCGCGCGGTCGGCCTGCTGCAGAAGGGGCACCTCGTCGAGGTCGACCGGTCGGGCCTTGTGGGACAGTACGTGGGTGAGACCGCCCTCAAGACGGACCGGGTGATCCGGCGGGCGCTCGACGGCGTGCTGTTCATCGACGAGGCCTACGCCCTGGCTCCAGAGGATCACCGGATGGACTTCGGGCCCGAGGCGATCGAGGTCCTGCTCAAGCGGATGGAGGATCACCGCCACCGCCTTGTGGTGATCGTGGCCGGCTATCCCCGGCTGATGGAGTCGTTCCTGCTGTCCAACCCCGGCCTGCGCTCCCGGTTTGCCCGGGAAATCACCTTTCCCGACTACTCGGTCGACGCGCTCGAGGCGATCTTCCGCCAGATGCTCCTCCAGCACGAGTACATGCTTGAGGGAGGTGCGGACTCGATACTGCGGCGCATCCTCGCCAATCTCCACGCCGGCGAGGACTCAGGCAACGCCCGTTTTGCCCGCACGCTGTTCGAACAGGCGCTCAACCGCCAGGCGCTGAGGCTCTCCCTCGACGAAGACCGCAGCCTCGACGCGCTCAACCGCGACGACGTTATGACCCTCACTACCGACGATCTCGTCGAGGCGGCGCGCGCCCTGGGCGAGGAACCGGCACCGGAACATGTGCCTGCGCCTGCGTCCGGACCGTCGCGGTGGTGGCGCTGGCTGGTCGGGTCGGATCAGTGACCTCCCCCGGCCGCCGCTGAACGGGTGCGTCCGGCCCGCCAAAAGCTACGCGACTCCATCGGACCGCGATAGTCGGGTGCGCGCTCGCTCTGCTTGGCAGGCTTGACGCTGAAGGGGGAAGCCGTGATCGCAGCTCTCAACCAACTCGTCGGATTCGTCGAGGACCATCTCGCCGGGGACATCGACATCGCCTCCCTGGCGGGCAGTCTCGGCACGACGGAATACCACCTCCGCCGGATGTTCTCGTCGCTTGCGGGAATGCCGTTGTCCGAGTACGTCCGACGACGCCGCATGGCCGTCGCCGCTGCGGAGGTCATCGGAGACGGCGACCTGTTGGGGATTGCGGTGCGCTACGGGTACGGCTCCACCGAGGCATTCAACCGTGCCTTTCGGGCGGTGCATGGCGTCGGCCCTGGCGAGGTGCGCCGTAACGGTGGCCCCCTTCGGACACAACCGAAGCTCAGGTTCCGCCTGACCGTAGAAGGGAACGCACCCATGGACACCCGCATCACACATCGTCCGGCTTTCCGGCTCGCCGGCCATTCGGCCCGTGTGCCGCTCATCCACACCGGCGCCAATCCCGCCATCGAGGCCCATATCGCTTCACTGCCCGCCGCCGAGCACCTCCGCCTCAAGGCTCTGAGCAGCACCGAGCCGGCGGGACTGCTCCAAGTGAGTGCCGACGTGGACCCTGATTACACCGAGGGCAGCGAGCTGACCTATCTCCACGGCGTCGCCGTCGATGAAACCACTCCAGTGCCCGCAGACCTCAACGTTATCGACGTGCCGGCCGGCGCCTGGGCCGTCTTCCGCTCCGCTGGACCGTACCCGGCGGCCCTGCAGGAAACGTGGGCGGCGACCGCCACCGACTGGTTCCCCTCTAACCCCTGGCGGTTACGGCCCGGCCCCTCGATCGTGGCCCTGATCGAGCGCGCCGCCGACTTCAGCACCGCAACGTCCGAGTTATGGCTGCCCGTTGAGCGCGCCTAGCCACCGCGGCGCCGATTGTCGCGGGTTTCGACCAACGGGTGTAACGTCGCGGCCACCCGCTCCGCCACCCACAAGGACGGTGCGGCAGGCGCCCATTCCCAATCGAAAGGAAGCAGCATGACCGCCACCTATACCTGGGACGTGTTTTCAAGCCTCGACGGCTACGCTGCCGCGGGCGGCGATTGGACGGGCTACTGGGGCAAGCAGGGTCCCGAACTGCTCGACCGCCGCCTCGCGTTATTCGATCAGCAGCAACGGATGGTCTTCGGAGCCACCACGTTCCGGGACTTCGTGCAGATGCTTGCGTCGAGCACCGGCGAATCCGAGGTGCGGGACCCGTGGGTGACCCGGATGGTGAACATGCCGGCAACAGTGGTCTCGACGACGCTGCAGGAACCCCTCGACTGGCCGGACGCCAGGGTGGTGAGCGGGGACGCCGTCGACGTCGTCGCCCGCCTTCGGGAGGAATCGGAGGTGCCGTTGCGCTCGCACGGCAGCCTCTCGATGAACCGCGCGCTGATGGCGGCCGGCCTGGTGGACTTCCTCCAGGTGACGCTCTTTCCGGTCATCACGGGCCGGACCGGCTTGAACCCGGTCTTCCAGGGGGCGGCTGACTTCGACCTGGACCTCGTGGAGCATCGGACCCTCGACGGGCGGACCCAGGAACTCCTTTACCGGCCCACCCTGCACGCCTGAGCATCCGCGACCCGCCGGTCGATTCAGGCGCGCCGGCGGTTTCCCCCGAACGAGGCGAGGGGTGGAGCCGGTTTGAGCCGCTCCACCCCTCGGGTGTTCTGCCTGCGCCGGAGTGCCGGCCTTACTTGCCGGCAGGCTCCAGGACGGGATAGTCGGTGTAGCCTTCGGCGCCGCCGCCGTAGAAGGTCGACGGGTCACCCTCGTTGAACTCGGCGCCGGTCTTCAGGCGCTCGACGACGTCGGGATTGGCCAGCGCCCACGTCCCGATCGGGGCGAGATCGGCAAGTCCTGCCTCGACGTCGGTGGCCACATCCTCACGGGCCCGACCGGGACGGTGCACCATCAGGGTGTTCGGCCAGGCCGCCCGGATGTCGCGCAGCAGCTCCTCGTCGCCGGTCTGCACCAGGTGGACATAGGCCAGGTCGAGCTTGGCCAGTTCCCCGATGAGATAGCGGTAGAGCTGCCCCGATTCGGGGCCCTCCTCGAGGCCCCCGAGGGTCAGGCCCGGGGAGAGGCGGATGCCGGTGCGCTGCGCGCCGATCTCCTCGGCGATGGCGCGGGCAACCTCGAGGGCGAAGCGGGCCCGGTTCTCGATGGAGCCGCCGTACTCATCGGTGCGCTCGTTGGCGTTGGGGGCGAAGAACTGCTGCAGCAGGTACCCGTTGGCGCCGTGGATCTCGACCCCGTCGGCACCGGCCCGGATTGCGGCGGCGGCCGCGGTGCGGAAGTCCTGGACTGCAGCCTTGATCTCATCGGTGGTCAGGGCCCGCGGGGTGGGAATGTCCTGGGGGCCGGTGGCCGTGTACATCGTCTCGCCCGGGGCGATGGCCGAGGGGGCCACCGGGGTGCGGTGGTGCGGGGTGTTGTCCGGATGCGACATCCGCCCGACGTGCATCAGCTGAATGAACAGGGCACCGCCGGCGTCGTGGACAGCCGAGGTCACCGCCTTCCAGCCCTCGACGTGCGCATCGGTGTAGATGCCCGGGCTGAGCATATAGCCCTGGCCGTCATCGGAGGGCTGCGTGGCTTCGGTGATGAGCAGCCCCAGCGAAGCGCGCTGGGCGTAGTACTCGGCGGCGAGTTCCCCGGGAGTGCCGTCGGCGTTGGCCCGGCTGCGGGTCATGGGCGCCAAGGCCAGGCGGTGGTTGAGCTCGATGTTGCCGACGGTGGTGGAGTCCCAAAGGGTCGTCAAAGTTCTGTTCCGATCTGTGGTGGTCGAGGCGCTTTCCGGGCGGCGGTGCGACTGCTGCGGCGGTGAAGCCCGTGAACGTTGCGGCCGGTGCGTCGGCAGCGGCGCGTATAGCGACGGGAGCACAGGTGTTTATTCCGCGGACAGGAGAACCTTCCGGGACAGGTGGCCCCCTGCGCAGCCACCGGTCCCGGAAAGCGGAGCCGCCGGCGCGGAGCGCGGTGTTGAATTTCACAGCCGAACCATGCGCCTCCCGCGGCCGGTCACCTGGTCGCGCAGCAGGAATATCTGATGTAAAAATCGGCAAAATGCCCGAAGATGAGGCCATGGCTGAAAGTGCAGATTCCCGCGGACAGAGCCCAGCGGACGGCGTCCGGTTCAGCGAGCGGCTCTCCGGATGGCTTGAACTGCCCCACCGCCAGGCCGCGGTCCGCCTGGAGCTGCGGGCCACGATGGACGGCTGGGAGGCGTTCCGCACCGACCCGCACCACCGGCTGAACGTCGAGGGGACGGTGGACATCGACGGCTTCGCCAGCGGCCGGCCGGTCACCGGCACGGTGGCCCTGTTTCCCGACGACGCCGGTGCCGCCGTCGGATACTCGCTCACCTTCTCCACCGACGACGGTGTCGAACTGCACCTGAACGGCGCGAAAGCCCAGCGCCCGGGCAATCCGCGCGCGCTCTGGTACGACTTCACCACGACACGCTTCGAGCTGACCTCCGCCGACGGCGATGTCCTGCGGGGCCTTCTCCGCACCCCGACCCCGCAGGCCCTGCGGTCCCTCGCCTCGCTCCGGGCCACCGCGGGTTCGGTCCCGCTGCGCCTCGGAACCCTCGCCCGGTTCGCCCTCCACTTCAGCGCCGGAGCCGTTCGGGGGCTGCTCGCCGACCGTCCGGCGGCCCGGCGCTGAAAACAGCACACCCCCGCCGATTTTTCAAAGGGCCGCACCCCCTGTCACGGGGTGGAATACGGGTTTAGCGTTGAGCGCATGACTGATGCATCCACCGGCGTCACTCAGACCCCGACGCCTACAATCAACTCCGACATGGGTGAATCGCTCGGCCTTCACTCCTTCGGCAACGACCTGCCCCTGATGGAGCTTGTCGACTCCATCAACGTCGCCTGCGGTTTCCATTCGGGCGACCCGGATGCGATGGCGGACACCGTCTCCGCCGCCGCCTGCCGGGACCTGGGGATCGGCGCGCACCCAGGTCTCCCCGACCTCGTCGGCTTCGGCCGGCGGGAGATGAAGCTGACACCCAACGAGGTGGAGCACCTGATGCTCTACCAGGTGGGGGCGCTTTCGTCCTTCCTGCTCCGGGAGGGGGTCGAACTCCACCACATCAAACCGCACGGATCGCTCTACGGCATGCTCGCCCGGGACCACCATCTGATGCAGGCCGCTGGGAAGGTCGCCGCCCTCTACGGGGTGCCCTTCTACGGCCTGGCGGGAACCCAGCACCAGGTGGTGTGCGAAAGCCTCGGCATCGAATTCGTCGGCGAGCTCTACGTCGACCTCAACTACGGCCCCGAGGGCCAGCTGCTCATTCAGCGCCGGCCCGAACTCACCGACCCGGCGAAGGCCGCCGCGCGCGTCCGCCGGGTGCTCGACGACGGCCTGGTCGAAGCCTCGGACGGCACGCTCCTGCGCATCGACTTCTCGAGTATCTGCGTCCACTCCGATGCCCCCAACTCGCCGGAGGTCGCCGCCGCCGTGCGCGAAGTGCTCTCCACCGCCGGCCGCCCCACGGACTCCGCGGAGCCGGCCACCGCCTGAACCAACCCAACCCCGCCTGGAAGGACTCCCCATGGCCGACATTCTTTCCCCGCTCCCCGGCATCTTCTACCGGAAGCCCGCCCCGGACAAGGAGCCCTTCGCCACCGAGGGGGACCGCATCGAGGCCGGCCAGGCCATCGGCATGGTCGAAATCATGAAGCAGTTCTCCGAAATCCGCAGCGAGGTCAGCGGCACCCTTGAACGCTTCGCCGTCGAGGACGCCGGCGCGGTGAACCCCGGAGACGTGATTGCGGTGGTGGCGGAGCAATGACCCTCAAGAAGCTGCTCGTCGCCAACCGCGGCGAAATCGCCGTGCGGATCCTCCGCACCGCCCACGAACTTGGCCTGCGAACAGTGCTTGCCGCCAGCGAGCCCGATGCGAACTCCTACGCCGCCGAACTCGCCGACGAGGTCGAGGTGATCGGCCCCGCGGCGGCGGCCCGGAGCTACCTCAACACCGAGGCCGTCCTCGGCGCCGCGACGGCGACCGGGTGCGACGGCGTCCACCCGGGCTACGGTTTCCTCTCCGAGAATGCCGGTTTCGCCCGCGCGGTCGCCGACGCCGGACTCACCTGGGTGGGCCCGGCCGCCGACGCCATCGAGCTGATGGGCGACAAGTCCCGGGCCCGGCAGGCCGCCCGCGACGCGGGCGTCCCCACCCTCCGCGGCAGCGACGCCCTGACCCCGGTCGACGACGCCGCCGCGATCGCCGCGGAGGTGGGGTTCCCGCTCGTCGTGAAGGCCTCGGCCGGAGGAGGCGGCCGGGGCATCCGCCTCGTGACCGACCCTGCGGAGCTGAAATCGACGGTGGAGATGGCCCAGGCGGAGGCCCAGGGCGCCTTCGGCGACCCGGCCGTGTACCTCGAGCAGTTCGTCTCCAACGCCCGTCACGTCGAGGTGCAGATCCTGGGCGACGGCGAGAACGTCATCCACCTAGGCGACCGCGACTGCTCGCTGCAGCGGCGCCAGCAGAAGGTCGTCGAGGAGGCCCCGGCACCGATGCTGCCCGAGGCGGTGCGCACGAAGATCCTCGAATCCTCAACCGAGCTTGGACGGAAGTGTCACTACCGCGGCCTTGGCACCATCGAGTTCCTCTACGACCCGGTGTCGCACGAGGCGGCCTTCATCGAAATGAACACCCGGCTGCAGGTCGAACACCCGGTGACCGAGATGATCACCGGCTTCGACCTGGTGCGCGAGCAGATCCTCGTGGCCCGCGACGGCGTGCTCCGCCTCTCCCAGAAGGACGTCACCTTCACCGGGCATGCCTTCGAGTTCCGGATCAATGCCGAGGATCCCGCGAGCAACTTCCTCCCAAGCCCCGGCACCCTTTCCCGCCTCGATTGGCCCGGCGGCCCCGGCATCCGGATCGACTCCGGGGTGGTCACCGGCTCAGTCGTCGCCCCGTTCTACGACTCGCTCCTGGCGAAGCTCATCGTGTGGGACGCGCGCCGCGAAGACACGATCGCCCGGTCCCTGCGGGCCCTGGGCGAGGTGCGCATCGAGGGTGTGAAGACCACCCTTCCCCTGCTGCAGGCGGTGCTCTCCCGCAGCGAGGTGCGCGACGTCGTGCACTCCACCAAGTTCATCGAATCGACGCCCGACCTCCTGGGAGTGCCCTCATGACCGACACAGCGGTCCAGCGGACCGACGCCCGCTACACCTGGGGCGGCGACGAGTTCCTGTTCGTTGAGATCGCCGAGGCGATGAGCCTTGCGGCGAATTACAAGGCGAACGCGATGGCGGCCCTCCTCACGGCGCGCGGGCTCTCCGGCGTCACCGACATCTGCCCCGCGAACGCCTCGCTGCTGCTCCGGTTCAACCCCGACGTCTTCCCTCCGGACCGGCTCGAGGCGGAAGTCCGCAGGGTCGAGGACGAGGTGGCGCACTCAAGCCACCAGACGCTCGACACCCGCATTATCGAGGTGCCGGTCTGGTACGACGACCCGTACACCCGCGAGACCGGCGCCCGGTTCCGCAAGGGGCACCAGCGCCCTGAGGGGACGGACCTCGACTTCGCCGCCGAGGAGAACGGGCTCGCCTCCCCCGCCGAGTTCATCCGGCGCCACCACGAGTCGCCGTGGCTTGTCTCGATGGTCGGATTCGTCGCGGGGCTGCCGTTCATGTTCCAGATCGTGCCGCAGAAGGACCAGCTCGAGGTGCCCAAATACCTGAGCCCGCGCACCGACACCCCGGCACTGACGGTGGGCCACGGCGGCTGCTTCGCCTGCATCTACTCGGTGCGGGGCGCCGGCGGCTACCAGATGTTCGGCATCGCCGCGGCGCCGATCTTCGACCCCGCCCAGCGCCTCGCCGACTTCCGGGACTTTATGATCTTCTTCCGCCCGGGCGACATCGTGAAGTTCCGCCCGGTCGAAGAGGCCGAGTACCGGGAGATCCAGGCGCAGGTCGACGCCGGCACCTACACCTACCGCCAGGTGCCGGTGGTCTTCGACCTCCAGCGGGCCCTCGACGACCCGGCCGCCTACAATCAAGACCTCCTGGAGCAGCTCCATGGCCATTAAGATCCTCGAACCAGGGCTCGCGACGACGGTGCAGGACCAGGGCCGGCCCGGCTACTACAACGTCGGCATCCCGCAGGGCGGTGCCATGGACTCGCTGTCGGCCGAGATGGCCAACGCCCTGGCCCGCAACACCGCCGTCGAGGCGGTCCTCGAATGCACCTACCTCGGTCCGAAGTTCACCACCGACGCCGACGCCGTAATCGCCGTCGCCGGCGCCCCGGTCGAGGTGAAGGTCAACGGCGAGCCGCGCCCCCAGTGGTCCCGCCTCGAACTGTCAGCGGGCGATGAGGTGTCCTTCGGAATGCTGCGCGGGGGAACCCGCTACTACGTCGCGGTCCGCGGCGGGATCGACGTCCCGGTGGTCCTCGGCAGCCGCTCCACCTATACGCTCGGGGCCGTGGGCGGCTTCGAGGGGAGGGCACTTCGGGCGGAGGACGTACTGCCCGTCGGGGCGGCACCTGGTGCCGGGGCCGACGGCGGCGGGAGGACGGAGCTCGAGGAGGCGCTGCGGCCGTCCTTCGATAAGGAGGTGACCGTGCGGGTGCTGCCCGGCCTCTACGACCACCGGCTCACCGAGGAGGGGCTCGAAACCCTCCTGAGCGCGACCTGGACCCTGACCCCGGTCGCCGACCGCACAGGGCTGAGGTACTCCGGGCCCGACATCGCCTGGAAGCCGCGTACCCAACCGTTCGGGGCGGGCTCCGACCCCTCGAACATCGTTGACGCCGGCTATGCGGTGGGCTCCATCCAGATCCCGGGCGGCAAGGAGCCCATCGTGCTGCACCGCGACGCCGTCTCCGGCGGTGGCTATGCGATGGTCGCCACGGTGATCAGTGCCGACATGGACCTGCTGGCGCGGAGCTCACCGGGCACGAAGACCTCCTTCCGGGCTGTCACCCTCGAGGAGGCGCTGGCGGCGCGGGCGGAGGGCAGGGAAGCCCGCTCCCGGCTCTGGGGCTGACCTGCGTCCGATCCCCCCAGCCGGCCGGGCCTAGCCGACGAGGGCGTCCCGGGCGGCCGCGGTGGCGGAACTGCTCTCCCGGATGAAGAGCTCGGGCGTCAGGCGCAGCGACTCGACCTGCTCGCCTGCGATGACCCGGCGCAGCAGCTCGACGGCCCGGCGTCCGATCTCGAGCATCGGCGAGCGTACCGAGGACAGCGGGATGGGGAGCTGGGCTGCGAGTGAGGTGTCGTTGAAGCCGACGACGGCGATGTCCTGCCCCACGGTGAACCCGTGGGAGCGGAGGGCGCCCATGGCGCCGATCGCGGCGAAGTCGTTCACCGCGAAGACGGCGGTCGGGGTCCTTCCCCCGCGGGTCAGGAGCGTCTCGGCGGCCTGCCGGCCGCCTTCGGTGTCGAAGCGGGACCAGACGATGTCGGCGTCCGGCAGGGTCCCGCCCAGCTCGAGCCACCGCTCGCGGAAGCCGGAGGTGCGGTCGAGGGCCGTGCTCGCGTAGGGTTCACCGGCGATCACCGCAACCGACCGGTGGCCGGTGGTCCAGAGATGGTCCGCGACAAGCTCACCGCCGCGAACGTCGTCGCACGTGGAGGATGGGAACCCCGGGTACCTGCGGTTCATCAGCACGAAGGGGATGTGCCGGCCCTGGAGTTCGTGGACGAGTTCGCTGCCGGCGTGGATATCGCCGAGGATCAGGCCGTCCACCCGGCGTGCGAGCATGATCTCGGCCTTGCGTCGCTGCTCGACCTGGTTGTCGTGGGAGTTCATCACGAAGGTCGAGTAGTGTGCCTCGGCGGCGGCCTCCTCGACCCCCTCGTACATGGTGGCGAGCACGAGGTCGGAGAGGCGGGGCACGATCACCCCGAGGGCCTTTGTCCGGCGGGTGCGCAGGCTCGTGGCGCCGGGGTCCGGCGAGTAGCCGCGTTCCCGGGCCAGCTTGCGGACCCGCTCGGCCGTCGCCGAGGACGCCGCCCCCCGGGCGATCTCCGAGGTCGAGTGAAGCACGCGCGACACCGTCGAGGGGTGGATCCCCAGCTCGGCCGCCAGGTCCTTGAGCGTTATCGGTTGCCGGCCTGTTCCCTCTGCGCGCATGCTGCTTCTCCCCCCGGTAGGTCCGATGTTTCAAGCTGAATTGCCGAAGACATTTTTGATTGACGAGACCCACGTCACATTTTAGTGTAATTGCCACGCAACCCAAACGATTGGGTAGCCGTGGAACGCGGCCGGCGCCCCTACCCGGGGACCGCTCAGTTCCCGGCCCCCACCGCCGTTCCGCGCGAGGTCAGCGCCCTCAAGCCCCCACCCCCGGCCGCCGGTCTCCGGACCGCCGCACCACCGGCGATTGCGCAACAGCAGGTCGCCGCCCCCAGACTTTGCCGCCAGGACACTGCCACCAGGCCACCGCGAACGATTCCGCCACCCGGATCACCGCACTCAGCGCACCCGATTCCTGAATCCCCTCTCCCGGAACCCCGGAGGTGAAAATGGGTACCTCGAACTCCCCCTATGTGGCGTTGCTCGCCACCGGGGGCACCATCGCTTCGCGTAGTTCGGCACCCGGCAGCGGCGCCCTGGCCGCCGACACCGGGGACGCCCTGCTTGCCAGCGCCGGTGACAGCGCGGTCCCCGTCCGGGTGGTTGACGTCATGACGAAGGGCTCCTACCTGCTGACCTTCGCCGACCTGCTCACGATCTGCACGGCCATCCGCGACGCCCTTGCGGACCCGGCGGTCCTTGGCGTCGTGGTCACCCACGGAACCGACACCACCGAGGAAACGGCTTATCTCGCCCAACTTGTCCACGACGACCAGCGCGCCGTCGTCTTCACCGGGGCCCAGCACACCGCCGACCACGACCACCCGGACGGCCCGGGCAACCTGCGTGCAGCCCTCTCGATCGCCGCGGCCCCCACCGCCGTCGGACAGGGCGTGCTCGTGGCCTTCGCCGGGACCATCCACCGGGCGGCCGGCGTACGGAAGGTCCAGACCGTCGACGCCCGGGCCTTCGGCACCCCGGACACCGATCCGGCGGGCACCGTCACCGACGCCTGGCTGGTCGACCTGCGGCCCGCCCCGCCCGTCTACGAACCGCTGCCCCTCCCGGCGTTGGGGGCGCCCCCGGTGCGGGTCGACGTCGTCGCCTCCCACCCCGACGCCGACGGAACGCTCCTGCGGGCGGCCCTCGCGGCAGGCGCCCGGGGCATCGTGCTCCAGGGAACGGGCAACGGCAATGCGAATCCAGCGCTCTGCGCCGCAGTGGCGGAAGCGGCGGCGGCCGGCGTCGTCGTCGTGGTCAGCACCCGCGTGCACGCCGGGCCGGTCATGCAGGTCTACGGCGCCGGCGGCGGCAGGGACCTCCACGAGGCCGGCGCCATCCCGTCGGGGCTGCTGCGCCCGTCGCAGGCCCGGATCCTCCTCCAACTGCTCCTCACCCTCGGAATGCCGCCACCGCGGATCGCCGAGCAGTTCGCCCGGCGCGGAACCCTTCTGCCCCATGCAGCTGTCCGTCCACCGTTATCCACCCCGTCGAAAGGCTGATCCATGACCAAGAACATCCAACTCGCGTTCGGCGTGGACGTCGACGCCGTCGCCGGCATGCTCGGATCCTACGGAGGGGAGGACTCGCCCTGCGACATCTCCCGCGGCCTCTTCAGCGGTGAAGTGGGCGGACCGCGGCTTGTGCGCCTCTTTGAGAAGCACGGCCTTCCATCGACCTGGTTCATCCCGGGCCACTCGCTTGAGACGTTCCCCGAGCTCACCCAGATGGTGGTCGACGCAGGCTCCGAGATCGGCGTCCACGGCTATTCGCACGAGAACCCGATTGCCATGACCCGCGAGCAGGAGACGGCGATCCTCGACCGCTCGATCGAGCTCATCGAAAAGGTCTCGGGGCGCCGGCCCACCGGCTACGTCGCCCCCTGGTGGGAATTCTCGCCGGTTACCAATGAGATCCTGCTGGACCGGGGCATCAAGTACGACCACTCACTGATGCACAACGACTTCGAGCCCTACTACATCCGCGTCGGCGACAGCTGGAAGAAGATCGACTACTCCCAGCCCGCCGAGACCTGGATGGAACCCCTGAAGCGCGGGGAGGAGACGGACCTCGTCGAAATCCCCGCCAACTGGTACCTGGACGACCTGCCTCCAATGATGTTCATCAAGGCCGCCCCCAACTCCCACGGGTTCGTCAACCCCCGCCACCTCGAGGAGATGTGGCGCGACCAGTTCGACTGGGTCTACGCCGAGATGGACCAGGCGGTCTTCACCATGACGATCCACCCCGACGTCTCGGGCCGCCCGCAGGTCCTGCTCATGCTCGAGCGCCTCATCCAACACATCAACTCCCACGAAGGTGTCAGCTGGCACACCTTCGACGAAATCGCCGACTCATTCCTCGCCCGGAGCCCCCGAAAGGAAAGCTAGAAATGTCCACCCAAGAGGCAGGTGTCGACCTCTCGACGCCCCAGGGAGACGAGAAGCGCCGTTTCCCTTCATTCACCAAGAAGCAGACGACGACGGCGACCGTCCTCGCCCTCCTCGCCTGGACCGTCGCGGTCTTCGACTACGGCCTGTTCGGCACCCTCCTGCCCGCCATGCAGGATGAGTTCGGCTGGACGGCGCCCGAGGCCTACGCAATCAACACCTGGATCGCCGTCGGTACGGCGGTCGTCTGCTTCGGGATCGGCCCGGTCATCGACCGGCTCGGGCGGCGCAAAGGCATGATGGTCACCGTCGGCGGCACCGCCGTCGTCTCCGGCCTCACCGCCCTGATCCCCACCGGGCTCGGCTTCCTCAGCAACGGCCTGCTCATCTTCGTCCGCTCATTCGGCGGCCTCGGTTTCTCGGAGCAGGCGGTGAACGCCACCTACATGAACGAGGTGTACCAGGTCACCGAGGATGAGAAGAAGCACAAGCGCCCCGGCTTCCACTACTCGTTCATCCAGGGCGGGTGGCCGCTCGGCTTCCTCCTCGCGAGCGCCCTGGCCCTGGTGTTCCTCCCGATCTTCGGCTGGCGCGCCCTGTACCTGATGGCCACCATCCCGGCCTTCATCATCGTGTTCCTCATCTCCAAGAAGCTCAAGGAGACCCCGCAGTTCGAGCTCCACCACCGCCTGACCGAGCTCGAGAAGTCGGGCAAGACCGATGAGGCGCACGCCCTGGCCCGGTCCTTCGGCGTCGAGCACTCCTCGACCGCTCCCCTGAAGCGCATCTGGGAGCCGGAGCTGCGCCGGAACACCATCGTGTTCTCACTCGCGTGGATCCTGAACTTCTTCGGCATCGCGATCTTCAGCGTCCTGGGCACCTCGGTCCTGGCGAATGCCAAGGGCGTGGAGCTGTCGACTGCGTTCTGGCTGCTGATCGTCATCAACCTGCTCGCCTACTTCGGCTATGTGTTCCACGGCTGGATCGGTGACAAGATCGGGCGAAAGCGCACCATCATCGGCGGCTGGATCATCTCCGGGCTGTCGTTCGCCGTCATGCTGAGCCCGCTGGTGGAGAGTTCGTTCCTGATCATCCTGACCTACGGCACGGGGCTGTTCTTCCTGGTCGGCCCGTACGCGGCCATCCAGTACTACATGGCCGAGTGCTACCCCGTCAGCTGCCGGGCCACGGGCCTGTCCTTCATCGGGGCGATGAGCCAGCCGGGCACCATTATCGGCGGCGCCCTGTTCACCATCGTTGCCACCGCCGCCGGAACCGGCGCCGCCGCCCTCTGGGTCGGTGCCCTCGGCACCCTCCTCTCGGGCTTCATGATGATGGGCGCCAAGCACGTGGACGCGGTCATGCGGGAGGAGTCACCCCATGACGTCCCAGCCTGAGGTAGCGATCATCACGGGTGCGGCGAGCGGCATCGGCCGCGCCCTGGCGGTGAACTACGCCCAGCGCGGGGTGGTGTCGATCATCGGCACCTTCCCCGGGGATCCCCACGACCCCGAGCAGACCCTCGATTCGGTGAAGCACGCCGGCGGCATGGGGATCATCCACGAGGTTGACGTCCGCTCAACCGAGTCGGTCGACGCGTTCGCCGAGCGGGCTCTCACCGAGTACGGCAGGCTCGATTACGCCATCGCCAACGCCGGGATCCTGCGCAACGCCCCGCTGCACGAACTGTCCGACGACAAGTGGGACGACATGCTCAATGTCGACCTCACCGGGGTGCTGCGCACCCTGCGTGCGGGCTCACAGCGGATGAACGACGGCGGCGCCCTCGTGGCGGTCTCCTCGATCGCCGGCGGCGTGTACGGGTGGGAGGAACACGCCCACTACGCCGCGGCGAAGGCCGGCGTGCTGGGGCTGGTGCGCAGCGTCGCCGTCGAACTCGGCCCCCGCAGGATCCGGGCCAACGCGGTGATTCCGGGGCTGATCGAGACCCCGCAGTCCCTCGATCCGGTCAACTCACTCGGCCCCGAGGGGCTGGAGCGGGCGGGCAAGGACATCCCGTGGGGGCGGGTGGGCCGTCCGGAGGAGGTGGCCAGCGTCATCGGCTTCCTCACCTCGGAGGCCTCCGTCTACGTCACCGGGCAGGCGCTCATCGTCGATGGTGGACTGACCGTCAAGATGAGGGCCTGATGTCCCCCTTTGACGGGCGGGGGGTCGTCGTCACCGGCGGGGGCAGCGGAATCGGTGCCGCCATCGCCGACGCGTTCCGGGCCGGGGGCGCCCGGGTGGCGGTGCTCGACCGGAACGCGTCGGCGGAAGGCACCTTCGCCGTCGACGTCGCCGACGAGCACAGCGTCGCCCGGGCGTTCGCCACGGCCCGGGAGGACCTCGGGCAGGTGGATGTCCTGGTGAACAGTGCAGGGCTGCTCACCGAGTCGCCGCTGCAGGACATGGGCCTTGAGCAGTGGAACGAGACCCTCGCCGTCGACCTGACGGGCGTCTTCCTGTGCTGCAGGGAGGTGGTGGCGGAGATGCGGGAGCGGAAATGGGGGCGCATCATCAATATCGCCTCCCAGCTGGGGATCAAGGGCGGAACCGGGCTGAGCCACTACAGTGCCGCCAAGGCCGGGGTGATCGGGATGACCAAGTCGCTGGCCCTCGAGGTGTCGGGCGACAACGTGCTGGTGAACTGCATTGCGCCCGGTCCAATCGAGACGCCGCTGGTCGACGGCATTTCGGAGGAGTGGAAGGCCGCCAAGCGGAAAGAGCTGCCGCTGGGCCGGTTCGGGACGCCGGAGGAGGTGGCGCCCACGGCGCTGCTGCTGGCGAGCGACCCCGGCGGCAACCTCTTCGTGGGGCAGACCCTCGGGCCGAACTCGGGTGACGTGATGCCGTGAGCCTCCCGGAAGAGCGGTGAACCATGTGTGGAGCGTGCGGCCGGACCATCGTCGCCGATGACGTCGTCGGGCAGGTGCGGACGCTGAGGCAGCACCTCCTGGTCGCCTCGGCCGTCAACGCACTCTGCGACGGGCTGCCGGGGGTTCCCGGCGTCTCCGTTGCCGGGGACTCCTGGCAGCTCCGCGGCGTGACCGGAGCGGTAACCGGGTGTGACACCGTCGCGGAGCTGTGGGCCGATATCGCCGCCGGGTGCCCGCCGGCGGCCCTTTCGCGGCTGGCCGACCGGCTGGCGGCGGAGCGACCTGCCGCCGAGGGGCTGCGGCGGGCCGTCATCGACGCGGGACTGGAGCGCTTGTCCCTGTCATCGGCGGCGGGTGCGGGCGCCTAGCTACGCCTCGAGGTCCTCGGATCCGCGCGTTTCCGGCACGAGATCGACGGTGCGCCGCAGCGGCCGTTCCTTAATGAAGAGCACGCAGACGAGGGCGAGGACCGCGAAGCCGGCCGTGATCAGGAAGATCAGCGCGGTGCTGTCACCGTAGGCGGCCCGGATGATCTCGGCCACCGGTGCCGGCAGGTTCACGAGGTCGAGGCTGCCCCCGGCCGCCCCGGCGGGATCGGTGGGCACGCCCGCCGCCGCGAGCCCCTCGGTGGTGCGGTTGGTGACCTGGGTGCCGAGGATGGCGCCGAGCACCGCGACCCCTGTGGCACCGCCGATGGAGCGGAAGAAGGCGACGGAGGCGCTGGCGGAGCCCACGTTCTTCAGCTCCACGGTGTTCTGCACTGCCAGGACGAGGTTCTGCAGCATCAGGCCAAGGCCCATGCCGAAGAGGAAGGTGTAGACGCCGACGAGCCGGAGATCGGTGAGGTGATCGATGGTTCCGGAGAGGCCCAGCCCGGCGATGAGGAACACGGCTCCGAGGATCAGGAACCGCTTCCACCTGCCGTACCGGGACACGAGCTGCCCCGCGCCGACCGAGCCGATGAGGTTGCCGGCGATCAGAGGCAGGGTGAGCAGGCCGGCCTCGGTCGGCGTCGCACCGCGTGCCACCTGGTAGTACTGCCCGAGGTAGGTCGAGGAGGCGAAGAGGGCGATCCCGACGGCGATCGAGGCGAGGATGGCGAGCGCCGTCGTGCGTTCGGAAATGATCTTCAGCGGGATGATCGGCTCGGCCACCCGCGTCTCGACGAGCAACAGGAGACCCAGCAGCACTGCGCTGCCGCCAACCATGGCGGCGCTCTCCCAGGAGAACCAGCCGTAATAGCCCGCCTTGCCGGCGAAGGAGACCCAGATCAGCGCCAGGCTCACGCCTGCGGTGAGGAGGATCGAACCGACCCAGTCAATGCTGACCTTCCGGCGGAGGTGGGGAAGCTTGAGGGTGAACTGCAGCAGGATGAGCGCGACGACGGCGAGGGGTACGCAGACGAAGAAGGTCCAGCGCCAGCCGAGCGGCGAGTCGACGATGAAGCCGCCAAGCAGCGGACCGCCGGCCGTGGCGACGGCCATGACGCCGCCGAGGTAGCCCGAGTACCGGCCGCGTTCCCGCGGCGGGATGATGGTGCCGATGATGGCCATGGCCAGGGCCGTGAGGCCGCCCATGGCGATGCCCTGGATCACGCGGGCCGTCAGGAGCACCGGAATGGTGGAGGCAAAGCCTGCCAGGACCGAGCCCGCGACGAAGATGACGATGCTGAGCTGGACCATGAGCTTCTTGTCGAACAGGTCGGCGAACTTGCCCCAGATCGGGGTGGTGGCGGCGTTGGCCAGGAGTGCTGCCGTGATGACCCAGGCGAAGTCGGTCTGGGAGCCGTTGAGGTCGGCCATGATCGTGGGCAGGGCGTTGGCGACGATCGTGCTGCTGAGGATCGCCGTGAACAGTGCCGCGAGCAGTCCGGTGAGGGCCTGCAGGATCTGCGCATGTGACATCGAGGGTGGCTGGGCGCCGTTCGATTTCACGGGAGTTTCGGGAGTTGCGTGTGCGGTGATATCTGCCGATGAGTATGCCATTGTGCTTCCGGTGTTGCCGACGGGGAGTCGGTGATGGCTGGCGGTCGTCATTGCCCGTCGGTGGTGGTCGTGCGCTGGTGAGGGATTCGGAGCCGGTTAGCAGCCGGATGAGGTGGATGACGAGGTAGTCACAGGAGACGACGCGGGGACACTACCGTCCCGATACCGACGGGCGCCTTCCGGTGAGCTACCCGGACCGGTCCCTCACCCGCAGGCGTCCCGTCGGAGATAACAGTCCTCAACAAGTGCTTCGTTGCTTAAAGTAACTATAATCCGGGAAGAATTGACAGTCAATGGATCCCCGGCTGGACGGCACAGGGCCGGACCGGTACCGGCCGGAATGCTCATGGAGACGCTGGCGGCTGTGCGGGCTGGATCAGGCCCGTTCCTGCGGGGACGGGGACCACCGAGGGTTCGCTCAATTGTGCGGTGACCTCACGGACCAGTGAGAGCACTACGAGAAGGAGGACCAACTGCAGCAGGTTCCGGACGAGGCCCTGCCGTTTCTTTCGGCGCCTGGACGAACCGCGCGGCGCGGTCCGGGACGGCCGAGGGGACCAGGGGCCTGCGTCCGGCCGGCTTCCTCGGGCGCCTCCCACCCTGCCCGCCCGTTGCCGTGCGGCCCGGCGCCGTGCATCGAGTCCTTGGCTTGCCGCGGACGATGGGTCAAGGGTTGCCGTGGTCAGGAGTGAGTGGGCTCCGGGGCCCGTCAGCTGTGCGGCGAGGTAGGTATGGATCGCCGCCACAAACGGACCCTCGAGCACCTCCGGAAGTGCGGCGGCCGCAGCCGTGAGGGTGTCAATCCCCTCAATCCTCACTCCGGCCGCCGTGGCGCCGCGCATGGCGGGTTGACCGACCATGCAGAGCCAGGCCTGCACCAGCGTCCTGTGTTGGGGTTCGAGCAGGGCCGCCACGGCGGCGGCCTGCTCCAGGGCGGCGGCCGTTGACCGGCTGCGGGAGTGGCCGTTCTGGATCAGCTCCCCGTGCCGAAGGCTGACGTCTCCGGACCAGTTTTTTGCATCGATAACGAGGATTCCTCCCGGCCCGATTGCCAGGTGGTCGATGTTCGCCTTCGGTCGACCCGGCCAGTGGACATCGTGGAGGACAAGCCATCCAGAACGCTCAAGCTCCGCCATTCGGCCGGCCACCAGCACTTCACCGGCGGCACCCGCAGCCCACGCACGCTCATCGTCCTCGGCTTTTTCCAGCTGGCGCCGAAGCCGCTGAACCCGTTCCGCAGCCAGCCTTGCCTGCTCTGCCGCTCCGTCGCCCGCTGTCATTGTCGTCCCCCAGTCCCCAGCCCTCGAACAGCGTAAGGGATGCCGGCCGCGCGCTCAGCGCAGGATTTCCGCAGGAATTCCCGTCGCATGCTATATGCGCGGCCTGTGGGCAAGCGGCAACGCTGGGGGCGCAGGGCCTCCTACCGTCCGAAAGCTGACGGAAGGAGGCCCCGATCCGCGTGCGCCCTACTTGCTGTCGGCGTGCTGCTGCAGGCGGGCAAGGATCTTGTCGAGGCGGTTGTTACCTTCGACGACGCCGCCCTCCATACCGTTTTCAATCATTGCGTCGCGGGCCTCCATCGTCGGGTAGACGGCATGGGCTACGGCGCGGGTCCGCCCTCCCTCGAGCTCTTCGAAGGTCACGCTCTCGATGCTGACGTAGCCGGGGGCGCCGAGGAACTCGAAGGTCTGGATAATCCGCTCAGGCGGGGTTGCCGAATGGAAGACGCCGCGGAACCCATACCCCGTGCCGTCGGTGTCGCGGTGCACGAAGGACCACGATCCGCCGTCCCGCACGTCGTACTCCCGCAGTTCCACGGTGAGCCGGTCCGGACCGAGCCACTGCACCACCAGTTCGGGGTCGCTGTAGGCGCGGTACACGAGCTCGCGCGGGGCGTCATACTCGCGGACGATGTCGATGAACGGCAGGTCCGGAACTGCGGTGATCACTGTTGCATTGCTCATGATTCCTTCTCCTTGAGTGTTTCAAGCACTGTGTCGAGCCGGCGGTACTGCCGCTCGACGGTGAGACGGTGGGTATCGATCCAACCGGTCAATGCCTCCAGTGCCGCCGGATCGAGATGGCAGGGACGGCGTTGTCCCTCCCTGGTGCGGGTGATCAGCCCTGACTGCTCAAGCACCTGGATGTGCTTTGAGACGGCCTGCTTCGTGATGGGGAACGGTTCAGCCAATTCATTGACCGTCGCGGGGCCGCGGGAGAGTCGGGCGATGAGGGCCCGACGGACCGGGTCGGCGAGGGCGGCGAATGCCGAGTTGAGCTGCTCCTCGGGTCCTTGCTTCATGATCTACCTGTCAGTTGATCAACCAATCGGTTGATAGTCCAAAGCTAGACCTGCCCGCCCAACAGGTCAAGGGTTTTCTGTGCCTTTTTGCCCGATTTTCGGTAGATTCCAGCACCCACTTCAACTCGCACCCCGGCATCCGGTCCGGCTTGGACCACGGCACCCGCCACCTGTGGATATCTTCATCCCACCGCTTGTCCACATAGGCCATTCTCCAGGAAAATTCGAATTCCTGTTCGATAAAATGAACTATGGCAACGGCACCGGTCGAGGAGCATGCGGGCACTGTGGGAATCCTCTCCGCAGTACACGCCGAGCTCACGGAATTTGCCGCCACTTTCTCCGACCGCTTCCTGCTGCTGGGACGCCACGAGGTCACCGAGACGATCGCCGGCATCGAGGAGCTTTCCAAGGTCGTGGACCACCTGCAGGTCCTGGGCGCCCATGCCGCCGAGCAGCACCGCCTCGCCGGCCCCGGGGAGGGCCCGTGGCCCGCCGCCAAGCCGGCCGGCGGCGGCACGCGCACCGAGTTTCGAGATACCGCAGACTACCTTCGGGCACGGCTTGGGATCAGCCGCAGCGAGGCGGCCCGGCGGCTGCGCCTGGCCTCGAGTACCCAGCCGGCGGTGCCCGCCGGCGGCCAGGGAACCCCGGCCCCGCTGGAGATCCTCGCCGGGGCCTTCGGCCGGGGGAGGGTCAG